>JANNGR010000334.1:0-30227 GCA_031403955.1 Betaproteobacteria bacterium
CGTAAATGAACTCGTTGGACTCGTCCCCCATGCCGATGGACAACTCCGCCCCCTCCTCCACATTGACAACTATCGACACGGCGAGTTGGTGTCCATGCGGCCACCGGATCGCCGGCGGCGCCCCACGATAACCGTCGAAATCCCGGTCCGCTGCCAATACCTGAACCTGGGCCATATCAGCCTTTGCGGCCACGGCCGGGCGCCAGCGCACGGACCGCGTCCATGAACCGTTGCGTCTTGTCGCCGTCCCAGCGCACCAGGTCGGTCGCCGCCGGGTCGTCACACATCAGCGAGGTGGAAACAATAGCGCCGTCCGCCACGGCCAGCGCTTGCGCGACGTTGTCCTTGGTGACGCTGCCCCCCACCAACACCGGACGTCGGATGCCCGCTGCCTTGGCCTTGCGCACGCGCTCGAGCGAATCGGCGAAAGTGGCGCCGGTCAGGATCAGCGCGTCGGCCCCCAGGCGCACGGCCGCCTGGGCCGCCTCATCCGGCGACACATCGATCATCGGCACGCTGGTGCGGTCGAACACGTCGGCAAACAATGCGATATCGTCCCGCCGCAGCTCATGGCGGTAGCTGCGCGCTTCGACCGCCAGGGCCGACTTGGCGCCCTCCATCGTCATCGCGGCAGCCACGAAAACCTTCAACCGGACATAACTGGCGCCGCACGCGTGGGCGATCGCCAGGGGAGCCACTGCATCGTGCGCCTGGATGATGATGCCCAGGTCGATGGCCGGATAGGTGCGGCGCAACAGGCTGCCGAGCGCGGCCATCAGCGCCACGGTGGACGGTGTCGCCGGCCCATTTTGCCGCGTCTGATCCTGCAGCATC
Organism: Betaproteobacteria bacterium; assembly: GCA_031403955.1. Taxonomy (GTDB): domain Bacteria; phylum Pseudomonadota; class Gammaproteobacteria; order Burkholderiales; family Burkholderiaceae_C; genus CAISIP01. The sequence continues at coordinate 835 of JANNGR010000334.1, forward strand.
AGCGAGGGCACACCTGCCTTGGCAAACACCGCCGCATTGGCCAGCACGTAATCTTCCAGGTAGGCCATCGAGGTCTGCCGTGCCACGGCAAGATCGGGCAGGTGCAATGCAGCGATGATGGTGCGATCAACGGGTGCTGAGGACGGTTGGGCTGGATTCATGGGGAAGGTCGGCGCAAGGCCGCAAGTTCAGAAAGAAAGTGGTCGGTCCGCGGCAGCGCGCAAAGCCGCGCCAGCAATTGCCAGCGCTGCATGACTTCGTCGCGCTGCGCCGCGAACAGGCGCAATGGTCCGAAGGATTCGACTGCAAAAGACGCCGACACTGTACCGCACAAGGCGGCGCAGACCGGGTCGGCGGTTGCCACCAGGCCGGCCAGAAACCCACCACAGAACGCATCACCTGCGCCAGTCGGGTCCACTGCATCCACCGGCAGGATCGGAATCGTCACCGCAGCGGGACGGATGCGGTCGACCAGCATGGCGCCAGCCGCGGCCAGCTTGACCACGGCCACCGCAGCACCCGCGCGGCGCAGGTGCGCCAGGCCGTCCAGGTTCGACATGCCGGGCGCCATGACACGCAGTTCCTTTTCGCTCGGCAGTATCGCGTCGAGCAAGGGCAGCAATGCGGACATTGGCCCGTCGACAAGTTCCGCCGCATGGTATCCCGGATCGAGCGTGATCCGGCGTCCAGGCTGGTGCAGATCCCGCGCCATGCCCAGCTGCGCGGCAGGGCTGTTCGGAGCCAGGTGAACACCCAGTGCCCGGCGGTACGCGGCCGGCACGTCGGTGCTGCGAACCGGATGCAGGCGGCGAAATGCCGCGAAGTCGGGTCCAGGGACCGCGCGCGAGCGCAAATAGGCTTCGAATGCCGCGGCCTGGTCGGGTTCGAGGTGATTGCCGGCAAGACCAAATGCTTCGAAAGTGCCCGGCTCGGCATACAGCTGATCGGCACGGCTGCCGTCGCTGCGGTAGAAAAACCATTCAGAGCAACCGACGGTTTCCTCGCGAACCGTGATACCGGTGGTATCAATGCCGGCGTCGCGCAGCGTGTCCAACCATCGCGCCGGGTAGTTGCGCGGAACGACTGCCACGATGCCCACATCATCGAGCCACAACCGGGCGCCAGCCGCCGAATACACGCCATTGCCGCCCAGCGTCTCGCGTTGCACCATGCCGTCGGCACTGACGACGTTGTCGATGATCATGCCCCCGGCAGTGAACAGTCGCACCATGGCATTCCGCCCGGGATGGTGGCGCTGTCAGGGTTCCGGGTAGGCACCCGGATACCCCAGTCCAAGCGCATCGCGTGCCTGCGCAAAATGGTAGGCGAACAGGTGCAAGGGAATACTCGACACCAGTGCCGCCAGCTCAGGGCGGATCGACGGAACCCGGACCGTGTGCTGCACCCGAGAGGCAATCTCGGGCAGGTCCTCAGCCACCACCGCCAGCGTCCAGCCGCCTGCTGCCTCGCTGACCAGCGCCGTATCAAGCGCCCGCTCATGGCTGGCTGGATCGGTGATCACGAGGATCAGTGGATCGCCAGCCTTCTGCGATCGGTAGTGGTGGTACTCCTCCAATGGCAACACGAACGCATGGATCGGCGACAGTTCCTTGATCTTCGCGGCACCAAAAGCCGCCGCCGCGTAGTTCGGCCCCAGCCCTGCAAACAGCAGCAGCCTTGCCGCGGCAACTTCGGTCGCGATGGCCGTCATCGGCGCATCAAGCGCCTGCACCAGCGCATCGACCAGCGCAGGAACCGTGTCAAGCTCGGCACCCAGTCCACGCGCGCGGGAATTGCCCGCCAAGTCCTGCGCCAGCCGTATCAACAACGCCATCGTCGCCGTGCTCGATTGTGTAGGCCAGCCCTTGCGCGACGCGTGCACGACCAATGCCGCATCGGTCTCGGTCAGCACCTGGCTGCCAACGGTATTGGATATGCCCAGCGTGAAAGCGCCACGCCGCCGCGCGGCGCGCAGCGCCGACAACACAGCCGGCGTCGAACCACCTGAACTGATTCCGACCACCAGCGTCTGCGCATCGGCAACCGCGGCCCCGTAACATGCATAGTCCAGCGCCTGCACCGCACGCAGAGGTATTCCCGCCAGCGACTCCCACGCATGCGCGACGCCCGCACCCACGTGCCAGGAGTCGCCACAGCCGGCCACGACCACCTGCCGGATTGCGCGCGCGCGCAGCCGCTGTGCGATCCGCGTGATGGCGTCGGCCTCGGCGGCAAGCGTGGTGGAGATAGCCGAACCCTGCACCATCATCTCCGAGCGTGTGCGCGCGACGCGGGCCAGTCGGTGTGGGTCGCCAGCGAGATCTCGCGACGGCTCTGCCGTCAGGGCGCGCAGGCGCTCGGAATAATCGGTCATGTCAGGTAGTACCAAATCTGGAGTGTGTCAGCGGCCCAGGCGATCGAGGCCCACCGTCTTGGCGATCAGCAACATCGCCAGAAACGACAGCCCGATCTCCAGCGCGGATATGGCGGCGATCACCGGGGAACTTTCGAACTGCACCAGGTAATACAGTTCCACCGGCAAAGGCCGGCCACGCACGTCCGAGGTGAACAGGGACACGGTGACGTTGTCGAACGCCTCGATGAAGGTGAAGGCGCCGGCGGCCAGCAACGCCGGGCCCAGCTGCGGCAAGGTGACACGCACGAACGTCTCGAGCGCTCCGGCCCCCAGGTTCGCGCTGGCTTCGTCGAGCCTGGCGTCGAGTCCGGCCAACCGGGCCATCGTGATGCGGATCACGAACGGCAGGCAAAACACCGACAGGCTGAGCACCAGCATCGTATTGGAAGCCCGAAACGACACATAGGCACCGAAAAAAAGGCTGGCGATGCCGAGCACCATGCCTGGCATCATCTGGGGCGACAGCAGAAACGCGTTGACACCGGCCTTGCCGGGAAAGCGGCACGCACGCTGGCGAACGCCGCGGGAACACCGATCACCAGGCAGATCACCATCACCATCAACGCGGTGCGCAGACTGACGACGATCGAATCCATCAGTTGCCGGTTTTCCAGAACGGCCTGGTACCAGCGCAGCGTGAATCCGGACGGCGGAAACGAGATGTAGGCCCGCGGCTCGAACGAGATCGCAATCACAATCAGGCTTGGCGCCACCAGCAGCAGCACGGAGAATGCGGTCACTGCGATCAGCACGGCCCGCCCGATGCGATCGGCAAGGGGCAGGGAGCGGCGCGAGGTGCTCATCTGCGCACCTCGTTCCAGCGTGTGATGCGTGCACCCAAGCCGACAATCAAGAACACGAAGGCGAAACATGTTCCCAACAACAGCGTTGCCAACACCGCGCCCCGGGTCCAGTCCAGCACCACGATCGTCTGTTCGTAGACCTGAACCGCCAGGGTCGAATAACTGCCGCCACCGAGCAGCTGCGGTACGATAAAGTTGGTGTACGAGACGGCAAACACAAGCGCCAGGCCGGCGATGATGGCCGGCATGCTCATTGGTACGGTGACGCGGAAGAACGTGCTGGTGCGGCTGGCGCCGAGGTTCAGCGACGCTTCTTCCAGGCGTTTGTCGCGCTCCGACAAGACCGCCAGCAAGGGCAGGATCATGAACGGCAGATGGATCTGAGTCATGCCGATCAGCACCGCCAGGTTGGTGTTCAGAATGCGCAACGGCTCGTCGATGATGCCGGTCGAAAGCAGCGCCTGGTTCACGATGCCGCGGCGGCCTCCGAGTATCACCAGCCAGGCATAGGCGCGCACCAGCGCGCTGGTCAGCAGTGGCGAGACGATGGCCACCAGCAACACGGTACGCCAGATGCCACGCAATTCACCATAGACATACGCCACCGGGTACGCAAGTACCAGTGTCAACAAGGTCGAAACGGCGGCAACCCAGAAGCTGCGCCACATCAGGCGCCACACCAGCGAGTCGTTCAACGCGGCCAGCATCGGTTGCACGGTGAAGCTGTCCCCGACGATGCGGCCACGTTCGATATTCACGAAGCCGAACAGCAGCAAGGTACCGATGGGCAACACCATGAATATCACCAGGTAGACCACAGCCGGCAAGACCGGCGCAAATCCACCACTCGTCAGGGGATGCAGCCAGCGCCTGCGTGCCGCCGGCCATGCCATCGCGTCAGTCGTCATGGGAGCGGTTTCCTGCCAACACCAGCGCCGCCTGCGGGTCGCTGATCACCGCCCGCACGGGGGTCTTGGCCGGGATCGTTCCACGGCCGAAATGCCGCCGCACCACCGCGCGCAACGGCTCTGCCCACCCACAGTCGATCTCGTATTCGATCGTCGGCCCGATCGCGGTTGCAAAGCCGATCGTGCCTGCCCAACCCGGCCCCGCTCCGGTCTCGATTGTCAGGTTCTCGGGGCGCACCACCAACGTAGCGTCGCCGTCGGCGATACCCGTGGCAATCGGCTGCGTGCCGGCAAAGAAACCCCTGTCGCAACGGCCGGGAATCAGGTTTGCACGCCCGATGAAATTGGCCACATACGGCGTCCGCGGCCGATCGTAAAGATCCAGCGGGGGGCCGAATTGCTCGATGGCGCCCGCGCGCATCACCGCGACGTTATCCGACAAGGTCATGGCCTCGAGCTGGTCATGGGTCACGAATATCGACGTGACGCCAACGCGCTCAATCAACTTGCGCAATTCAATCTGCATCGTGAGCCGCAACCTGGCATCGAGTGCATTAAACGGTTCATCCAGCAGCAGCACCGAGGGCTCGAGCACCAGTGCGCGTGCAATCGCCACGCGTTGCTGCTGCCCGCCCGAGAGCTGCGCCGGAAACCGCGATCCGAGCGCGCCGAGGTCTACCAGATCGAGCGCACGCGCCACCCTGCGCGCGATCTCGTCCGCGGGACGGCGCCGTACCCTGAGGCCGTAGGCCACGTTATTGGCCACGCTCAGGTGCGGGAAAAGGGCGTAATTCTGAAACACATAACCGACCTGACGCTGATTCGGCGCCAACTGCGATATGTCCCTGCCGTCGATCTGTACGCGCCCCGCGTCGGGTTCGACAAAGCCGGCGATGGATCGAAGCAGGGTCGTCTTGCCGCATCCCGATGGTCCGAGCAGTGTCAGGACCGTGCCCCTGGGTACGCTCAGACTGCAATCCGCCAGCACCTTTTGCTTGCCGAAGCTTTTGGATATCTGGTCAATCACCAGATAACCGATGTCGTCCTTGTTGCTATCGTTCATTGCGAATGCGCGAGCGGCCGGGTCACGAGACCCAGTGCCGCCGGCCCCACGCGGGTTGTCGCCAATGCGCCGGTCGCCAGGGCAGCGGTCGCGGCGGCCAGAAAATCGCCGCCGCCTGCCCAATGGGCCGCCAAAGCACCCACCGTCGCGTCGCCCGCACCCGTGGGGTCCACCACCACGGCGGGCGGCGCGGGTATGCGCACTGTCGCCGACCCGTGGGCCGTCATCGCCACCGCACCCTGCGCGCCACGCTTGTGCAGGATGTGTGCGCCATGGCGCGCTAGAAAGGCCACCGCGGCGTCATCGTCGCACTGCGGCAACAACAGGCGCGTCTCCTCACGGCTCGGCGCAAATATGGCCAGTTGGCCGATGAGTTGCAGCAGTCGTCGCGGGTTATCGGACACGAAAGCCTCACTGGTATCGGCAACCACCGGCACACCGGCCGGTACCACCTGATGCAACAACGCCGACAAGCTTTCCACCGGCATCGGGCAAGCCACGACCGCGTCAACCTGCCCCAGGCTGTCGCGTACGACTGGCGCCAGCACGCGGGTACGCTCCCACCACACGGCGTCGCGGAAATGCGGCGAGGCCCGCCGACCGTCGCTGCCATACTGCAAGGTCGTTGTGCGGGTGCGACCGGCGCCACGTTGCACGCGCGACACGTCGATACCCAATGCATCCAGTGCCTGCAGCCAAAGCTGCGGATAATCCTCCCCGACCACCGCCTCGATGGACACCGCCGCACCCGCATGACGCGCGCCCAACGCAGCGTACAACCCCGCGCCGCCAGGCACCTGTTCGAACGCTACGCCTGCAACATGCAAGGTATCGAGCGACAGATAGCCCACGACACGGATGCGCGCCTGATGCATCAGGCCCCCGTGCCCAGAAGCGAGCGACGCGTCAGCATGCGACTGACGCGAAACCGCGTCGCATCCGATTTCAGGTGGTTGCGGGTGTCGGGATCGAGCCCGGAGCGGCGAGCAAGCTCGGCCGCCAGCAATTGCAGCGGCAGGGCCGTCACCAGCGGTGCCAGCGCCGCGTCGCACGCAGGCAGCGTGATACGGTGCGTCGCGCGGGGCACCGGGCTGGCCTGCGTATCCACCGCCAGCGTCACGACCCCAAGCTCGGCCAAGGCGCCGCAGGCCTCGTCTGCGTAGCTGGCCAAACCAGGATCAGCCACGACCACCACGACCAGGTCGGTCGCGGGCATCGACCAATATTGGCTATGGGCAAACTCCTCTAGGTCGGCGCTCCAGGCCGGGACACGTGTGAGCTCAACCAGTTTCGCCGCCCCGTACGCAACCGTGCCCCGGTCGGCGCCGGCTGACAACAGGCGCACACCGCTGGGCAATTCAATGCCAGGCAACACCTTGTCGCTCAGACGCAGCGCCGTCCGCTGCGCGGCCAGCACCTGATCTATTCGGGGTGCCGCTCGACCACCAGCGGCGCCAGCAGCCAGCGCCATCAGCGCCAGCAAGGTCGCCGAATAACTGGTTGTACCGCAAAGGAATGGCGCAATGTCATCGATGTCCAGCGACATACGCGCCAGCGCCAGTTCGCCAAGCCGGCCGCCATGCGCGCTGTTGACCAGTGCAACCAGCGGCGTCCCCGCGGCCTGGACCGCCCTGGCCGCCTCCACCGTGCGATCGACATTGCCAGACATGGAAATGGCGATGACACGGTCGGCCGGAGTCAGCCGTTGCGCAGCCAGCAGCATGTCCAGCGCACTGATAGGTCGCCAGTCCAGGCCCTGGCGTTCAGCAAACGCCTGGCCCGCTAGCGCGGCGAAAAATCCGTCGCCGCAGCCGGTGACGTAGACACGACCACCGGGGCCGGGCTGCAACTGGCGTACACCGGTTGCCACAAATGCATCGCCCCGCGCCGACAGCGCCGTGAGCACCTCCGGCTGGCGGTCGATGTCCCGCCGCAGCGGCGAATCACTCTGGAGAATCACCTGAACCGCCATCAGCTCGCGAATAACCGGTCAAACTGCTCCACAAGTTTGCCGCGAATCGGTGCTATCTTGGACCAATCCACCGACTGCAGTCGCAATACCTCGGCTGGTGTTGATGGCGTATAGGCGCGCGCGCCTTCCGGAATCGCGACGCCTTTGACAGTCGGGCCGAAGAAATACGGCGCCCTGGCCGCCATGGTCTGGTACTCGGCCGACAGCAATTCGTTCATCCATTCATTGACGAGTTCGGGATGCCGCGTCTTGGTGATCGCTGACATGAACGAAATTATGGCAACCGGACCGGGATCGGGCTGCACGAACTTGATCGGAAGCCCTTTTTGCGCGGCGCCAGCGGCGTCGTTGTTCCACAGCGGCGCTACCGCGATTTCTTCGCGTTCGAGCATCTGCAACAACTGCGTCGGGGAACGCCCCACCTGCGGCTTCAGCTCCTGCAGCTTGGCCCAACCGGGATCCAGGTTGTCCTCTGAACCACCGAACACCTTGGCGGCGATCACCAGCGCGCCCAGCCCGAGGTTGGACGAAGCGCGCGGTATCCCCACCTTGCCGCGGTACTCCGGCTTCCACATGTCGGTCCATGCCTTGGGCGGGGTCTTCACCAGCTTCTCGTTGTACGCAATGCCGATCAATGAATAACTGACTGGAACGCCATAACCCTGGCTCTTCTGGATGAACTCGGGAAACACATTGCCGTAGTTGGGCAACAACTTGGGATCGACCTTCTGGATATAACTCTCACGGATGCCGATCAGGTGTGGCGGCTCACCGTTGGGCATCGTGTCATACGGTGAGAAACCCTGCGCCGCCTTGATCTGGGCCACGACATCCTGGCTCTCACTGGGCACGAGCCGGATCCGCAGCCCAGGGTGGCGCCCCTCGATGCGCCGCGCGAGCCACTGATGGGGCTCCTGCAACGCACCGGCAAAACTAACGATCACCAGTTCCCGGGCCTCCTGGGCGCGCACCAGCATCGGCGCGACGGCGCCCAGTGCGGCGCCGGCAGCACCCTTGATGAAACTGCGGCGTATGAACGGCTTGGTCATGCGAAATCTCCTGTGGGTGGGGTTTACATTGCAAAAGTGCGATCGAAGCGCTCGACCAATTGCCCGCGTACCGGCACGATCTTGGGCCAGTCGATGGTCTGCAGCGCGAGAACTTCTTCCGGCGTGGACGGCGTGAAGGGGCGTGCATCCGCTGGCACGCTGACACCCCGTATCGTGGGTCCGAAGTAATAAGGGGCGCCCGCTGCACGCGCCTGATACGCCGGGCTGAGGATGCCGTCGAGCCACTCGTCCACAAGGGCTGGGTGGCGGGTCTTGGCGATCGCCGAGAAGAACGAAATTATGGCGATCGCGCCGGGCCTGGGTTTGACGAATGCGATCGGCAGGCCTTTGCTGGCAGCGGCCGCGGTGTTGTTGTTCCACAGGGGTGCCAATGCGATTTCCTCGCGCTCGAGCATCTGCGTGAGGCTCGCCGGCGAACGCGCGGCCTTTGCATCGAGCGCCTTCAGGCGGTCCCAGCCGACATCCAGATCGCTCTCCGATCCGCCGTGGGTCTTGGCGGCTATCGCCAGTGTGGCCAGCCCCAGGTTGGACGACGTGCGCGCGATCCCGATCTTGCCCTTGTATTCGGGCTTCCACAGGTCGGCCCAGCTTTGCGGCGGCGTCTTGACCAACGCTGTGTTGTAGGCAATCCCGACCAGCGAATAGGTTGCGGGTACACCATAACCCTGGCTTTTGCGGAGCAGTTCCGGGTAGACCGCATCCAGGTTTTTCAGTGCCGACGGATTGCGCCGGCCCAGATAACCTTCGTTGATGCCGATCAGGTGCGGCGGCTCGTCATTGGGTGCCGCGTCGTAGGGCGAAAAACCCTGCGCCGCCTTGATCTGCGCAACCATGTCCTGGCTATCCGAAGGGACCAGGCGAATCTTCAGGTTGGCATGCCGCGCCTCCATCTGGTCGGCCAACCAGCGGTGCGGCTCTGACAATCGCCCCGGATACGTGATCAACACCAGTTCCCGAGCCTCCTGGGCCCGCAGGATGGGCGGCAGCGCCAACGCGCCGGCCGTGCTACCCGCCATGAACTGAACGATTTTGCGTCTGGAAATCTGCGTCATGCGTGTTCCTCGTTTGTGAAAAGGATAAAACCAATTTTGTTAGAATACTAACAAACAACTGCCGGCATTACAACTCCATACTTGGCGAACTTCGAGCTACGGCCTGCCGCGCGCAATCGCCCCGCAATCCGGTTCGACGCAGGCCGCAGAAATTACCGGGCGCCGTTCTCCGTGATCAAGGCGTCAAATGCGTCCACCTTGGCAAACAGCGCAGGCCGCAGTCGATTGAACTTGCTTTCATCAAACACCAGGTAGTTTTTGCGCGCCACGGCCATCGCCTGCTTCTTGACGATGGCCTCGTGCATGTACGAGCATGTCACGCCACGCGTGATATCCACACCACCGGCCGATATGAACGCCTTGTGTACGCCAAATCGCGACAGGTCGTCACCACCTCCGCCAAACACACCATCGACGCTGGAGAACGACACCGATTCGGGCTGGAACTGCCCGCCGAGCAGAATCATCTGAACCTTGGGTTTTTTCGCCAGCCAGTTCGCCACATTCAACGAGTGACAGATCACCGTCAGTGTCAGTTCGTTCGGCAGCAGGCGCGCCAGGTTTTCCAGAGTTGTTCCGCAGTCGATGAATATGGTGTCATCGGGTTGAATCAGGGCCAGCGCATGTTCGCAGGCCCGGGCCTTGGCCTCGGCATTGCTACCCGCGTCCTGCTGCAGATCAAAGGCGGCCGGCCCTTCCGCGGTTGCAGCGGGAAGGATGTATCCGCCGTAATACGAGAAACGTTCGCTGTGTTCGGCCAGCGTCCTGCGCACCGTCATTTCCGACACCCCGAGCAACGCCACCGCGTCGCGAAGGCGCAATACGCCTTTCTGTGCCAGGTGGTTGTCGATCAGCGCCAGCCGTTCGGCCTTGCGTTTGCTAGCTATCATGCGATAACACTGGTTAGATTAATATCAGAAATTGTTTGAATTCTCTCAGATGTCCAGGCACCCACGCTTTCAACCGCGATCCCATTGCCGGTCACGATGTCAAAAAAACTGATCTGCGGCACATTTGTGCTGCAAGGTTTTCAAGCCGACGATACGCCGACGCTTCACCGTGAGGCGGCCGTACTGGTCGATGGAGGGACCATCAGCGCTATCGGCCCGATCGAGTCGCTGACCCGGGACAATCCGGACGCCGAGCGCGCCGGAGGCCCCGGTTTTGCCGTGCTGCCGGGCTTTGTGAATGCGCACCATCATGTCGGGTTGACACCATTGCAGTTGGGCTCGCAAGACCATCCTCTCGAACTGTGGTTTGCGAGCCGCTTGGCGCTGCGTGACGTCGACCTCTACACCGATACCCTGTATGCGGCGTTCGAGATGATCGCCAGCGGCGTGACAACGGTGCAACACCTGCACAGCCGGGCGCCGGGCGGCCCGGCTGACATCCTGGCAGCTGCCGAGAAGGTGGTATCCGCCTACCGGGCAATTGGCATGCGCGCCTCCTATTCGATGGCATTGCGCGACCAGAATCGCCTGGTCTACGAAGCCGACCAGGACTTTGTCGCCCGACTGCCGCCAGGCTTGCGTCCGGCCATGGCGGCGTATTTCCGCAAGTTCACGACGCCGCTGTCCGATCAGGTGTCGGTCTTCGAGGAACTGATTCGCCGCTTGCACGACGATCCGATGCTGCGGGTACAACTGGCGCCGTCGAACCTGCACTGGTTGTCCGACCAGGCGCTGGAAACCGCCGCCGCATTATCCGAACGCCACGCTGTTCCGATGCACATGCACCTGCTCGAGACACCTTACCAGAAGATGTATGCGCGCCGGCGCACCGGCGGTTCGGCGATGGCGCACATTCATGCGCTGGGCCTGGCCGGACCCAGATTGACCATCGGACACGGGGTCTGGATGAGCGACGACGACATTGCCCTTTGTGCCCGCACCGGCACGATGGTGTGCCACAACTGCAGTTCAAATTTCCGTCTCAAGAGTGGTATTGCGCCGCTGAACCGGTTTACCGCGGCCGGCATCCCAGTCGCCATCGGCATCGACGAAGCCGGGATCAATGACGATCGCGACATGCTCCAGGAAATGCGCATGGTCTTACGGGCGCACCGCGAACCCGGCATCGACGCTCCACATCCGTCGCCATCAGCGGTGCTGCGCATGGCAACCGAACACGGAGCTGCCACCACGCCGTTTGCGGGTCGTATCGGCAAACTTCACCCGGGCATGTGTGCGGATATGGTGTTGATCGACTGGAAAGCCGTCACCTATCCATACCAAAGTCCTGATCTCGGCTTCGTCGATGTGTTGGTGCAACGCGCCAAGGCTGGCGCCGTGCACAGCGTCATGGTTGGCGGCGACTGGATCTACCAGGCCCGGAAATTCACCCGCGTCGACCGAGATGCCGTGCTGGCCGACATCGCGCAGCGATTGGCGCGACCTCTGAGCGCCGAGGAAATCGAGCGCCAGACATTGGCGCGGGATGTCATGCCGCATGTGCACCGGTTTTACCAGGGCTACCTCGCCGGCCTGGGTGATGACCCCCATTACCGCTTGAGCGGACGCAACTGAAACAGCCGTTGCACCAGGATTTCGCCGAACACGCCAAGAGGGCCGCCGCGATCACCAGCCAGAAGGCGCGACTGGCAGACAGCTTCAGATGGGCACCTGGTGCTTGTAGAAGATGCCCCGCACCGACATGCCTTCAGCGCTCCAGTCGAACTGGGACGCCTCCCCCAACTCGGATGCCAATGGCACCAAGGCTTTGGGTGCCTTGCCCTCGTGTCAACTGCCCTCGTGTCAACTTGCCAAAATTTGCCAAACTGTCTAATCTTGCGCCATGAGCACCATGAACATTTCCCTGCCCGACACGCTCAAGTCTTTCGTCGACGAGCAGGTCAGCCAGCGCGGGTACGGCACCAGCAGCGAATACATACGCGAACTGATCCGAAAAGACCATGACCGGCTTCATTTGCGCAACCTGTTGCTAAAGGGCGCGGGCTCCAAGGCAGCGGCGCCAGCTGACAAGGCCTACTTCGACTCGCTGCGCGATCGCGTCCGATCGGGCACGAAAACCAAAGCTCGCGGGTGAAGTCCAAACCCATCATCCCGCGTGTGCTGGCCAACCGGGATGTCGATGAAGCTATCAAGCACTATCTCGATCAGGATGCCGAGCCGGCCGCACCGGGTTTCATTGATGCCCTGGACCAGGCCTACGCCCATATCGGCAAGCACGCGGCGACCGGGTCACCGCGTTATGCCCACGCGCTGAACCTGCCAGGCCTGCGCTTCTGGCCGCTGACGCGCTACCCGCAGCTCGTTTTCTACATCGAACTCGACGACCGTATCGACGTCTGGCGTGTCCTTCATGGTAAGCGCGATATTCCGGCGTGGATGCATGAACCCGATTTGCCTTGATGGACGCCTGGATCCACCCGCCATCCCGGTTGCCCAGCCCATGGGTTGCCATATACTTTGATACTTGGCATTAGGAGAAATGAAATGGATCAGCGCACAGCTCGGGTCGGCAAGAACAACCGCGCCCAAATTGTGACCATTCCACTGGAATTTCGGTTTCCGGAGGGAATGAAGGAGGTGTTCATTCGAAAGGTGGGCGAAGAGATCGTTTTGTCCCCACGACCCAAAGACTGGGAAGGATTCCTGACCTCCCAGGTCCACGTCAGCGATGACTTCATGGCAGGTGTGGATGATCTTCCGCTCCAGGAGCGTGACACCGCATGACCGGCCTGTACATGCTCGACACGGACACGTGCGCGTTCATTCTTCGCCGGTCATCGCAGGCTCTTCTGGATCGAATCCGGACGATTCCATTGGATCGGCAGATCATGTCAATCGTGACACTGGCAGAACTCCTGTATGGCGTGCAACGATCGAGCCGAAAGAAGGAAAACCGGGTGGCGGTTGACGCGCTGACCCGCCACCTTGGCGTCATCGACTGGTCCCGCGATGCGGCCGAGCATTACGCCGAAATTCGCGCGAACCTAAAGAAGAAGGGGCAACTGATCGGCGCGAACGACCTGATGATCGCGGCACATGCGCGCAGCCTCGGTGCAACTGTGGTGACCAACAATGTAAAAGACTTCCGGCGAGTCAAAGGACTCAAGCATGAGAACTGGATGGATTGAACGATCATCAGCCCGCACACGTCCGCACACGCCCGCACTGGCTGCTTTTTGCCTGCAAGTTTTCTTTACGCGCCGGCTGATGCAGCAACGCCAGGCCAGTCCCCACACCATTGGCTCGTACCGGGACAGCTTTCGGCTGTTCTTGCGGTTCGCGCAAAAGCAGCTCGGCGTTGCGCCGCAGAAATTGACCTTCGAGCAGGTCGATGCACCGTTGATCGCCGCGTTCCTCGAAGATATGCAGACCGGGCGCGGTATCAGCGCTGCCAGCCGAAACCTGCGGCTGACCGCCATTCGATCATTCTTTCGGTATGTGTCTTTCGAGATGCCAACTCACGCGGCCCAAATTCAGCGGGTGCTGGCGATCCCAAACAAGCGCTGCACCTGATCGCAGATCGGGTTTCTAACAAGAGAGGAGGTCGACGCCCTGTTGCGCGCTCCAGACCTGCGCACTCGCTCGGGACGCCGTGACCACGCGCTCATGCTGCTTGCAGTTCAGACCGGATTGCGCCTGTCGGAGATCACCGGCTTGTGTCGCCGTGGCGTTTGTCTGAACACCGGAGCCCACGTGCGTGTCGTTGGCAAGGGCCGCAAGGAACGATCGACACCGCTGACCAGAGCCACGGCCGATGTGCTGCGAGCCTGGTTGCGTGAGATCGAAACCGATGATGATGCCATCGTCTTTCCCAGTGCCAGAGGAACGCGCCTGAGCGCCGATGGGGTGCAGTATCTGCTGGCAAAGCAGGTTGCACTTGCCGGCCAGACTTGTAGCTGCACGGCGCAGACGCTGTCGGAGTTTGCCGCCAATGGATGGCCGTGGCCAATGGCACTCCGGCCTTCAGTCTGGTGCTGCATACCTGGACGCAGGATTTACAGCGCCACATCCATGGTCACGCGGTGATGACCTGCGGCGTTCTGGGCAAAGATGGCCAGTGGCATGTGCCGGTGCGTAAACCCGACTTCCTGTTTCCGGTAAAGGCGCTGTCCAGGGTGTTTCGGGGCAAGTTTATGGCGGCGCTGGCGGCCGCGCACCGGATGGGCCATATCGAGCGCGACCCGCAAGGGTGCGACGACGCCTGGCGAGAACGGCAGCGGCAACTCTACAAACACGAGTGGGTGGTGTATGCCAAGACGCCGCTGGGTGGGCCGGCGCAGGTGCTGGAGAATCTGAGCCGCTATACCCACCGCACGGCCATTGGTAACGAACGCATCCGGGCGGTCGGAGAAAGCGAGGTGACGTTCACGGTACGGGGCGATGACCATGGCGGTAAACGCCGCATACGACTGGACGGCGCGGAGTTCGTGCGCCGGTTCCTGCTGCATGTTCTGCCCACCGGCATCAAGCGCATTCGCCACTACGGGGTGTTGGCCTCAGCTTGCAAAGGCACCAAGTTCAACGCGGCGCGTCTGGCCTTGCAGATGTCTGCCGTCAACCCGCAGGCCGTCGAGTCGACCCAGGCCTTCATGACGCGCGTGACCAGCATCGACGTGTTGGTGTGCTCATGTCGCAAGGTGGGCCGCTTGCACGTCGCCGAGGTACTGATGGGGCCAAGCCCACTTGCCTGGGCCCGCCAACACGGTAATGCCTCAGGGACGGGGACCGCCGTGATACGCGGGTTTGCCCGTCACAGCTTTGCAGCGCGCTTGGCAGCGCCGGGGGCAGTGCTGCGCGCCGCATGGGTGCGGACCCGTGCGGCTCACGACCACAGCCTTCGCGGCGCCATCGTCAACGGCGTTCCTTGCTCGCCGCGCATTTGCGGCATGACGGTTTCATCTCTTGCGCGGTCATAATCCGATCGGATACGACGGGCGAAGCTTGCAATCCCCTATAGCCACCGCCTCGGCGTGGTTCAGTCCAACAAGGTTTATCTGCCGCAGGAGGTGCTCTTGGTTTCTACACGCTTGGCCTTGCGGCAGATAAACGCTATTCGTTAGGCGGCAATCCGTCTGGTGTCGGAATTCGCAAGAGCGGGCGTACTTTCGTGGCGTGCAAGTCCCCCTGTAGGTACGATTCTGGGCTTCCTTCAGTCGACGAGGAGGAGTTTTAGTGATGGACCGCCGGACATTTGTCATCCTCGTCGCCGGCACATGCCTGCTCGATCCGCTCGCGCTACGCGCGCAGCAGGCGGGCAAGGTCTTCAGAATTGGATTGCTTGCTCCGTTTACCGAACCGACACCTGGGGGCCGGATCGACCTGGAAACTCTTCGCATGGGTTTGCGCGAACTGGGCTGGGTCGAAGGAAAGAACCTCGCAATCGAAATCCGCTGGGCGGGTGTGAATCCGCAGCGCCAGCGCGAACTCGCCGCCGAACTCAAGGCGCTCCCGGTGGCGCTGATTCTTGCGTTCGCGACAGCCGCCATCCGCGCGGCGCGTGAGGGTGCTCCCGGGGTGCCCGTCGTCATGGTCAACGCCGGAGACCCGGTGGGCGCAGGGTTCGTGGCCAGCCTGGCCCGGCCAGGGGGCGACCTGACCGGCACTTCGGCGGCGGGCGAAGAGATACTTGCTAAACAAGTAGAGCTGCTGTCGGCTGCCGTGCCGCAACTCAAGAGGGTCAGCGTGCTGATGAGCGACGCCAACCCTGCCAACGGATTCTTCTTTAACGCAATGTCGCTGCGCGCAAAGACTCTTGGCCTGCGCCTCGATCGTATTGACGTCGCGGTGGAAGGCGAACTGGACGGGGCCATTGCGCGCGCCAAAGGCAGTGCGCTCGTAGTCGTGACCGACCCGATGTTTTTTCCGCACCGTGTCCGCATGATCGAGCTGACGCATCGCTCCCAGGTGCCGTCCATTTTCGGCGGTCAGGAATATGTCGCTGCCGGCGGCTTGATGTCCTATTCCTCATCCAACGCGTGGCATTGGCGCAGCGCAGCCAGATTCATCGACAAGATTCTCAAGGGCGCGAAGCCCGCCGATATTCCGGTGGAGCAGGCAACCAGGTTTGAGCTGGTGATTAACCTCAAGACCGCCAAGGCGCTCGGGCTCACGATCCCGCAATCGCTGCTGCAGCGCGCAGATGAGGTGATTCAATGATGGATCGTTCGATCGTTCCAGGCATTCGCGGCTTTCGCGCTACTCGCAGCAAGCTTTTACTTTTACTTCGGTGGTGGCAGGACTTCCAGCAGGCGGCCTGCGTCACCAACTCGATGTGCGCCTGCTGGGTGAGCGTCACGTACACGGTGGCAAACGGCAGCGGCTTGGCGACGATTGAGTCTACGTCGGCTTCAAAATCGCACGGCATCGCGCTCATGGGGCGAACCGTAACGGCCATGGACTCGGTTTCAAGCCATGACGCGTTGCGTCATTCTTCCCGCAGCCGGCGCGCGGGACCATGCGATCGACCGATTTTTCCATTCGGCCATTCACCTCGATATCCCAGCACCGCGGAAATCTCTTCCGCGGCCTCTCGAACCGCTTGTTGCACGGTTGGCAGACTGTCGGTCAAGCGTGCTGTAGGCCCACCAACGCTCACGGCCGCGGCGACCCGCCCATCCGCGCCAAATATCGGAGCGGCTACAGCTACCACGCCGGCCACCGTGCCGCTGTCCACGGTGCTCACCGCATATTTGCGGACTTCCTTCAGACCCGCCACCAATGCGCGCCTTGAAGCCACGGTTTTTGTCGTCAATCGATCGAATGGAAACCTGTCGAGCAAGGGCTCGAGCTCTTCCCGTGGCAAATAGGCCAGCATGGCCCGCCCGCTGCCGGTGGCATACGCGGGTTTATGCGAGCCCAGCTTCACGCTGAAGCGCAACCAGTTGTCGGTCTCCACCACGGCAACGTAGTGGCAGAACTCCCGGTCCGGTGTAAGCACTGCCAGAAAGCCGGTCTCGCCGGTGCGCTGGCACAGGTTGTCGAGGATACCCCGGGCACATTCCGGAAAATTGCGCCGCGGGCTCTCGGCCATGCTGGCGCCCAGCGCCGCCGCTGCCGGACCAAGCCGGTAGATGCCACCATCGTTGCGCAGATAGTCCGCACCCTCCAGCACCTTGAGCATGGTGAACAGGGTGGTCTTGGGAAAAGAAAGGCCGGTGCAGAGTTGGGCCAGCGTCTGGCCTTCGGGATGCGCGCCGAGCCGGGCGAATAGCTGCACCAGCCGCAGGATGGAGCGCGGGCCGGTCAGGGGTGCGCGGGTGAGCGCCGAGACGTTGAACATGCGATGTTGCGCAACCGGATCAGGCCGCGGAAAAGACCTCACCCCGCAGGTCGATTTTCGTGCCGCAGAACTCGCGGGTCTGCATCTGCTGCACCAGCCCGGGGTTCTCGCTCCATGCGAGGGCGCGCGCGCCGTGCTCGGTGTCAGCCACTACCAGTGCGCGTGCCGCCTTGCCCTTTTCGTGCAGTACCGTATATCCGGCGACCGTCGCACCACCGTGGAATGTGTCTACGACATGCCTTGTGGGCGAAAGACGCGCGGTTTCGGCCGAAACGTCCTGGAAGGTGAATCCATTGGGGACGGGCGCGTTCGACCACAAGCCGAAAGCCTGCTTGGTGAGAATGCCTGAAACCGAAGACACCAGGCCTGTGCGCCCGTTCCCCGCGCGGATCAGCTCGGCCATGCGGCAGGTCGCCTGCAGCACGTAGTTGTTGAACGGTCCGCCCGCAAACGGCATGCCGCCTGTCACCGTCAAGTCGCGCGCCGACGAAAGACCGAGCTCGTACGCATAGGCTTCGACAGCCACCGGAAAACAGCTGTACAGCTCTGTCAGTTCAATCTGCGCTGCATTCAGGCCGGCTGCGTCGAGTGCCGCACGGCCGGCGAGCCGTGCACCGGGGCAGCCAGCCAAATCCGCGCGTGCGGATACCGGAACCATGTGGTTGGATTCGGTACTGGCCAATGGGAACACCCACTTGGCGCGCGCAATACCCAGTTGTTGTGCTTTGCGGATTGAACACAGAAGCAGCGCGCCCGCCTGGTCCACGTTCCAGTTTGCGCAGTGCAGCCGCGTGTACGGAAAAGCCAGCATCGGATTACGCTCCGATGCCTCGCGGATCTCGCTTGCACTGACGGTTTTTCTTCTCCACGCCCGCGGGTTTTCAGCCGCGATTTCGGAGCAGCGCTGCAGCATCGTCCCCAGTATTTCCCGATGCGCATCCAGCGACAGACCCTGTCGGGCACGCCAGGCCGATTCGATGATGGAATACAGCGCTATCGGCATGCGTATGCCGGCGCGCAATTCGGCCGGATGCAAAAGTTCCTCCTCGGGTTCGAGGTTTACATCGGCAGCGTCGTCCTGCTGGCGCTCGGGGGCGCGCTGGCCAGCCGCTTTGGCGCGAAGAATCCGGTATCCCGCGTCGGCACCCACTACCAGCGCAGAGTCGATCTCGCCATTCGCGATACGGCTGCATGCGTCACCCAGCAGCGATTGCTGCAGCACACCGACGCTGGCCAGCACGGAGATCGCCGTATCGGCGCCAATGGAACGCGCGATTTCGCCGGCCGGATTCCGGTAACGCCAACGTCCTTTGGGAACCGCGATGCGCTCAACGCCGGCGAGCGTGTGGGCTCCGCCGGCGTCTTCGCCGGCGCGCCGCACCGACTCGATCATCAGGTCCATCGGTTCACGGGCCAGGGCGAAGTCTTCTTCGCGCTGCGTGCAGGTTCCGACCCCCACCAGCACGGGTTGGCGAAGATCGGGCTGCAGGGTACTGCTCACTCGGGCTGTATGCCGGCGTCGGCCACCTTGCGGCCCCAGACTTCCAGTTGGCGTTTGACCAGTGCCGTAAACGCAGGCACGTCGGAAGGTGTAGGCTCGGCTCCCGCGGCCAGGATGCGTTCGCGCACGTCGGGCTTGGCCAATATCTGGAGCAACGTTGCGGACAACTTGTCAGTCACTTCCTTGGGCATGCCGGCAGGGCCGAACAAACCGGTCCATGCGGCGAGATCAAAGTCGCGCAGGCCCAGCGTTTCCTCGATGGTGGGCAGTTCCGGTGCCAGCGCGGAACGTTTGGATGTGGTGACGGCAAGCGCGCGCAAGCGTCCTGCCTGCAGTTGCGGCCGCGCGGAGGCCAGGTCGACGACGAGGAACTGGGCCTGACCGCCAATTACGTCGGTCATGGCGGCGGGGCTGCTCTTGTAGGGTACACCCATGGCCTCCAGCTTTTGCAACCGGTTCAATGCTTCAGCTGGAATCTGGACCGTGGGCGTGCCATAGGCGTAATTGACTTTGCCTTTGTTGGCGAGCGCGTAGGCCACGAACTCCTGCGGCGTGCGCACCGGCAAAGTCGCATTCACGGCCAGGATGAAGGGAAAATAGGCAATTCCGCCGATGGGCTGGAAGTCCGCGATCGGGTCGTACGGCAGCTTCTTGAAGACGTGCGGATTGACCGAATGGGAAGAGTTCGACGTCAGCATCAGCGTGTAGCCATCGGGAGGCGACTTCGCGACCAGACTCGCGGCAATCTGTGCCGATGCACCCGCCCGGTTATCTACGATGAAAGGCTGATTGAGCGCGACGCGCAGTTCCTCCGCAATCATGCGCGCCAGTATGTCCGTGCCGCTGCCCGGGCCGAAGCCGATGACGATTTTCACCGGCTTGTTGGGATAAGCACCTTGCGCCATGACAGGCTGCGCAAGGCCGGCAAATACCGCAAGGGATGCCACCAGGGCCAGTTTGTGGATGAGTCTGCGTTTCATGATTGTCTCCTTGGGATGATGTTGCGAAATGACGAAGGTGGTGCAAGTGGCGAAGCTTGTTAACGTTGCATCGTTACGTCAGCGCCGTTCGGGTAAGGACACCGCGGTTGCGGCGCGATCGGCAGCGGCCGGCGGCGCAGTACCCACGGCGCCGCTCTGGACCAGCGCTGCCATACGCGTGTCGCCGTAGCCGAGTTCCGCCAGTATTTCGAGGCTGTGTTCACCCAGCAACGGCGCCCTGCGTGCCCATGTGACCGGCTCGCCATCGACCAGCCACGGAAGGCGCACCAGCGGCACACCGTCGGAATCGATAAAGGTGCCGCGCTCGCGTGCGATGTCGCCGGCCACGGCTTCTTCCAAGCCGCTGACACGGGTCACCGGAACACCGGCGCCGGTGAAGCGCTCGATCCAGCCGGCGGCGTCCCGTCCTAGCAAAATCTCGTTGAGCGCCTCCTCCAGCGCCTTGCGGTTATCGCTGCGCAGGCTGACGGTCGCAAAACGGCCGTCCTTCGCCAAGGCGGGCGCCTCCAGCACCCGGACCACCACTTCCCACAGGCGCTGACTCGGCGCCGCGATCAGGATGTCGGCGTCGCGCGTGCGATAACACTGGTAGGGCGCCGCTATCGGGTTGCCGGACCCCGCGCGCGGCGGCCGTTGTCCACTAATCCTGGCCGACGATGCCTGATAGGGAACCAAGCTGAAAGCCGTATCCACCAGCGCGGTTTCCATGCAGGCAACCGTCTGCCCCTTGCTGCGCGCAAGCAGCGCCGCGAGAACACCCATCGCTATCCATTGGCCCGTGCCCAGGTCGATCAGCGACGGAGCGCAGCGCGTCGGCGGCGAGCCATCGTGCCCGGTCATCTGCATGATGCCGGAGAAGGCCTGCACCAACGGGTCGTAACCCGGCATGGGCCGCCCTGTTTCGCCAGCGCCGAAAGCGTTCAGGTCGTAGTACAAGACATCCGGATTGACCTTGCGCGCAGCGGTCTGGCCAATGCCAATGCGATCGGCTACTCCGGGCCGCATGCTCTGCAACACCACATGCGAACGCGTTATCAGCGCCAGCGCCACCTCGACGCCGTCGGCTTGCTTTAGGTCGATGACCATGCCGCGTTTGCCCGCGCCCATGTGGCGGTGCGTCAGGCTCATGCCGTCCACGAACGGTGGCCATGCGCGGGCATCATCTCCTTGTGGCGGTTCGATCTTCACCACATCGGCCCCAAGCTGAGCCAGGATCATCGCGGCGTACGGTCCCGCCATGTTGGACGAGAAATCGGCGACCCGCACGCCAGCCAGAGGCTGCAGCACGGGTGTGCGCGCCGCGGCGCGCTCCTGCGCGTCGGTCTGTGCAAACGGGTCGCCGTAGGTCTGCAATTTCGGCGGCGTCCGGTCCGGCGTGGTTTTCACGGCTGCTTTTCCTTGCTACCGGAGAGTCTTCGCAGCACGCCTGCATCGCGAAGTCTTTGCAATTCGTCGCTGCCGAGTCCCAGTTCGCCAAGCAGCGCGTCCGCGTCCGCGCCTACAGCGGGCGGAGCACCTGCCGGCCCGGCGGGGGTCAAGCCAAAATCGACCGGTGTTGCGACGCCGTTGAAGCTCTCGGGCGCAGCCTGACCCTCGGGCACCGGCACGTGCACGAATGCGCCGCTGGCCAGCACCTGTGGGTCCTGCAGCAGGTCGTCCACCGAATTGATGGGCGCCCACCAGACATCATGGCTGCGGAAGGTGGCTGCCCATTGCTCGCGTGTGTGGCGGGCGGTCAACCCGTCCATCGCTGCTACGAGAGCCTGCGCATTGCGCCGGCGTTCGCGCGGCGTGGCGAAACGTTCGTCCTTCAGCAGCGCGGGGTCCCCCAGCGCCTCGACAATGCCAGGCCAATGCCGCTCCGACTCGGCGCCCACCAGCCAGAACCATTTGCCGTCGCCGGCGCAGTAGGTGTTCATGAGCGGGTTCTGCGGCTTGGTGCGCGGCGGCGGCGGTGCGGCCCGGCCCAGGCCGACGCGTGTGGCCACGTCCATGCCGATGCTGTAGATGCCGGTGCGCAGCAAAGAGGTCGAAACCAGTTGACCCTGCCCCGAGCGCTCGCGGTGGAACAGCGCGCCCATGATGCCGGCAACCAGGGTGATGGCCGTGACGTTGTCGCCCAGGCCGCCGGGCAGGATGGGAGGCGCCGCGCCCGGTGGGGTGGCGCGATCGGCCAGGCCACTACGGCCCGAAAACGCGGCCATGTCGTAGCCGGGTGCGTCGCGATCGGGCCCTTCCAGTCCATAGGCGGTGAGGCTCGCGTAGACCAGTCGCGGGTATTGCTCCAGCAGCGCTGCATGGTCGAGCCCGACGCGTTGCAGAAACTGGGGCCGCATATTGGTGACAAACACATCGGCGCTCGCAACCAGTTTTTTCACCAGCGCAATTCCGTCTGCGTGGTTGATGTCGAGCGCAATACTTTTCTTGCCGCGGTTGTAGAGGTCGAACGGCGGACAGCGTTCTTCCTTCGAGCCCGACAAGGCGCCGAACAGCTTGCGCATCGGATCTCCACCGGGCATCTCGATCTTGACTACTTCCGCGCCCCAGTCGGCCAATATGCCTCCGGCCGCGGGCCCTGCTACCCACAGCCCCATCTCCACCACCCGAATTCCCGCAAGTAAGCTCATTTGGCAGCCCTTCCGCGGAATACCGGCGCGCGTTTTTCCATGAACGCGCGCGGTCCCTCCTTGGCATCATCCATGGCGGCGTTCTCCTTGGTGCATTGTGTTTCGATGGCAAAGGCCTCTTCGAATGGTCGGCCGCTGGAACGCACCATGACTTCCTTGGTTTTCTCCAGTGCCACCGGCGCGCCCAGGCTGACCCTGCGTGCCAGATCGAGCGCGACCGACATGACATCTTCAGGAGCGACCACACGGTTGACGAGGCCCATCGCAAGCGCCTGTTGCGCGCTGACCGGCTCGCCCAGCAACAGCAACTCCATGGCGTGTGCCCATGGCACCTGCCGCGCCATGCGCACCAGCGATCCGCCACTGGCGATAAGGCCGCGCCGCACCTCGGTGACGGCCAACGTCGCCGTGCTGGACATTACGCGCAAGTCGGTGCTCATTACAAACTCGGCGCCGCCTGCATGTGCATGGCCGTTGATCGCGGCGATCACGGGTTTGAAAAAACTCGCGTTGCGCAACAGCGCAGCGCCGAGCTGCTTGCGATCGGCGGCAAAACGCTCTTCCCACTCGCCCTGCGGCGGGCGCGTCCGCATCATGAGCGGAATCAGGCTGCCCATGTCGCCGCCGGATGAAAACGCCTGGCCGCCGGCACCGGTCACCACCACCACGCGGACCGCATGATCGTCGGCGACATCGCGCCAGAACTCGGCCAGCCGCACCACCATTTCGGGCGACAAAGCATTGCGCTTTTCGGGCCGGTTAAGCGTGACGATCGCCACACCATCGCGCTGCTCCACAATAATCTGGGACATGGCGTCTACTCTCCTTGTATGTTCGGCAGGGCGGGGGGCGCGGTGACGGCGTTGCGTGCCACCCAGTCGGCCACGCGTTTGCGAAGCGCCAAGTAGTCAGCCTTGCCGTTGGGGCCACGGCCCACGGTATCCACCACCATCACGTGCCGTGGCGCCTTGTGGCGGGCCAGCCGGGTTCGCACGTGCGCAGTCACCGCGGCGGCATCCACCATCTGACCGGGAACCGGCTCGACTGCCGCCGCCACGGTTTCGCCGAATCGCTCGTCCGGCACACCCACCACCACGCAGTCGCGCACCTCGAGCAATAACTTGATGCACTCTTCCACCTCTTCGGGAAAGACTTTTTCACCGCCGGTGTTGATGCTGACCGACCCACGTCCGAGCAAGCTAATGCTGCCATCCGCTTCCAGCAGCGCAAAGTCTCCAGGTATGGCACAGCGCACGCCGTCTATGAGCGGGAAGGTTGCCTCAGTTTTGTCGGGGTCGCCGTAATAACCGATCGGCACACCGCCGCGCACGGCAATACGCCCGACGATGCCGCTGCCCGGCGCCACCGCTCGGCCATCATGGTCGATCACAAATGCGTTTTGTCCGAGCTTGAAGCGAGCCGGCTTGCCCCCCTTCTCTTTGGACGAGATTGATCTGCCCATGCCGCTGGCTTCGCTGCTGTTCAGAAAATCAATCAGGATCGCATGCGGCGCATGTTCGAGCAGTCGCTCCTTGCCGGCATTGCCCCACATCATTCCCGAAGAGGACACCGCCTTCAGGCTTGCGATGTTCCACCGGTCTGGAGCAGCATCGAGCATATCCACCATAGGCCGGCAAAAGGCGTCACCGACGATACAGAGGTCGGTCACCGCCCGGTCCTGTAGGGTGCCTAGCAATTCTTCGACGTCAAACTGCCTTTTGGTCAGCGTCACGACACTGCCCGCGCGGGTGAGAATGGTCCCGGCAAACACAAAGGCCGTCCCGTGCATCAGCGGCGGGGCGGGAAGGCCGATCGGAGGCATGATGCCTTGCGCCTGTTGTTGCGCAATACGCATGTGCACGTGGGCAAGGTCGGCCTGCGCCGGGTCGCCAGCGGTATTGGATGCAACGTATAGATCGTGCTGACGCCACATCACGCCGCGCGGGCGCCCTGTGGTGCCGCCGGTGTATACCAGAATCAGGTCATCACCCGAGCGTCCCCAAGGTGCCACCGCCGGTTGCTGCCGTTGCCCAGCCCGGTTGAAAGAAACGGCCCACTCGGGGCAGGCCGTTGAACCGTCGTCGACGTGGATCCAAAGACGTACCTTGCTGCATCGCGCGCGAAGCGAATAAACTATTTCCGTGAAAACCCCATGAAAAATCACGGCTGCGGCATCGGCGTTGTCCCACAGGTAATGCAGCTCTTCCTGTTGGTAGCGATAGTTGGTGTTGACGGGTACCAGGCTCACCTTCATGCAAGCGAAGGCGGACTGCAGATATTGTGGGCCGTTGTACAGATAAAGCGCTACCTTCTCCTGCTGCCGCAGACCGGCATCGAGCAGGGTGAGCGCTAAACCATTGGCGCGGGCATCGAAGTCTCGCCAAGTGATTTTCTGCTCGCCATGCAGTTGCGCCAGCCGGTCCGGGACCGCCTGCGCCACTGTCTCCCATACGTCCGCGAAGTTCCACTCAGTGGACATGAATACCCTTCCGCCCGTGGCCCAAAACCCAAACGGGTCTTTACAGGATTATTCCTCATTCAGTATTTGTTCCGAATACAGAACAATTTGCAACATTCAGTTTTCGGCCGTTCAAGAGTGGCCCACTTCATGATGGGGCTGGCCTGGGTTCGATTGCCCGGCCCGCGGCGCGCAGGCGCAGTGCAGTCGCTCGACCGACCTCGCGTCCGTGGACGCAATAGACGAGCATGTCGCGCTCGGACGGCAAGTTACTGGCCCAACTATCAACCAGTGCCGGAGCGCGCCCGCTGACATTCGGGAGCCGCGTCGGCGCCTACTTGAACACTCCGGCACGGCGCACGCGACGCGGCCGAGCATTACGCCAAAATTCGCGCGGACCTCAAGAAGAGCGGTTGCTGCCAATTGCGAACATGTCCCAATTTCACACCTCCGGCCATTGAGGAGACGTGTTACACGGAGAATTGAAGATTCTCGCGCTCAGGGTCACACAACAGACGGCCTGTGGTTGAATCGTGGTGTTCAGCCATGACCAACTGCGTAGACTTACAGCGTCACCCCTTGCCGACCCTCTGAGGGAGAACTCAGACATGCCCACCAAGACGTTCACAAGCGGCCGCATCAAAAAGGCCGACTACGACCCCAGTTCGCGCCAGCTAGACCTGCATTGGGACAACAAGACGGTCCTGGCTTACAAACATGTTCCCGAAGAGGTATATCGGAGGCTTTGCAACGCACCCAACCCGGCGGCGCACTGGGAAGACCGGATCGCGGAGGAATACCCGAAAGGCATACCGATGACCTCCAGTGCTAATCCCGATGGAGCCAAGAAGCTTAGTGACCTGTTTGGGGACGGGGGCTGAGTGGTTCATGAAGGTGAAATCGTGTTGTCTCCACGCCTCATCCGACAGACCGAAAAAGAGGCGCGGCAACGTTGATCTGCCGTCTCCGCAACCTGTGGGATCACTCTTTCCTACCCCGGACCCCTGCGGTACGATGTCGGCATGCAAGTAGCAACCGGCACCGTCATTGATGGCAAAGTCGTCCTGGAGGGCGTGATCCTGCCGGAGGGCGCGCTTGTTACCGTTCTTTCAAGCGACACAGAAGCCTCGGTAAGGCTATCGCCCGCCGAAGAGGCTGATCTGATGGCCGCTTTGGACGAAGCCGACCGGCAAGCCGGCACCGCTGCCGAAGACGTCCTAGAACGCCTGCGCAAGTTCGGCTGACCTTGACCCTGCAGGTAATCATCAAGCCGCGCGCGGAGCGGCAGATCGAAAAAGCGGCCGAATGGTGGAGTTACAACCGGCCAGCGGCACCTGGCGCCATACGGCTGGAGCTGCAGGGCGCAATCAGAGTCCTGGCTGAACACCCCGGGGTCGGCACGAAAGTAGAAAACGTGCGAACAACTGAGGTGCGCCGCCTGTACCTCACGCGGATCAGATACTTCATCTATTACCGCGTCGCAGGGCAAGGCCTGGAGGTCATCGCCTTCTGGCACGAGCGCCGCGGATCCGGACCAAGCGTGTGATTCGATGGCGAGGCTGGCATCCGCGGCCGGCAATTTCAGTCGGTGACAGTTTGTCACCGACTCGCTGCCCTCCCTGGTCAGACCAGGCTTGGGTTAGTTCCAGTACTTGCGTGCGATCTGAAAATCGGTCTGCTGCGTGAGGATCTTCATCACATCGACCACGGAAAATCACCATGTCTCGATCTCTTGGTCATTGAGGCGACGTTTCGACTAGCCATCGAATTCGGTCAGTAGAATTTTCATGGGGAAATTCTCTTTCTCGCGTGCTGGCAACGGCACTCGGCCGGAATGCCATCACGGCATTCGTCGTTTGTCGCCAATGGCAGCGCACACATCGACGATGGCGGCATGCGACGCTGCGCAAAAAGTCTGGTCGGACGGATCACGCTGCTTCCTTCATTTGAATGCCGGGTCCCAGCGCCCAGAACGGATTGGATGCCATCACCGCGCACCATGATTGCCACTCCACCGCACCACGGGCGAATCGCAACATCAATGTGACAGCATATGTGCTATCATTTTTCCAATGCCGATCGTTCTACTAGACACCAATATTTTGGTCGCGGCCCTGCTGCGCGGCGGTGCTAGCGCGCGTGCCGTCCTTCGTGCCTGTTTGAACGCGCATTACCAACCAGTGCTCGGTCCGGCGCTGCTGGCAGAGTACGAAGACGTGCTGGGTCGAACTGATCTTTTCGCGGACTCCGTTCTTTCGACGCATGAACGCGCCCAAGTGTTCGACGGTTTCCTGAGCCGGTGCCGCTGGGTGGAAGTGTTCTACGCATGGCGCCCCAACCTGCCTGATGAGGCCGACAACCACCTGATCGAGCTTGGCGTGGCGGCCCAAGCCGAAGCCATCGTGACGCGAAATCTGCACGACGTGTCGCACGGAGAATTGAAGTTTCCCTCGCTCAGGGTGCTGACGCCTGAGCAATGCCTGGAGGTATTCCCATGTCCACCTTGACGATCCGCCTGCCCGATGACAAACACGAGCGCCTGAAGGCACTCGCGCGATCCAACGCGATCAGTGTCAACAAGCTGATGGACGAACTTGCCACTGTCGCGTTGGCCAACTTCGATGCCAGGGTGCGCTTTGAAACGCGTGCGGCGCGTGGCAACCCAAAACGGGCGCTGAAGTTGCTCGACAAGCTTGATCGCGCGGGCTGAGCCCCCGGGAGGCCACAGTTCGAAAGGTTTACCTCAAAGACGCATTGCGCAAGCCCGCCAGATACGCAAACGCGGTGGCAGCACTTTCCTACCAGCCGTGCGCAGCGGTTTATTTCAACGTCGAAGCCAAGCGGCGTTTAAGGCGTCCGTCTTGGGCGACCAGTTGGGCATCACGCGCAGAGGATTGCTACAGGTCTTCAGGACGAAGCCCAGTATGCTTTGCGATGCGCGAGCATCCGTGGGCCAACCTCCTCGCCGTCGTGAAATGCGAAAACAAGGTCCGGCCTGCCCGGCCGGGACAGCGTGCGATGAGACCCCGACTAGCGCTTGAGCTGCCATCCAAGCTTGCAGGGCATTGCATAGGTTCGGGTCGATTGTTTAGGCCGCCATGATGGGCTCGATTGCAAGGTTGCGAGGAAGGGCGCGCGGCAGCCGGTACAGGCCACCGGCGGCGGCGATCAGCGCCCGCGACAGAATCTCGCAGCCGCCGGCCAAAGCCTTGCCGCTCACGGCCGCGATCCACGGCTTGCTGCGTTTGGCGAACACGAAGCCGCCGCGCAGCGTGAGCAACGCGGTGCCGCGGCCGGCTGCAAGCTCCTTCAACCAGCGGCATGAAACGGCGTTCCGTTCTTGGCGGCAATAGAATAGACAATATGTCTATTTATTGAAATAATGGACAAAACTCATAACTCCGTGCAAACATGAAGCAGTTCTCCTCCACCCGCGCCAAGCAAAATTTCGGGGAATTGCTGAGCGCCGCGACCCTGGAACCGGTAGCCATCGAGAAACACGGCAAGTTGCAGGCCATCGTGGCGCCGCCGCGGTTCTTCACGGCCGCGCAGGCCAGCGTCGACGGCCTCGAAGCGCGTCGTCTGGCGCGTCTCGGCCAGACCGTTGTCGAAAAGAACCGGCTCATCCGGCACCAGCGGATTGCGCTCGACCTGGTGACGGTGCCGGCGGCAGTGCGCAAAAAAATGATCACCGGCGCGAAGGAGATCGTGCAGCGGTGGCGACGCGAGCAACTGTGCAGCCTGGACTACATCGACCGGTGGTCGGCGATTCTGCGGTTGCCGGCCAGGGAGATGGCAATGCAGATGACTTCGGATGACAACCCGTGGGGTCCGGCTCTGCGCCAGAACTCACCCTGGGTCGGGTTGCACGCGTGAACCTCGACGCCCTGTTTCAAATTCTGCAAGAGGCCCGCAAACTCTCGGGACATGACGACTTTGTCGTGATTGGCAGCCTGTCCATCCTCGGACTGGAGGCAGACTTCGATGTACCCAAAGACATGACCATGTCCAACGACGTGGACTGTTATACCCGGGACGACCCGGACCGGATTTTCGAACTGGTCGGCGCATTGGGCGAACACTCCAAGTACCACCAAAAGTCAGGCATCTACCTGGCCGCCGTGGGGCCCAACCTGGCCACCTTGCCGCAGGGCTGGAACGACCGCCTGATCAAGGTGGAGCGCCATGCGTTGCGCGCCTGGTTCCTGGAGCCCAACGATGCGGCGGTGTCCAAGTACTCCCGCGGCGAGCCACGCGACATCCGCTGGATCA
>JANNGR010000335.1:0-1838 GCA_031403955.1 Betaproteobacteria bacterium
CCGCACAAGACACTGACTGGCGGGCGCTCGCGATTGGCCTCGTGGCGGCAACTCGGCGGGTTGCGCGGTTTCCCGCTGCGTCCCGAACGCGAGCACGACGCTTTCGGCACGGCGCACTCCAGCACCTCGATTTCGGCCGCCTTGGGCATGGCCCTGGCGGCGAAAATCAAAGGCGAAGAGCGCCGGTCAATCGCCGTGATCGGCGACGGTGCGCTCACCGCTGGCATGGCCTTCGAGGCGCTCAACAATGCCGGCGTCGCGGACTGCAATTTGTTGGTGGTGCTAAACGACAACGACATGAGCATCAGCCCCCCGGTCGGCGCGCTTAACCGCTATCTGGCGCAATTGATGACCGGGCAGTTTTATTCCGCCGCCAAGAACGTCGGCAAGACGGTTCTCAAAGGTGCGCCACCGCTGTTTGAGCTGGCCAAACGGATCGAGGAACATGCCAAGGGCATGGTGGTGCCGGCCACGTTGTTCGAGAAGTTCGGCTTCAATTACATCGGACCGATTGACGGGCACGACCTCGACTCGCTGATTCCCACGCTGGAGAATATTAAACACCTGAGCGGCCCGCAGTTCCTGCACGTGGTTACCAAGAAAGGGCAGGGTTACAAAATGGCTGAAGCCGATCCGGTGGCTTACCACGGGCCGGGAAAATTTGATCCGGCGGTTGGCCTGCAGCAATCCGGCACGCCGGCCAAGACCACGTTTACCCAGGTATTTGGCCAGTGGTTGTGCGATATGGCGGCGAAAGATATCCGCCTGGTGGGTATTACTCCGGCGATGCGCGAAGGCTCTGGCATGGTGGAGTTTGAAAAGCGTTTTCCGGCGCGTTATTTCGACGTCGGTATTGCCGAGCAACACGCCGTGACCTTCGCCGCTGGACTGGCTTGCGAGGGATTGAAGCCGGTGGTGGCGATTTATTCCACTTTCCTGCAAAGGGCGTACGACCAGTTGATCCATGACGTGGCGATTCAGAACCTGCCGGTGGTGTTTGCGCTTGACCGGGCCGGTCTTGTCGGTGCCGATGGCGCCACCCATGCCGGCGCCTACGATATTGCTTACCTGCGTTGCATTCCCAACCTGAGCGTCGCCTGCCCCTCGGATGAAAACGAATGCCGCCAGTTGTTATGCAGCGCGTTCGAGCAAAACCGTCCGGTGGCCGTGCGTTACCCGCGCGGCGCCGGTATTGGCGCCGTAGTGCAGCCTGGCCTTGTGGCCCTGCCGTTTGGCAAGGGTGAGGTGCGCCGGCGCGGCAAAGGCATCGCAATACTGGCGTTTGGAACCTTGCTGCACCCGGCATTGGAGGTGGCCGGCCAAATCAACGCCACGCTGGTCAACATGCGCTGGGCCAAGCCACTGGATCTCGAACTGCTGTTGGCGATTGCCCAGCAACACGAGGCGCTGGTAACCGTGGAGGAGGGCGCCATCCTGGGCGGCGCCGGCAGTGCCGTGGGTGAGGCGCTGCAGGCCGCGGGTGTGGTCAAACCAGTGCTTCACTTGGGATTGCCCGACCAGTTCATCGAACACGGCGACCCGGCCAGGCTGCTGGCCATGCATGGACTGGACGCCGCCGGCATCGCCACTGCCATCAAAGTCCGCTTTCCCACCCTGGTCGAATCGGCCCGGCCGACGCTGAAAATCGTCGCCTGAACGCTCCAGCAGGGTTAACCCGCCCCGTGGCGGCCTGGCAGCCTTTCTACAATAGACATCGACTACAACCAGTCTTCGCCGGCTCACAAAGCAGACGAATTGCATAACCCAACCTCCCGGAGTGAATTTCATGGATCGTCGTTCTCTAATCAAAAATGCCGGCATTGCAGGCGTATTGGCCG
>JANNGR010000336.1:0-8742 GCA_031403955.1 Betaproteobacteria bacterium
TCAATCGCAGATCTCGTCATAGCCGCGCCCGAGGAACTGAATGAAGCAAAACCCATGGCCGAACGGGTCGGCCATGGGCGCGAGGCGGCCCCACTTTTGTGTAGTGATGGGTTTTTCAAGCCGCGCTCCAACCGACACGGCGCGCTGCACCGCTGACTCGATATCCGGCACGACAAGATCCAGATGGACCGGTGTCCAGTGCCGCTCATAATTTCTGCGTTGCGCGGTGCTATCGGAGGCCGGCGTACCGCTCGGCTTGACCAGCAGATAGATGGGAGCCGGGCTTCCCAGCATCTCGACTCCGAAAGCGCCGAATCTGCGGCCAACCCGCAGTCCCAACGCGGTGCTGTAGAAGCGAATTGCCTTCTCAAGTTCGTCAACGTCGAGATTTACCAGCAGCTTCATGAAAGCCTCTTCTCCAGCCGTACTGCATCAACCAAACCGTCGTAGTAACCGGTCACCCGGCCCGAGTGGGTGAACCCCAGCCTTTCGTAAAACGCGATAGCGGCCCGGTTGTCGGCCCTGGCTTCAAGGCGAATATGGGTTGAGCCGGCGCTACGGGCGCACTGTTCGAGCCAGTCGACCAGCCGTGCGCCCAGCCCTTGATGCCGCTGCGCAGGGTGAATTGCCAGCAGCGAAAGATGGGCAGTGTCGTCCCCATACTGCATGATGCCGAATCCAAACATGCGGCCTTGTTTCAGGATCACGATGACATTGGTCGACGGATCGCGCATGGCCCCCAACACGCGGGCCGCTGTCCAACTCCAACCAAGCCCATGCTCGATGAAGTCGCGCGACATGGCGGCGATATTGCGCGCGTCTTGCGGTCGGGCGAGCCGGATGTCGGGTATGGCTAACAATGGCAGGAACTCCCGACAAACATTGAACTGCTTTCAGGCAAGTAGCGTTCGCCCTCGGGGGGAAGGTGTGACCTACCGAAGCAAGGCTCGCGCTTTGCGTGCGACTTCTTCGCCTGAAACCGCTGGTACCAGACCAGCGTACGCATGGCAACGCGTCGGGCTGATTCTTCGCCCCACAAACGGTCGAACTCTGATGCCGAAATCTCTTCAAGGCCCCACAAAAGCCTGCGGACAAGGAGGGCGCGAGCGTCAAGCGGGAGGGCATGCGCTTCAGATTCGATTTGATCGGCGTTCATGGGTGGACGTTGTGTGTTGGTAGCAACCCAATCTTCCATGCACTCTATAAGTTCGGGAATTGGAAGCGCCTCAATGTCTCGCGGCGAGAAGCCCTTGGCCGTCAAGTCGTCGTAGTTCTGTGTCATGAAGTCCGTGAACGCGCCCTCAATCCTTGCAGGTCCAGCGGCTCGAATGCGACACACGTTCTTGAGCCAATTGCGAACGATGGCGATTACCCGATACGGCTCGTTTCCGTGACTTTGGACATCTGAGCCCGACAAGTCCGAAAGGGCTGCTTTGTATCGATAAGGCTCCGTCTCCAGAACCAGGCTTCGTTTTCCCTTTTGCAGATCGGATCCAAACCGTCGGCAGCCAAAGTCAAGGCCTAATTCAAACGGCATGTTGAGTCTGAAAAGCTCGCCGGCTTTCGCTGACTCGATCCGGGACAGATCGTGGATGCCAAACTTCGAGTCAGCGATCAACTCCACTATGGTGTCGAGCCTTGCTTGGCCCGCGTCCATTGCCTCCAACGCGATGCGAGGTTTCAACTTCAGGTAGATTACCGCAAAGAGCAGCGGGCGAAGCAGTGGCAGATACTGCTGATCGAAAGGGCAATTGACAAAGACATTCTTTTCAAACGCCATGCCGCATCATTTCTGGTCTTTTGGCACAAGCGGATCGCGCCCGTAGCTACTTTTGTTTTTTATCGTGCCGTCCTTGCCGTGAATATAAAGCTCAGACTGCGAAATTTTCGCTGCTGTGCGACCGTACTTGATGGCTTCTACTTGGGTATCAAAGGTGCGGGACGCGCGTGTTGCACCCCTGGTTTTCACCGACCATCCCCCCGAGGAGTTCGGAAAAACGTGTTTGCTGGTTTTGGTCATTTGCCGCCTCCGCAAGATCGTAAAAGACAAATGATGATGCCATAGATCACCTGGGTTTTCCAACTACAGCAGGATTCGGTCAAGAAGTGAATTCGCGCAAAAATCAGGGTATCGGCAAACACGAACGTGTTGCGTCGACACCTGACTTCACACTCTGCGTCCTCACCCCCAAACCGCCCCCGCCACCCGCATCATGTTCCCACCCATCACCAGCCCCGCTTCATCACCCGTCATGCCGGCGCGCTGCAACGCGTCGCCTAGCACCGACCAGCTTTCAATCGGCGGGTAGGTCGAACGCGAAATCGCGCGGTCGTAACCGGCGGACCTGGGCCACCAATAAGTGGGGTCGTAATCGCCGGGCGGGTTGTCGTTGAGTTCACTCTGGTGAAAGCTGATGTCCAGGCCAATGCCGGCGTGCTGCACGCCGACCAGGTTGGCCACGTAGGCGGCGTGTCTGGCCACGTCGTCAGCGGTGGGCTCGCGGTTGCCCAGAAAGATTGACACACCCGAGACGCAGATAACGCCACCGGTGGCGGCGCAGGCGCGGATCTGTTCGTCGGTTACGTTGCGGCCGTGCTCGACCAGCGCAAGCGGATTCGAGTGGCTGAAAATAACCGGCTTGCCGGATGCAGCCATTATGTCCAGGCTGCAACGCCGGCCGGTGTGGGAACAGTCCATCAACACGCCCGCCGCGTTGATGGCAGCCACGACCTGGTGGCCCAGCGCTGTCAGGCCCTGTTCGATGTCATGGCAGCCGCCGGCAACCGAGTTGTTGCGGTTGTAGGCCAGATGCATTTGCCGCACCCCAAGGCTTCGGTACAGCGCCACCATCTCGGGCTGCTCCAGCAGCGGCATCGCACCTTCCAGATCGAAACCGATCGCCAGTTTTCCGTCGGCCGCCGCCTGTTCGATGTCCTGCACGCTCGACACCAGCACATAACACTCCGGGTGCGCTGCAATTCTGGCGCGAAAGCCGGCAATGACCGACATCACCTGCGCTACCGGGTTCATGTCCATGCCGATGTTGATCGACACATAATTCACGCCAGCCGCATGCAGCCGGTCGATTGGCGCAAAGTCGGCTTGCGGATGCAACGGCAGGCAGGCGTGGGCTTCCCAGTTGATCATGTGTGTGTAATCCTAAAACTTGCGGGACAGACCGCCAGCGGCGAAGCCGCAAGCTCTGTCCCCAACTAGCTAACGAGCCCTTGCGGGACAGACCGCGGCGGCAATGCCGCAAGCTCTGTCCCCAACTGACTAGGGGCCATCTCGCGCCGGAACCCGGTCGACGCGACCATCAGGTTACGCGTGTAAACATCGCTGACCCGGCTCGCGGCCAGGTCGGCGGCGGACAACAACTCTACCGTCTGGCCGCGTTGCATCACCATCATCTGTTCGCACATATGCGTCACCACGGCCAGGTCATGGCTGACCATGATGAAGGACAGGCCGCGTTTCCCGCGCAGGTCTTCGAGCAAGTTCAGCACCTCGGCCTGCACCGATGCATCGAGTGCCGAGGTTGGCTCATCCAGCAACAAAATCTGCGGCTCGAGAATCAGCGCGCGTGCGATGGCGATACGCTGGCGCTGGCCACCCGAAAGCTGGTGCGGGTACCGAAAACGAAAACCTGTGCCCATGCCGACCTCAACCAGCGCGCGTTCGATACGCGCCTCGGCGTCGCCGATGCCGTGGATCGCCAGCGGCTCGGCCAGGATGCGGTCCACCGTCTGGCGCGGGTGCAGCGAGCCGTAAGGGTCCTGGAACACCATTTGCACCAGCCGTCGAAATGGCTTGCTGCCCGGCAGCGGCAATGGCTGTTTGGCGTCGCCGACCAGTTGCACCGTGCCCGACTGTTTCGGCGCCAGCCCGCAGATGGCTCGCAAGACCGTGGATTTACCAGAGCCTGATTCGCCCACAATGCCAAAACTCCCACCCGCCTGCACACGCAACGAGGTGTCCGCCACGGCCACAAAGCCGTCATAAACAACCCGCAGGTGTTGCACTTCAATGCCGACCTGGCTGGACGCTGACTGGCTCATAACGCCCACTCCGGCTGGCGATCCAGCGTCGGCAGCGGATGGCGGTCGTCGGCCAACCGGGGCAGGCAGTTCAGCAGGCCCCGGGTGTACGGGTGTTTCGCATCGGCCAGGCCGCCGGCCGCGACTTCCTCGACCACGCGGCCGGCATACATCACCAGGATGCGGTCGCAGAAAGTCGATACCAGGCGCAGGTCGTGTGATATGAAAATAAGCCCCATGCCGCGTTCGATCACCAGTGCGTCCAGGATCGCCAGCACCTGGAGTTGCACCGTCACGTCCAGCGCCGAGGTGGGTTCATCGGCAATCAACAAGTCCGGGTTGGCAATCAGCATCATCGCGATCATCGCGCGTTGGCCCATGCCGCCCGACACCTCGTGCGGATAAAGTTTGTAGACCCGTTCGGGCTGGTCGATCTGCACCGCAACCAGTGCGGCCATCGCCTTGGCGCGCGCCTCCTTGGCGGAAATTCTGGTATGGGCGCGCAACGTCTCCACCACCTGGTCGCCAATCGTCATCACT
This sequence comes from Betaproteobacteria bacterium, assembly GCA_031403955.1. Taxonomy (GTDB): domain Bacteria; phylum Pseudomonadota; class Gammaproteobacteria; order Burkholderiales; family Burkholderiaceae_C; genus CAISIP01. The sequence continues at coordinate 4,579 of JANNGR010000336.1, forward strand.
GGGTTAAGCGAAAACTTGGGATCCTGCAGCACCATGGCAATGCGACCGCCGCGTAACTCGCGCCGCTGTTTCGGCGTGCAGCGCAGCAGATCGACTCCGTTGAACTCAAGCCGCTTCGCAGTGACGATGCCTTCGGGCGCAGTCAGGCCCAGAATCGCGCGCCCGGTCTGCGACTTGCCCGAGCCCGATTCACCAACAATGCCCAGCCGCTCGCGTCCGAGAGCAAACGACACACCACGCACCGCTTCGGTCCGGCCGCCGTCGCGGTTTGGAAACGACACGCGCAGATCGTCGACCACCAATACCGGTTCGATCGCCGACACCGGGCTTGACTGGAATAGCGCATTCATTTCACGCCTTTCGGGTCCAGCGCGTCACGCAGACCGTCGCCCAGCAGGTTGAACGCCAGGCTGACCAGGAAGATCGCCGCTCCCGGCGCTGCCGCCACCCACCACTGGTCCAGCACGTACAGGCGCCCATTGGCGATCAATGCGCCCCATTCAGGCATCGGCGGCTGGGCGCCCAAACCCAGGAAACCCAGGCCGGCGGCGGTCAGGATAATGCCGGCCATGTCCAGTGTCACGCGCACGATCACCGACGAGACACACAGCGGCATGATGTGCCGCAGCACAATGCGCCACGGCGAGGCGCCAATCAACTGCACCGCGGCAATATAGTCGGCCTGGCGGATGGTGAGCGTCTCGGCACGCGCAATACGGGCATAAGGTGGCCAGGAGGTAATGGCGATCGCAATCACCGCGTTTTCGATGCCCGGCCCCAGCGCCGCCACAAATGCCAATGCCAGGATCAACCGCGGGAAGGCCAGGAATATGTCGGTGATGCGCATCAGCGCCGCGTCCAGCCAGCCACCGGCGTAACCGGCCACGGTGCCGACCACCAGCCCAATCGGCGCCGCCAGTATGGCTACCAGCACCACCACATACAGCGTGATGCGCGAGCCGAAAATAATGCGCGACAAAATGTCGCGGCCCTGGTCGTCGGTGCCGAACCAGTGCGCCGCGGAAGGCGGCAGCAAACGGGTGGTGCGCAGGTCGCCGATATACGGCGAATAAGGCGCCAACAGGTTGGCCAACAGCGCCACCAGCACCAGGGCGATCACGATCACCAGTCCCAGCATCGCCAGCCGGTTGCGCGAGAAAGTACGCCAGGCGCCGTAAGCCCGCCCCAGCGAGGCCTGACGGCGTGACTGCGGGTGCTCGGACATCAGCCAGTCGTGCAGGCTCACCTTGTGCAACACGCCGGCGCTGTCGTTCATCGTGCCTTGGTCCGGGGATCGAGCAACTGGTACAACAGGTCCGACAGCAGGTTCAGCCCGATGAAAATCGAGCCGACTACGATGGTGCCGCCGAGCACCGCGTTCATGTCCGCGTTCTGGAGCGAGTTGGTGATGTACAACCCCAGGCCGGGCCAGGCGAACACGGTCTCGGTCAACACCGAGCCCTCCAGCAGCCCGGCATACGACAACGCCACCACCGTTACCAGCGGCACCATCGCATTACGCAAGGCGTGGCGCCAGATGATGCGTGTTTCGGACAAACCCTTGGCGCGCGCCGCCACCACGTATTCCTGCGCCAGTTCATTCAGCATGAACGAGCGTGTCATGCGACTGATGTAGGCGAGCGAAAAATAACCCAGCAGCGAGGCCGGCAGGATCAGGTGCGACAACACGTTGCCAAACGCATCCCACTGCCCGGCGCGTGCCGCGTCCAGCAGCAGGAAGCCGCTGACCATCGTGAGTGTGTATTCGTAGGTGACGTCGATGCGGCCCGGCCCGGCAACCCAGTCCAGCTTGGCATAAAACAACACCAGCCCCATCAGCCCGAGCCAGAAGATCGGCACCGAATAACCAATCAGCCCCATCACCCGGACCACCTGGTCCACCAGGCCACCGCGGCGCACGGCTGCCCACACGCCCAGCGGCACACCGAAGCCGGCGCCAATTATGATGCCCAGGGTGGCGAGTTCAATCGTGGCCGGAAAAGTCCGCCGGATGTCCTGCATCACCGGGTTGGACGTCAACACCGAGGTGCCGAAATCTCCGTGCAAAACCTTGCTGAGGTAGATATAAAACTGCTGCCACAGTGGTTTGTTGAGCCCCAGCTCTTCGCGCACCCGCTGCACCACGTGTTCGGGCGCGCGGTCACCGACGATCGCCAGCACCGGGTCGATCGGTATCACGCGACCAATGAAAAAAGTAACGGCGAGCAGCCCGAGGTAGGTCAAAACAATGACCGCCAGGAAACTGGCCGCCGCCTTTAGCGCGCGCCGCAGGCGCACGCCGCCCTGCGGGCCGGACGGCATCTGGCTGACGGCGCTCAAACCACCACTACCGTCGGATAGTTACTTCGAGACTTTGAACATGTAGGTCGAGTCGGACGTGGGGCCAATTTTCAGACCCACCACGTCACTGCGCATCGCCGCCACCTCGGTCTGCTGGAACAACATCACAAACGGGCTGTCCTTGCGGAAGTCGGCCTGCATCTCCCCGTACATTGCCTTGCGTTTGTTTGCATCGCGTTCCAGCACGGCGGCATCCGCCTTCTTGGTCAGCTCGGGAATCGCCCAGGCATTGCGCCATGCCAGCGGTTTGGATTTGGCGTCGTCGTTATTGTCCGGGTTGCGCGCGAAGGTGTCGGCGTTGGTGTGCGGGTCCCAATAGTCGGCGCCCCACTGGCCGATATAAATGTCGTGTGTGCGGGCGCGGTATTTGGTCAGCGTTTGTTTGCCGTCACCGGGCAGGATGTCGATTTCTATGCCGGCGCGTTTGGCGGTCTGCTGAAAGGCTTCGGTGATGCCCTGCACCGGCTGCGTGGTGCGCATGTCCAACGTCACCTTGAAGCCATTCGGCAGCCCGGCCTTGGCCAGCAGCGCCCGGGCTTTGTCTACGTCGAGCTTGTACGGCTTTTCGGTGCTGGCACCGAGCAAACCGACCGGCAGGAAGTTCTGGTGGATGTCGCCGATATTCTTGATTAGCGTGTCGCCGATGGCGCTGTAATCGACCAGCCATTTGAAGGCTTCACGCACTTCCGGTTTGGCAAGGTTGGGGTTCTTCTGGTTCAGGCTGAGGTAGTAGACCGTACCCTTGGGCGTGGCCGTCGTCTTTATCTCCTTGTTGCTGGCCAGCGCGGTCAGGTCTTGTGGCGACAGGTTGCGCGCGATGTCGGCATCGCCCTTCTCCAGCAACAGGCGTTGTGTGGCGGCCTCTTTTACATGCCGGTAGATCACACGCGCCAGTTTCGATTTTTCGCCCCAATAGTTGTCATTGCGCTCCAGCGCGACGATTTCGTTGGCGCGCCATTCACGCAGCTTCATCGGGCCCGAGCCGGCGTAATTGGTCTTCAGCCAGCCATAACCCATGTCGCCATTGACTTCTTTGGACATGACCAGTTTCTTGTCCACAATCGACGCAATATTGGCCGTCAGGCAGTTGTAGACAAAAGTTGGTGCGTAGTTCTTGTCGGTCTCTAGTGTCATCGTCAACGGGCCGGTCTGTTTGATCTTGTCCTTGACGTTGTCTTTGCTAAAGCCGAACTGGGTCAGGATAAAAGCCGGCGTCTTGTCCAGGATCACGGCGCGTTGCAACGAGAACACCACGTCCTCCGCCGTCAGCGTATTGCCAGAGGCAAACTTCAGCCCGGGCCGCAATTCAAAGCTGTAGGTCTTGCCGTCGGCCGATACCGACCATGATTTGGCAACGTCGGCGACCAGTTTGGACGGGTCGTTCACGTCGTAACGGATCAGACGGTCGTACGAGTTGCCCATTATTTCGCCGGCGGAAATCTCGAACGCCTCGCCCGGGTCCATGGTGATGATGTCGTCCATTGCCCAGGCCACCACCAGTGTGTCCTTGGGTGTCGCGGCGAGTACGGTGGCTGGCAGACAAAACGCGGTTGCAACCGCAATGGCGGCGGCGGATCGGGTAAACAAAGTTTTCACGGGGCGCTCCTTCGGAAATGGAATCACAGGAATCAGAGAGGGATGATGCTACCGCAGCACAACCGTGCCGCCATCGGTGTTTACCAGTGTGGGATGAGCCGCCGGGTCACCCAGGGCGAGCAGTTCCGAGATGGTGTTGTCGCACCTCATTCAGATGCCTGATCGGATTCAAGCACCGCAGGCAGATTGCGGGCAGCATGCAAAACC
>JANNGR010000337.1:0-34401 GCA_031403955.1 Betaproteobacteria bacterium
ACCGCAAACCCGCAACGTCGCGGTTCATGAATTGCAGCAACGCGGCTCGGTCAGGCCGTTTAGCGCGCGCACCGGCGCCTGGTGGCTGGCGAAAAAGTTGATGGGCCAAAATCCATTGAAGCAGGCCTCGCGCTTGCCCGAGATGGTCACCGGCCTGGCCGAACGCAGTGCCAACGTGAATGTGGTGGCCGCGCTGCAAAAGACGCGCGACGACGAATTCGCCGCGCCATTGCAGGGAATGTATGCGGGCGCCAATGTCGAAAGCGCCGAACTGCGCACGGCTTACAAGACCGGCTGACAACAAATCCCGCCGCGTCGGCCGTGCGGCACCGGGCGCACGGCACCACAGCCCTGAGAAAGGCGTTCAACCAGCAGCCATGGCGCCTGGCGACAACAGGTAGAGCGAGCTTAGAGCCGCAACTTGCTCAGGCGACATGTCCGAGTAGGGTGCCACCAGTGGCAGCGCCTTCGCAATCGCACAGGTTCCTGCATGGATTTCAATTGCCGTGCCGACGACCTGGTAGCCCGATGCCTCAAAAATGCGCCGGTATTCGTGATGGCGCAGCCGGTTCTCACCCTCTCTGGTCAAGTAATTGACGAAAGCGTGTTTGCGTTTAGACCAGGTAAGAAAATTGATCTTGGAGATCGACCTGTCGACGTGTTCAAGATGGTCCGAGTGGTCAATAAGATGGACCATCAAGCCGCCACGGGCAATCTTCGGGCGCAGCGCCGTCATCAATTGCATCAAGTCGTGTTCAGGTATGTGTTCCAACACAGTCCTGGAAATGACGTAGTCGATACTGCCGTCGACAAGCGCGTTGACGTTGAACGGCGCCAAATAGGTAAGCGGGAGATCACTGAAACGGGCGACCGCCGACAACTTTGAGTCGGTCGGCATGTTGCGCTTGAGAAACCGCAAGGTTGCGGAGAACGTGACGTCGTCCATATGTGGAGTCAGGTCGGATAACAGCACCCGTTTCGCACCGCGCAGGGCCAGCATGGTCGGGATGGTGGGAAACCAGCCAGACCCGATTTCAAGCACCGTCGCGCCCTCGAAAGTACGACCCATGGCGTCGAGCGCCTCCGTCATTTGGCGCAAGTGAGTCAGCGTGGCACGCAGGTTTCCGGCATCTGGTTCGTAACCAAAATGGCGGCGCTTGAAACGCCGCAAAGCGTAGCCAAACGGCATCCGAACCAGAACGGCCTGCCTTGCCACCTTCAATCGCCAGTCCATTTATTGACCTTTAACCACCAGAATTCCTCTGACAAAGAGGCATCCTGTCTCGAATGACAGGTTGATGAAAATGCCGCACAGCCCGAAGGGGCCTCGAAAAAGACTCGATTTATACCGCTGTCGGAGCCGCGGCGGCTACTTGTCAAAGCGAATCAGGTCGCTTGGGGCGGCACGTACCCGTGCCAGACATTCACCGTTGGCCGGCGAGAACTTATGCAGATCGCCCATTTCACAACGATCACCACCAGTGACTTGCACACGCGCAATATCCGGGCAGGCAATTCTGGAGAAGTCGGCCATACGTTCAATCCGGTCACTGGGTCGAATGGACTGGAATGCGGCGCTAACCGTTTCGTGGACCACGCCGTTGGCGCGATAAACCGAAAAATACGGGACGATGTGCCGAATTTCGTAGGGCAATGTGTTGGTAAGGCTGAATACCAGGCGGCAGTTGGTGCCACGTTCTATTCTCCGCTCCAGTCGCAGATCGGCCATTACCTCTGGTGGCTCCTTGGCATCAACTTTGCCCTTGTCCGCGGCGTCCTGGTAGCTCCACGTGCCATCGTCCTTGAGCTGGATCTTCCGGCCGTCCGGCGCCGTGAGCACCATGTCGGCCCGGGCGTTCTGCGGCTGCACGAGGCAAGCCGCCAGCACCAGCGTCGTCGCCGCCAAACCCAAGAACCTGTCGAACCGCCGGGCTCGCCCAATGGCTGGAGATTCGATACCGATATTTTGCATAGGTACACCCAAGAGTGGTAGATAAAGCGCGGGTCAGAAACACCCGAGTGCAGCGGATTTGGGACAAACCCAGCGCATTGATGTTACTGCACCGCACCCGACATCACGCCGCCAAATCCCTCTGCCGTTCCAAATACATGCCCTTTGCCCTGAGCCAGCAAAATCGCATCGGCCAGTTCGCGAAAGGCGCCCGCGCCGCCACGTGAATTCAAGGTGGCGCTGGCACGCGCCTTGACATACGCCGGCGCATCCGCCACGGTGTAAGACAGACCACACACCGCAAACGCCGGCAGGTCGATGCTGTCGTCGCCGATACAGGCCGTCTCGTCAGGCGTGACGAGCGCCTGCGCCATCAGCGCATGGCAGGCGGCGGCTTTGTCCTTGACGCCCAGTTGGTACAAGCGCACACCCAGATCTGCCAGGCGCTTGCGCAGCGTGGCCGAATCGCGGCCCGACAACACCGCTACACGAATGCCGTTTTGTTCCAGAAGATGCATGCCCAGACCGTCGCGCACATGAAAACGCTTCAGGCATTCGCCAGTTTCGTCGTAATAAATGCCGCCGTCGGTCAGCACGCCGTCCACATCGGTGATCACCAGCTTGACACCCGCCAGCGTCGGCCGCGCCTTGGGCTCGTGCCCGGCCATCAGCGCGCGTACACGCTCCAGGCATTCGGGCGTGTCTACGCCCGGGCCGGTAGGCTCGACTTCAAAGGCGCGAATACGATAACCGGCCACCAGCAGGCGCAACTGCTCCAGCTTCTCAGCCTGCTCAAGCATCGGTTGCGGCAGACCGGCATAAGCCGCCAGCACCTCACGGCGGTAAGCGTACACGCCGACGTGTTTCAGGTAGCGCGCCACGTCGCCGCCGTCGCGCGGGTAGGGAATGGGGGCGCGGCTGAAGTACAACGCGTCGCCGTTGGCCGCCAGCACCACCTTGACTGTGTTGGGGTTGCTCGCCTCCTCGGTCGTAATCGGGTGGCAAAGCGTGCCCACTTGCACGGCCGGGTCGGCCCACATGCCGGCGGCCAGTTTCGTTATGTCGGCCGGCCGCACCAGTGGTTCGTCACCTTGCAGGTTGATGTACACATCAGCCTCGACCTGCGTCATCACTTCTGCCAGCCGGTCGGTGCCCGAGGGGTGGTCAGGCGAGGTCATCACGCAGCGCCCGCCAAATGCGCGCACCGCATCTGCCACCCGCGCGTCATCGGTTGCCACCAGCACCGCATGCACCTGCGGCACCTGCAAAGCCCGCTCATACACATGCTGCACCATGGGCTTGCCCAGTATGTCGGCCAATGGCTTGCCCGGCAGCCGCGTCGACGCATAACGTGCCGGTATCACGATGGCCAGGCGCTTGGTCGTGGAATCATTCAAGGCGTGTGGCTTTCTTCAGGTAATGTGCAGCGGGGCGAACGACTTCACCAGGTCGTCCAGCGCCTTGAGCTGGGTCAGGAAGGGCTCCAGGCGATCCAGCGGCAAGGCGCTCGGCCCGTCGCATTTCGCCGAGTCAGGGTCAGGGTGTGCCTCCAGGAAGATGCCGGCCGGACCGACCGCCAGACCGGCGCGCGCCAGGTCCGCCACCTGCTGGCGCCGCCCACCGGATGCCGCACCCAAGGGGTCGCGCTGCTGCAACGCGTGTGTTACGTCAAAAATAATCGGCAGGTCAGCGCATGTTTTTTTCATCACGCCGAAGCCCAGCATGTCCACCACCAGGTTGTCGTAGCCGAAGCACGTGCCGCGATCGCACAGGATGAGTTGCTGATTGCCGGCCTCCTTGAACTTTTCCACGATGTTGAACACTTGCGATGGGCTCAGAAACTGGGGCTTCTTTATGTTGATGACCCGACCGGTCCTGGCCAGTGCCACCACCAGGTCGGTCTGCCGCGCCAGAAAGGCGGGCAACTGCAACACGTCGACCACCTCGGCCACCGGTTGGGCTTGCCAGGGTTCGTGCACGTCGGTGAGCATTGGCACGCCGAACTCGGCTTTGATGGCCTCAAATATCTTCAAGCCCTCTTCCAGCCCGGGGCCCCGGTAGGAGTGGATGGACGAGCGGTTGGCCTTGTCGAAGCTGGCTTTGAAAACATAGGGTATGTCTAGTTTCTGGGTGACCCGTACGTACTCCGCGCAGGCGCGCAGCGCAAGTTCGCGCGATTCGAGCACGTTGATACCACCGAACAGAACAAAACCATTGGTATTCGAGACACTGATCTTGTCGCTGATGCAAATCACACTTTCCTCCTAATTCGCCTGCAACAACGCAGCCATTGAGCGCCTGGCCGGGCTGTTTCATCGTGACGTAGACTCATATCGATGCCGATCCATTAGAACGCAACCATCAATGACAACTCTGCGCAACGCGCTACTGTGGTCTTTTGCTGAGCGTTATGCCAGTCTGCTGATCACTATATCGAGCACCCTGATTCTGGCCCGGATATTGACACCGACCCAGATCGGCATTTTTTCGATGTGTGCGGCCGTCACCGCGGTAGCCGGCATTTTGCGAGACTTCGGTGTCAGCGAATACCTGATTCAGGAAAAAAACCTGACGCAGGGAAAGTTGAAAGCCGCGCTGGGTACCGCAATGCTGGTTGCATGGTCGATCGGAGCGCTGGTTTTTGTCAGCCGCAACCTGATCGCCAACTACTACCAGGAACAAGAACTTGCGGAAGTGTTGTCCGTGCTCAGCCTGAACTTTCTGATTTTGCCATTCGCATCGCCGGCGTTTGCCCTGTTGAGCCGCGAAATGGCATTCCGCAAGGTTTTTGCGGTGCAGACCACCAGCAACGCCGTCCAGTCCGTTGCTGCCGTCGTACTGGCGTACCAGGGTTATGGAACCATGAGTCTGGCATGGGCTCCGGTGTTGGGAGTTCTGGTGCAAACCGTCATGCTGGCATTCCTGCGGCCACATGGCACGCTGCTGCTGCCCAGCCTGAAGGGCGCCCGAACGGTGCTGCGTTACGGCTCGATGTTTGCGAGTTCCCGGCTGATTGAAACCTTCACCCGGAACGCGCATGAGTTTGTGGTGGCGCGGCAATTCGGATTTGCCGCCGTCGGCCTGTTCAGCCGCGCTTTTGGATTGGTCGAGCTGTTTCACACCAACGTCGCATCGGCCATTCTCAGGGTGGCAACCCCCTCGTACGCTGCCGACCATCGGGCTGGTTTGCAGCTGGTCGAGGCTTTCGCGCGTGGAACCTCCATTTTCACCAGCATCGCCTGGCCATTTTTTGGTTTTGTGGCGCTGATGTCGGTTGACCTTATTCGGGTGCTGTTTGGGCCGCAATGGGATGCCGCGGCTCCGATAGCAACGATACTTGCCACAGCCGTTATGCCCACGTATTTGTATGCGCTGGGGCCGAATATTCTGGCGGCAACCGGCCACGTCAAACGGCGGCTGAAGATTTCGCTCCTGTTCAGCCCGGTACACCTGGTGGGGATTTTTTTGGCATCGTTCATCAGTTTGCAGACCGTTGCCGCCGTATGGTTCATGTCGAACCTGCTGATGTTGGGCCTGTATGTTTACCATTTGCGCCAGGTTCTGAACGTCAACACTCGCGCACTGTTTTCACCCTGCCTTGGCAGCCTGGCGCTGGCGTTTGTATCGGTGCTGGCACAGGTTATTACTCTGCTGGCTGGTCGAAGCCTGGACATGGCGCCGCTGTTGCTGCTTGCCGTCGTCGCTGCAAGTGGTGGCGTGTCGTGGTTGTTGGCTGCCCGGGCTCTCCATCATCCGGTTTACGACGAGGTCGTCCACCTGCTCAAGCGCCGTCGAAACCCATGATGCAGTCGCGCACCAGCCCAATTGCAGGCTCTTCCAATGCTCCGCGCGCGCCCGCACTACGCCTGGTGGCAACCGTGGTTTCGATCTTGTGCGCGCTGACCGGTTTATGGCTTGCGCGGCATTACCCCTTGGGGTCGGTCTGGGCGCTGGGTGGATTCGTGGCCGTGGCTGCGCTTGCCATCAGCTCATCGCTCGCCTGGTTGGTGCTGGTTCCGGCGCTGCTGCCGGTGATTGGCCTGGCCCCCTGGAGTGGCTGGATCACCTTCGAGGAGTTCGATTTGCTGGTGCTCGCCGTGGCCACGGGCGGTTATGCCAGGCTTGCATGGTCAGGCAAGTCGGGTCCAGGCGCAAGAGGCCCGAAACGCCAGCGACCGGTTCTTTGGTGGCTGATGCTGGCGCTTTTTGCCGTGTCGCTGCTGGTCGCAATGGCGCGCGGTTTCAACGACCCCGCGGGTGGTTTCAGCTTTGGCTGGTTTCAGGGCTACCACGAGCCCATGAACAGTCTGCGACTGGCGAAAAGCTTCTTGCTCGCCCTGTTGTTGTTGCCGCTATGGCTACACACCCAGCGGCAGCAGCCCGACCAGGCAGGCCGCGCGCTGTCTCTGGGGCTGATGCTGGGCCTGGCCGCAGCGTCGCTGGCCACCATCTGGGAACGTTTGGCCTTTACCGGGCTGCTTAATTTCTCCAGCGACTACCGCACCACCGGCTTGTTTTGGGAGATGCACGTGGGTGGCGCCGCGCTCGACGGTTTTCTGGCGCTGACGGTGCCGTTTGCGGTGCGCGAACTGCTGTTGGCGCGCACACCGGTACGCTGGGGTATCGCGGCCGTCGTCACCGGGCTGGCAAGTTACGCTTGCCTGACTACCTTTTCTCGCGGTGTGTACCTGGCTATACCGTTGGGGTTGGCCCTGTTTCTGTGGCTGCAAACGCGCCAGTCAAGAGCAACTTCGGCCACCGCGCCACCGGCAGCGGCAATCGATGGCCAGTCAATGGCCAAACCCGCCGTGCTCTGGCCGGGCGTCTTGCTGTTGGTGGTTTTTGGGCTCGCGGCAGCCTGGATGTTTGGCAGCAGCGGTTACCGCGGCATGCTTGCCCTGCTTGGATGTATGGCCCTGCTGATGCCGCTGGCCGCCGTGCTGCGCGGCTTTAACACCCGGCATTGGTTATTCGGGCTGGTGCTGGGTGCCGGTATGTCGGCGATTGCGGTGGCGCTGGCCTGGATGTTGCCCAAGGGTCCGTACTGGGTTTATGCCTTGGGTGTGGTTTTCACCGCCGCCATGCTCTGGTTTTCCAATCGGCAACAGGCCGACAGACGCCACGGCCGGGCCGGGCCATGGGCACTGGCCGGTTATGTGTGGGTCGTCACCGGCACGGGATTGGTCGCAGCCCATTGGGGTGAATCGACAGGGCTCCTGGCCGCGGCGCCGGTCTTGCTGGTGCTGCTGGGCCTGATGGGCGTAGCGGGCAACACACGGCGGCCAATGTGGCCTGGCAGTTTGAGGTGGCAAGCGACTGCTTTGGGCCTGATGGCCCTGGTGGGGGGCACGGTGGGAGTTTTTGGCGGCGGTGTGTATATGCAGGACCGCTTTTCCCAAAGCAGCCAGAACCTGGATGGCCGCCTGGCCCATTGGCGCCATGGGCTGGAAGCGCTGGTCACGCCGGCCGAATGGCTGTTGGGAAAAGGCCTTGGCCGGTTTCCCTCTACGCAGCTAATCGGGGGGCAGACCACTGAGCACCCGGGCGACTACCGGCTGGGCATCGAGAGTGGCAACAGCTATCTGTCGCTCAGCAGCGGCCGCCAGAAAATGATGGGTTATGGCGAACTGTTCCGCGTATCGCAGCGCGTTTCAGTACCTGAATCACCTGTGTTAGTTCGCGCCAAGGTGCGCGTTTCGGCCCCAACCAGCATCCGATTTGAAGTCTGCGAAAAACACCTGCTCTACATTGGGCAGTGCGTGGAAAGCAGCCTGACCATCCGGCCTGGGGCGCAAGCCTGGCACCTGGTGCAGACCGAACTCAAGGGGGGCCATCTGTCACCTGGCGCCTGGTATGCGCCGCGGTTGATCACTTTTTCCGTGGCCGTGAATTCGCGTGACCGAGTGGCGCAAGTCGACGATCTGCAGTTGACCGATCGCCGTGAACGCAATCTGCTGGCCAACGGCGACTTTTCATCCGGTATGGCACGCTGGTTCTTCAGCAGCGACCTGCACCACCTGCCCTGGCACATAAAAAACATGTTGCTGAATGTATTGTTTGAGCAGGGCCTGATCGGACTCGCCCTGTGGAGTCTTCTTTACGCTGGGGCCCTGTGGCGACTGGCGGTGGGGCGCTCGCGCACGCACCCATTGGCCCCTGCGCTGGCCGGCGCCTTGGCCGGATTCGCCATAGTGGGGCTGTTCGACAGCCTGCTCGACGTGCCGCGGCTGGCGTGGCTTTATTACACGCTGCTGCTAATGGTGTTTACGCTGGTTTCCCCCAGCGACGCCAGCGCGCGGCAACCGGGCACATGAGCAAACTTTCTCTGATTTGCTGGCTGGCGGCCGGCCTGCTCCTGACAGTCTCGCCGGCATCGGCCCGGCTAATAACGGTGGGGCCCAACGAACGCATCAAGACCGTCGCGGAGGCTGCGAAGCTGGCCCAGGACGGTGACGTGGTGGAGATTGCGTCGGGCGAATACAAGGGCGATGTAGCGGTCTGGAACCAAAAGCGGCTCACCATTCGTGGCATCGGGCAACGTCCGGTACTCATTGCATCGGGCAAGGACGCGCAGGGCAAGGCAATCTGGGTATTTCCAAATGGCGATTTCCGGGTTTCCAACATCGAATTTCGCGGGGCCCGGGTTTCCGATGGCAATGGCGCGGGAATTCGCTTTGAAAAAGGCAAGCTGCTCGTGGCCGGGTGCGCCTTCTTCGATAACCAGAACGCGATCCTTACGGCCAACGATCCGAACGCGGAACTGACCATCGAAAAAACCCTGTTTGCCCAGGCGCCAAAGCAGAAAAATCCGCCACCACACCTGCTTTACGTGGGACGGATAGGGCTGCTGCGCGTCACCGCAAGCCGCTTTCATGGCGGGTACGACGGGCACTTGCTGAAAAGCCGGGCACGCGTGAGCGACATCCGATACAACCTGATCGTCGACGGCGCAGGTGGCAGCGCCTCCTACGAGGCCGAGTTCCCGAATGGTGGCGACGTGACACTGATCGGCAATGTGCTGGGGCAAAGCAGCACCAGCCAGAATCCAACCATGATTGGTTACGGGGCGGAAGGCAGCGCCTGGCCCAAAAACCGGTTGAGGCTGGTTCACAACACGCTGTATTCCGAGGGCTTGCGCCCGGCGTGGTTCTTACGGGTGTTCGCGGACAAACTCGCAGCACCGCCCGAGATAATGACCCGCAACAACCTGCTGGCAGGGCTTGGTATCTTCACCATCAACATCGAGGGTGAGCACCGGGGCAATTATTTTGCGCCGGCGGGGGTGCTTGGCGACCCGGCCATCTTGGACTTCACGTTGGCGGCTGGCTCGTGGTACCGCGGTCTGGTCAACCCGATTGCACCGGACCCGGAAGGTCTTCAGCCGGTTTTTGAGTACCTCGTGCCGGGCGGCAGTTCCGCCATTCACAAGCCATCACGATGGTCGCCTGGCGCTTTGCAGGCAGCTACGCTTGGAAAACGATGAAGCCTATCGCGGCGCCAAACACGGAATGATCAACCGGCGCCAGTTGACCACTTCAGGCGCCGCCTTTGGTGCCAGCCTGTGGCTCGGTGGCTACCGCCGGCCGGTTTTTGCACAACCAAACGGGTCGCCTGATGGGCCGCTGCTGCGAGTAGGTTCCTCCAGAACGATCAAGACAATAACCGAAGCCGCCACTGTCGCCAGGGCCGGCAGCACGATTGAGGTGGATGCCGGCGACTATGCCGGCGACGTGGCCGTGTGGGAGCGTGACGGCGTGACGGTACGGGCGGTGGGTGGCCGGGTGCGGTTGCTGGCGCAGGGCGCGGCGGCTGAGGGCAAGGGCATCTGGGTGGTGCGGGCCAGCGGGATGCGGGTCGAGGGCTTCGACTTCGAGGGTGCAGCGGTGCCGAGCCGCAATGGCGCGGGCATCCGGCTCGAAACCGGCTCGTTGCTGGTACGTGACTGCCGCTTCATGTACAACGAGATGGGGCTGCTCACCAACAACCATCCCGGCACGCTGCTGCAGGTGGAAAACAGCGAGTTTGGACACAACGGCTACGGAGATGGCCTGAGCCATAACCTGTATGCAGGCGCAATTGCCCGATTGTCGGTAACCGGGAGTTATTTTCACCACGCCCGGGTGGGCCACCTGCTGAAAAGCCGGGCGGCCGTTAACAGCATTGCCTATAACCGGTTAACCGATGAGCTTGAGGGACGGGCCAGTTATGAGCTGGAGTTTCCGGACGGAGGCGTTGCCTATGTAATTGGCAACGTCATACAACAAGGGCCGCTCACTGAAAACCCACACCTGGTTTCCTTTGGCGCCGAGGGCTACAGGGGAACCGTCAACGCGTTGTACCTGGTCAACAATACCCTGGTGGACAACAAGCCGCAGGGCGGTGTATTTCTTCGTGTCAAGCCCGGCGATCTGACTGTGAAGGCATTCAACAACCTGTTGGCGGGACAGGGCAGCCTTGAGTCCGCCGGTCCGGGCGTTTACCACAACAATTTCACCGTGGACCTGGACGAGTTCGAGTTGTCCACGCCACACGACTACCGCCTGAAGCGGGGCTCGCGGCTGTCGGGAAAGGTGGTGGAGCCTGGTTACGCCGATGCAGTCAATCTGCTGGCGCAAGCACAATACCTGCACCCGCGAAGCACACAGGCTCTGGTTGGCAAGCCGCATAATCCGGGCGCGGTACAAAACCTGCTGCCAGCCGCCCAGCCCTGACCGCGGCACCACCATGCAATCCAAATGCCAGACACCAACGCCAATCTGCTAAGTGGCTCGCCCCGGTTTTCAGATGCCAAACTGGCCGCGCTGGCGCTGGCCGGAGACGTTGCGGCCGCCTGGCGTGTCGCGCTCCAACGCGACCCGAAGTCCGCCGCACAAGGCGCGAGCGGCGACTTTTGCGTGGGCATGCGTCTAACCAATGGCTGCATTTTTCTGGCGGTGGACCGCTTTGCGATCCGTAGCTTGTGTTATCGCATCGACAATGGCCAGCTGCGGTTTGCCGCCCAAGCCAATGAGTTGGCCGACGCCAATACCGAAATTGATCCGCAGGCGATTTTTGACTACCTGTACTTTCACGTCATTCCGTCGCCACGCACGATCTACAAAGATATTTACCGGCTGCCGCCCGGGCATTACGGCTGGTTTGAAAATGGCCAGCTTAGCGTGGCGCCGTATTGGGTGCCAACTTTTGAGGAGCAGCGGGGCGCCTCGTTTGACGCGCTGAAAGATGAGTTCAAAAGGCTGTTGCTTGCCGCGGTGGGCACGCAACTGGACGCTGGCAAACCGGCCTGTTTTTTGAGTGGCGGCACCGACAGCTCCACCGTGGTGGGCATGGCGGCGCTGGCCAGCGGCAAGACCGTGGCCACGTATTCGATCGGCTTTGACGCGCAGGGTTATGACGAGATGGAATATGCCCGTATCGCGGCCAGGCATTTCAAGACCGAGCACCACGAGTACTACGTGACACCCGATGACCTGGTGCGCAGCATTGCGACGGTGGCGGCACACTACGACCAGCCATTTGGCAATTCGTCTGCCCTGCCGGCGTACTACTGCGCCAAGATGGCGCGTGACGATGGCGTGCGCAAACTACTGGCTGGCGACGGCGGCGATGAGTTTTTTGGGGGCAATACGCGCTACGCAAAACAAAAGGTATTTGGCTGGTATGACGATATTCCGGCTGCGCTGCGTACCGGCCTGCTGGAACCGGTGTCACGGCTTGGGGTAATGAACCAGATTCCGCTGGTACGAAAAGCCGCCAGTTATGTGAACCAGGCCAAAGTTGTGATGCCGGACCGGCTGATGACCTATAACCTGCTGTTTCGCATGGGTGTCGAGGATGTGCTGACGCCTGAATTGCTGCGCCAGGTTGACCAGCAGGGCCCAGAGCGGCAACAACGCAATCTATGGGCCATCGCCCGCACCGATAGCCTGGTCAACCGCATGCTGGCATTCGACTGGCGCTACACGCTGGCGGATTGTGACCTGCCCAAGGTGGTGGGTAGCACCAAGCTGGCGGGCCTGGAGGTCGGCTTCCCGATGTTGGACGACCGGCTGCTCGCGTTCTCTCAAACCCTACCCACGGAATACAAACTAAAGGGGCTCAAGCTGCGCTGGTTCTTCAAGGAGGCACTGCGCGGCTTTCTGCCGGACGAAATCATCGCGAAAAAAAAGCAGGGGCTTCGGCCTGCCTTTTGGTGTCTGGGCCAACAAACACCCGGCCCTGAAGGCCCTGGCCACGGACTCGCTGCACGGCCTGGCCGCGCGTGGCGTGGTGCGGGCGGATTTTGTGCAGGCCCTTCTGGCCCAGCGGCTGCCCGAGCACCCGGGCTACTACGGGGAGATGGTGTGGATCCTGATGATGCTGGAGCAGTGGTTTGCCGCCCGGGCACCACGGTTCAAGTTGACGGCTTGAGGACCAGATTGGCCAGCATGCGGGCCCCGAAACGCAGCCTGGTCCGGTCCCAGGGCGTGAAGCGCCGGATCTGGAACACGTCATCCGCCCTGCCCGAGGCGCCCCAATGGGTGCTGACCGCGGCGTCAAAGCCCAGATCCCGCACCACCGCAACACTTTGCGCCGTGTAGTCTTCTCCCGGCTTGCCGTTGGGGTAAGCGAATAGGCCCACCCGCTCGCCGAGCAGTTGCTCCAGAAAATTCTTGCTGCCGAGGATCTCTTGGCGCGCCGGCTCATCGGCGAGGCGGGCCAGAATCGGGTGGGACACGGTGTGCGCCCCAATCTGCATGCCCGCGTGGCGCATGGCCTTGACCTGCTGCGAGCCCATCATCAGGTCACCGGGTAGCTGCGCCCGGGCCAGCCGCGCGATTTGCTCCGTGACGCTGATGCGCTCCGGTACCGGAAGGTATTTGATTTGACCGATCAAAGCGGCGATCGCGGCCTGCCTTTCGCCGAGGGTGTCGATGGCATGGCGACCCAAACCCAGGGACGACAAGTCCAGCAGCGGCATCTTGCTGCCGCGGATGGTTTCAATAATGGTGTCGTTCCACATCCGGCCACCGTCCAGAAAGCCGGTGGCGATAAAAAACGTGGCTGTCAGGCCATGGCGTTGCAGGATCGGCATGGCCACCGCATGGTTGTCAGCATAACCATCGTCAAACGTAATGCAGGCGGCCCGTGCCGGCAAGGTACCAGTCTTCAGGCCCGCGACGGCCTGGTCCAAGGGCAGCAAGTTGAACCACGACGCCAGCCATCCGCACACGGCATCGAAACGGCGCCCATGCATTTCATCCGGAAACAGGGGGTCAGGCTCGGACAATACCCGGTGAAAAATCAGCACCGATAGGCGGGCGCGGGCACCTGCGGGCGACATCCATTGCAGTGGCCACCGCAAAAGACTCATCGCCGCGCCAGCTTGGCATTCTTGGCCGCCAGCTCGGCTTGCTTTTGGGCTTCTTCCTGCGCCTCCTTGACCCACTCCTTGTTGTCCATCCAGCGGCAGCCCAACACCACCAGGATCAGGATGTTGTACGGCAGGTCGTAATACGACAGGCTGAGAAACGCGCCACCCACCGCGTACCCAGCCAGGCTGACCTGGCACATGGCGCCCAGGTGCGACAGCCACTGGGTTTGCGGCAACCGGCTCCCCTGCTTGCGCAAACGCGCGGCCGAACCCCAGACCAGCATCCACATCAACAAAAACAGGAACAGACCCACAAAGCCGTGTTCGCCCAAAACCATGAAATAAATGCTGTGGGCGGCGTGCACATCCAGGGGATTCGGGGCATACAGGGCGAATATGTCCGCCTTATAAATCGAGAATCCGCCGCCGAAAAAGTTGGCCTTGGCCAGGTTGAAAGCCATCCACCAGGCATTGATGCGACCGGTGGCGGAAGTATCTTCCTCGTACGAACCGATGGTTTGCATGCGCGTCCACCAGCTGTCGGGCATGAACGACAACAAGGCCGTACCCGCCACCAGCATCAAGACCGCACCACCCGCTTTTTTGTCGCTGCGATACCACAAAACGCTGGCCATGGCGACAATTGCAACCAGGGCGCCACGCGACTGGCTGCCGAGCGCGGCTACCGCGCACAACAACATGGCCACCAGAAGCCCCCGCTTTACCCAAACCGACTCGCTGGTAAGGTGCAAAAAGCGCATCAAGGGAATGATCATCACCAACGCCAGGGCAATCTCGTTGTTGCCTTCGATATAACTCCCGCTAGGCCCCCAGACAATATGGCCGCCGCCGGTGGCAAGAGTGAACAGGCCACCTTTGACACCATAAAACCCGAGAGAGACTGCCAATACCCAGGCCAGCACGGTAATGTGTTTCCTGGAGTGCAGCACCACCATGGCGATCAATACCATCAGGTCGATTTTCATGACCCGATTCCAGAACGTGTAGCTTTGATCGAAGTAGAACGAGAACGGCAGGGTGATGCACATCCAGAGCATGAAAAGCATCAGCACGACGGTTTCACGCGAGACGAAAAACTGACGCCGGTCACGGGTGAGCAACACACCCAGCATGGTCGCCACGGCCATGGCGGCGGCCACCGGCATGTCGTTCAAGCGCCAGCTATAGGCGTGCGGGTTCATGATGCTGATCCAGGTCCAACCCATGATCCCGACCCAGGGATGCAGCAATCCATAGGCGACCAAGCCAACGATGATGGGGCCAAATACCAGGTCACGCATATTGATCGCTCAGGTGGTGGTTCTTGATGCTCTCAAACAACCCTATTTGGGCATCCGTGGTACTTTGCCAGCTATAACTTTCCACATGGGCGCGTACCGCTGCGCGTTGCGGATAACTGTTCCAAAGGTCATTGACTGCCGCCAGCAAAGCAACGCTGGATAACGTCGGCAACAACCGTCCAACCGACTTGGTTGTCACGATTTCAGCAACGCCACCTACATCGGTCGCGATCACCGGCGTGCCACAAGCCATTGACTCCAGCAGCACATTAGGCCAGCCCTCACGGCACGAAGGCAAAACAAGAATATCGGCGGCACTATAGTAAATATGTAGGTCTTTCTGCGCGATTCGACCGGCAAACACGACCTGCGAGTTCAGACCGAGGCGATTCGACAAGGCTTCCAGTGCTTGCCGCTCGGGCCCTTCACCAACTATCACCAAGCGAAAATTCGCCAGATGCACCAACGCCTCGATGGCAATATGGTGCCCTTTGTTCTCGACCAGATTGCCCACCGAGATAAGTGTGGGCGCCGGCGGCCAGCCTAATAATTCACGCGCTTGCAGTTGGGGCATCGGTCTGAAGCGCTCCAGGTCAACGCCATTTCGCATCGTGATCAATTTTGAAGCCGCCAGACCCAAACGCGCCATTTTGGCGGCCAAGGCAGCCGAGACTCCAATCGATGCGCAGGCCCGGTTGGCCGCCCACCGGATCAGCCGGCGCGGAATGGCGTAATTCGCAATCAGATTGATATCGGAGCCGCGTGCGGTAACGGTAAACGGCTTCTTGAAGTGTCGTGCCAGCAGCGCCGCGGCAACACCATCGGGATAGTAGTAGTGGGCGTCGATCAGATCGAAATCGTAACCTTCATCCAGCAGACGCTGCACCGCCGGCCGGGCGCCGATGGCCAGGCTGAATGGCGCGATGTTCATGCCCACCCGGGGCGGCAACAGGTAACGTGGGTGCTGCACGTCGATGCCGTTGTATGCCTCCCGCGCTGGGGTACGGGCCGTGCGGGCAAAGGCACCGAAGCGGGGATGGGTGGAAAAGAACCACGGCACCGGTGCAATGACGCGCGACTCCACCTGACCACTGGCCACCAGTTCACGCAATCGGGTTTCCACGAAAATCCCATGGCCTGGGCGTACGCTGCTGGGGAAAAGCGTAGAGAAGGTGAGAATCCGGACCATATTCAGCGCGACTTCGGTTGTTCCCGTTTTGCGAGTTCGGTAATACGTTCGGCATTGCGAGTCCATGTCAACCCCAGCCTGCCTATCGTCTCGCCGGCGGCGCGACCAATACGTTGGCGCAGGCCGGGATCCGCGCAGAGTCGGGTCATCGCACTTTCAAGTGAACCTTGCTGACTCCCATCAAACAGCAGGGCATTTTGCTCGTGGCAGAGCACCTCTTCAATATTCGGACCCATCGGCGCAACGATCGCTTTTTCCAAGGCCAGGTATTCAAACAGCTTTAGCGGCGATGCATACGGCACAACCGCCGGCTGCAGCGCGATATCAAATGCCGCCACATACGCTGGCACCTGTTCTCTTGGCACAAAACCGGTGAA
This sequence comes from Betaproteobacteria bacterium, assembly GCA_031403955.1. Classification (GTDB taxonomy): domain Bacteria; phylum Pseudomonadota; class Gammaproteobacteria; order Burkholderiales; family Burkholderiaceae_C; genus CAISIP01. Next base: position 16,172 of record JANNGR010000337.1, read on the forward strand.
TCGAACACGATCTGAAACCTGAAGGTCCTTGGCAAGGCGCTCGATATCGTTTCGTGCTGGGCCGTCCCCTACCACCAGGAGTCGTGCATTGGCTGGCGCGGACGGCGTCGAAAGCCACCGTACAACCCGATCCACGCCATGCCAATCACGTACGAACCCGGTAAACCCCAAAACCAGCCCATCCACCCAGCCAAGTCGCTGCCGCGCGACGTCAGGCGAAGGCGCAGCTGAAAAATGAGACTGATTGATGCCGTTCGGAATCACTACGATGCGCTGCTCGGGCACACCCCTGGCCTTGACATGGTTCGCCAGCACCTGCGTGACCGGCAGCACAAAATCAGCGCTGCGCCATGCCACCCCCTCAGCCCATCGTGCCAGCCACGGCAACCCCAACCCGCCGAAAAGGCCTCGTTCATGCGCCAACGGTGCATTGACCTCCAACAGCAAAGGCAAACCCATGCGCCACTTCAACATGGCGCCAGCAAGCAGGAAAAGGTTGTAGCGTTCGTAGATCACATCCGGCCTGAACTCACGCGCAGCCGCCGCCAGTCGACGGTACGCAACGAACGAATAGGCAAACTCGAGCACCTCATAGATCGCTTTTGGGAGTCTGGCCCGAAGCTTATGGACCCAGCCAACCTGAGCACCCATGTCAGAGTCACTTTGCGCCCCTGGCGGCGCGACCATGCGGACCTCGTGACCAAGTGATCGCAACGAGGCAATCAGTTCCTCTATATGAACAGCTTGACCATCCCTGGATGCAGTTCGATGGTGGTAAAGAATTTTCATGGATGCAGCGCGAACATGTCGTTCATCAGGATTTGTTCACTACATTGCGCAGGAATGCCTCGAACATCAGCAGCGTCCAGATTGGCGTACTGTGATCATGCGCGCCTGACTCATGTTGCTCGACCAGCCGCAAGATCGCCGCGGAATCAAACCAGCCTGATTCGGCCATCTGGCTGCCAAGCAGCGCCTGCCTGACCCTGGCACGTAATGGCCCACGGGTCCAGCGTGCCAGCGGCACCGAAAATCCCATCTTGGGCCGGTAAAGTACGTCTTGCGGCAGGTGCGGTTCGAGCGACTTCTTGAATAGGTATTTGCCTTCAGAACCGCGCATCTTGAATGTGGATGGCAACGTTGCAAGCCACTGCACCAGTTCATGATCCATCAGCGGCTCGCGCACCGCGAGTGAATGCGCCATGCTGGCGCGGTCAACCTTGGTGTTGATGTCTCCGACCAGGTAGGTGTGCATGTCAACATACTGGATCAATGCCAGCGGGTCGTCGGTTTCGGCGCGCCGCGCGTGCCGATCGAATACGTCCTGGGCGCTGTAGCCGCCCAGTTCGGCCTTCAAGGAACTGCTATAAAGCTGACTGCGCAGCGGCTCACGAATGAACGACATGCTGTGGAAGTAGGCCTCTACCGAGCTGCGTGCAATGCCCTCGAAGGTGGTTTTGGCGCGGAACATGCGCGGCGCCCAGTCGGCCTTGGGGTAGAGCTTGCCCATGGTTCCGAATACCGAACGCCGCACGCCATGCGGCAACGCGGCGCGCATGCGCTCTTCCATCAAATGCAGTCGATAACGCCGGTAACCACCGAAGGATTCATCGCCACCGTCACCGGACAAGGCGACCGTGACGTGTTTGCGCGCAAGCTGGCAAACGCGGTAGGTGGGTATGGCCGAGCTGTCGGCATAGGGTTCGTCGTACAGGCATGCCAAGGTGTCGATCAGGTCGAAATCGTCGCTCTTGACGATTTCGAGACGGTGGTTGGTGTGGTACCGGTCGGCCACCTTTTGCGCGAACGCGGACTCGTTGAAGGCCGGGTCGTCAAAACCAATGGAACAAGTGTTGACAGGCTCGGATGACAGGCCAGCCATCAGCGCCACCACGGCACTGCTGTCCACCCCGCCGGATAGGAAAGCGCCGAGTGGCACTTCGGCGATCATGCGCAGGCGAATCGACTCCTGCAGCCGGTGGACCAGTTCGGCCTGGGCGTCGGCCTGGGTGATGGGGTTGTCGAGCGTGAAGCGTACATCCCAGTACTCCACCGGCGGCGCCAGTGGCTCACCGCGGCGGATGCACAGGGTGTGGGCGGGTGGAAGTTTTCTGGCCTGACCGAAAATGGTGCGCGGCTCGGCCACATAACCCAGCGCAAAGTATTCTTCCACGGCCAGCGGATCGATGTCGCGGCGCAGGCCACCGTGGGCCAGGATGGATTTGAGTTCGGAGCCAAACAACAGCGTACCGTCATCCAGCAGCGCGTAATACATGGGTTTGACGCCCAGCCGGTCGCGCGCCATGAAGAGGGTTTGCCGGTTGCGATCCCACAGCGCAAATGCAAACATGCCGCGAAAACGTTTGACGCAATCGGCGCCCCAGGATTCCCACGCGTGCACGATGACTTCGGTGTCGCTCTTGGTGTGAAACACATGGCCGAGTGCCTGCAACTCGGGAATCAGTTGCTGGTAGTTGTAGATTTCGCCGTTGAAGATCACCACCACCGAACCGTCTTCATTGAACAACGGTTGTTGGCCGGTGGCAATGTCGATGATCGACAGGCGCCGATGGCCCAGGCCCAGGCCGGGCTCGATGTGCAGGCTGCCTTCGTCCGGCCCGCGGTGCACCTGCGAGTCGTTCATGCGCTGGAGCACGGCACGGTTGATGTCGCTGCCGCCGCGGGTGTCAAAAATTCCGGTGATTCCGCACATGGTGTCTAGTGGTGGTGTTGGATGCCGCCTGCGCGACGTAACTGCTGGTCGTACACGGACTGGTAGGTGCGAACCATCGCCGGCAGGCTGAAATTGTCCTGCACGCGCTGGCGGGCGGCCTGGCCCATGGCATGCGCGCGTTGCGGGTTGGCCGCAAGTTCTATCAGTTGACGCGCCATCGCCTGCGGATCGGCAGCCGGAACAATCACACCGGTCTGCCCATCAAGTACCAGATCGGCATTGCCGCCGACGGCGGTTGCCACTACCGGCAAGCCGCTGGCCATGGCCTCCAGAATGGTGTTGGAGATGCCCTCGGCCAGGGATGGCAAGGCAAAGGCGTGCAGACCGCGCAGGATGTCGGCCACGTCACTGCGCTCACCGGGCAACCAGGCCAGGGCGGCTACGCCCGCGGCCTGCAGCACGTCCTGGGCTTGCGCGCGCAACGGCCCCTCGCCCACCATGATCAGTCGCATGCGGGCCTTGAGTTCGGGCGCAAGCGCCAGGGCTTGAACAAATGCCTGCGCCAGCATGACCTGGTCTTTAACCGTTTGCATGCGACCCACGGTGCCTACCAGCCAGTGTCGCGCCGGATCGAATGGGCAACCCACGATCGGCTGCGGCCCACCCGGCGCCGGATGGAAGCACTGGTCATCGACACCGTTATAGGCCTGTGTGATGGCTTCGGGCCGCACATGTACCTTCTGCACCAGATACTGCGCCAGATCACGCGACAAGGCGATGTAGTGGTGGACGAAGGGCCGGTAGAAACGGCGCACGCGCTGATAGGTCAGGTTGCTACCGTCCAGGTCTCCCACATCACGGCCATGTTCACCGTGAATACGCACCGGCACGCCGGCAGCCCATGCCGGCGCCTGCACTTCCAGCGCCGCCAGGTTTCTGCTATGCACAATGTGGGGACGCAAGCGCCGAAACAGGCTGAACAATTTGGCGTATTGCCAGACGCCGTGGCCGGGCGGCTTGCGCAGTGCGATGAACTCGACATCGCTGCGCTCGATACGTTGGCGAAACTCGGTGACCTCGGTCAGCGCCACAACGGTATGGCGATAACCATCAGCCGGCATATGGTTGACCAGGTTGACAATGCCATTTTCCAGGCCGCCGGTATCGAAGCGGTACATCACGTGCACCACGAGTGGCCGCTGGTCAACCTGCATGCCACGGACGGCGCTCTACAGTCGCCACAGCTTGTAGCCGGCGGCCACGATGGCCTTCGCATCGAAGGCCGCCTTGACGTCGATGAACGCGCCACCCTTGACCAGTTTGCGGCCGATGTCCTCCAGCGACAGCGAAGCAAACTCCTTATGCGCCACCGCCGCCACAATCGCGTCGGCGCGCGGCAGATCGGACCAGGGCAGCAGGGGCACACCGTATTCGTGTATGGCCTCTTCGGTTCTGGCCTGCGGGTCGGTGACGAAGACTTCTACGCCGTAGGTCTTCAGCTCATTGATGATGTCCATTACCTTGGAATTGCGCAGGTCGCTACAGTTTTCCTTGAACGTCAGGCCCAGCACGTTGACCTTGGCGCCCTTGATATAACTTCCACCGGCGATCATGTGCTTGATGGTTTGCTCCGCAATGAACTTGCCCATGCCGTCATTGATGCGGCGACCGGCCAGAATCACTTGCGGGTTGTAACCCAGCATCTCGGCCTTGTGGGTTAGGTAATACGGGTCAACACCAATACAGTGGCCGCCCACCAGACCGGGCTTGAATTTCAGAAAATTCCACTTGGTACCGGCGGCCTCCAGTACCTCGGTAGTGTCGATGCCGAGTTTGTCGAAAATGATCGAGAGTTCGTTCATCAGCGCGATGTTCAAATCGCGCTGGGTGTTCTCAATCACTTTGGCGGCTTCGGCCGCCTTGATGCTGGAGGCGCGGTGTACGCCCGGCACGATGATGCGCTCATACAACTGGGCCACTTTTTCTAGTGTCTCGGGGGTGTCGCCGGAGACGATTTTCAGAATCCGGGTGAGCGTGTGTTCCTTGTCACCCGGATTGATGCGTTCGGGCGAATAACCGACAAAGAAGTCTTTCTTCCACACCAGGCCGGATTCGCGCTCCAGCACCGGAATACATACTTCTTCGGTGGCACCCGGATAAACAGTGGACTCATAAACCACAATTACGCCCTTTTTCATGTGCCGGCCAACACTGGTACTGGCGCCGATCAGTGGGCGGAAATCCGGAATATGGGCGTTGTCGACCGGCGTTGGTACCGCCACGACGATTACGTCGGCTTCGGCCAACAGGCCCGGGTCGGCCGTGTACGTTGCATGGGTAGAGACCCGCATGTCCTCATTGGACAGCTCGCGCGACGGGTCTACGCCACGCAGGCAGGACTCCACTTTTGGAATCGAAATGTCAAACCCGATAGTCCGGACATGCTTGCCGAATTCCACCACCAGGGGAAGCCCGACATAACCCAATCCAATCACCGCCACCACACTCATCGCATGACCTCCAAAAGGTAACAGGAATTTCGCGCCGTAAAGTTCACTTGCTTGCCTTGGTCTGACGCAGCAGTGCGTCAATCGCGTCGTAGTTCGCCGACAGAAACGACTCCAGCGTCGCCTCCGCGCCGCCGGTGCTGGCCTTGTCGGCGTAAACAATAATGACCGCGGAGTCATCACCGCGCCCCATCAATCGATACAAAGCACTATAGATTTTGGCGACGTAATCATTGGCGGTCAAAGTGCCATTTATCCAGTAAATCTGCCACACCACCAAGCGGCCACTTCGGTCTGACCCTCCCACCGGCAGGCTGCGTAATTCCGCGGCGCGCACCGTCGCCTGTCGCTGGCCGAAAGTAGCCAAGCGCGTGCTGCCCGCGACGCGGCTCCAAACCGGGTCCTTGGAAATCACCAGCACGTTCTCCGAACTGACCAGCTTGCGGCTGTAATCCTGCTGCCGGTAAAACCCAAGATAAAGGCCCACCACCTGAGCGGCGTTCTTGTAACTGGTGTGGATTTCGGCCGACGGATTCTGGAAGCTGGGCTTGAAGCCAATCAAACTGGCATCCGCCACTTGCCATCCGGGCGCAAGCGCGGCCGGAGCGATGAACTGCGGCGCGCCAGATACGGAATCGCGCTCAATCGCCCACCGGGCAACAACCGGTAATGCAACGATCGCGAGCATGCCAAAGGTGGCGATCCAGAGTCTGGAGCCGGACAATGCCGTCGACTGCGTCGGCGACCGTGAATCACCCACTGCCAATGGCTTTTCCGGCTCGGACCACCGGGCACCGATCAAGAACATCAGCATGATCACCACGCCGAAAAAAGCCCAACCGTAAATCAGGTGATCAACACCCACCGCGAGTGTGTTGCCCGACAGGTGCCCCAACAACACGATCATGTAGGCGCGCAGCCAGTTGGCAACGATTGGCACCAGAGCGGAAACGATAATGAACAAGACACGGCGTTGGGTGGACTGGTAGTTCAGATAAGCGAACAAAGTACCCACCGTGAGTGAGGCGATCAAATAACGCACGCCACTGCAGGCCTCAACCACCGACCAGCTGCCCGAAGGTATGACAAACTGCAGGCCCTCGCGCACCACTGGAATGCCGCTCAAGCGCAGCGCGGCCACGGTGAAATCCGCGGTCCATTCCATCAATAGTGGCATCAGAAACTCGCCAATCGGAACCGCGAAAAAAAGGAATATCAGCGGAAACGCGATGGCCAGTGCCACCGGGATTCCCAGCAGGGCCGGCACGGCCAGCACCAGCATCGCCGTGACGGCCAATTGCGTCACGGCATTGACGGCCACCAGATCGCCTAACAGCCAGAACAAGGCCACACCAGCGATTGCAAACAACACCCACAGCGCCGGTCGCGGCGCAATCAATGCGATCTCTTGACGCCGCCGCCATACCAGCCATAACACGATGGGCGGCACAACGAAGGCGTGGGTGAAGGTTTCAGACCGGTACCAGATGGTCACCATGGCGCCCAGCGTGTCAGCGTACAGCGCCAGGATGGATGCCAGTACCAGTGACAAGGCAAGTAGCGCCGCGCGCCACGCCGCTGACGATGGACCGGACGCCCGTGTGTGTGACATGGATGCGGAGCGGGTTTGACCTGACTGGTTCATGAAACGTGGCTTTCGGCGCCAGGGTGGCAACCCGGTTCAGCGCAAGGAAGATGTCGGTCAATACGCGCCAGATGGGCGGTCCAGCTATAACGTTGCGCCACGCATTGGCGACCCGCCGCACCAACCGCGGCGGCATGTTCGGTCTGTTGCAGCAGCCTAAGGATCGCGTCCACGTAATCGCGCGCCGTTGTAGCCGGCACCAATTCGTCCCCAGGTATTGCGTCGATCGTGTCAACGCACTGCTGCGCGGCCACAACCGGACGCGCCATGGCCATGGCTTCGAGAATCTTGTTCTGCACCCCACGTGCCAAGCGCATCGGGGCAACGACCACGGATGCGTACTGCAGGTAGGGCCGCACGTCGGGCACGGTACCGGTGACCGTCACCGCATCGCTGGCAAGCGCACGTACCGCCGGTGGCGGGCTGCGGCCGACGATGTAAAAGTGCAGTTGTGGGCAAGCTTCAAGCAATGCCGGCAGAACATCGGCCACAAACCAGGTGACGGCATCGATATTGGGCCAATAGTCCATGGCGCCTGTAAAAACCAGGGGTAGCTGTTGACCGGTGAAGGGTGAAGGCCGCGCCGGGTCGGGTGAAAAATAATCGGCATCCACTCCATTACCCATAACCTCGACCTGCAACCGGCATTCGGGCGCCAGGCGCTGAAACAGCGCAGTTTCATTGTCGGTAACAAAGAACGAACGCTGGGCTCGCAAGGCAAGCGCGCGTTCATAAGCCAACAGACATTCACCTTCACGGGTATACACCCATGACGATGGCCAGCGGCGCTGGGCCGCGTATTGCGACCACTTGGCCGAGTCGACGTCCACAAAGTCCACCAGCACGGGGCCGTCAGATGCGCCGGTAACTTGCGGCAGGTACTGCCCCATCGCGGATGAAAAAACTACCGTGGCGTCGATCTTTTGGTCGACCCTGGTTTGCGCAATCCAGTCTCGCAAACCGGCGTCGCTGTAATAACCCAGACTCAACGCCTGGCCGCTCAACAAGCCAGTCAGGCTACGCAATTTGGCCAGCCGCGGGTTGAGCCTGGCCACATGCAGACCAGTACACATGTTGCGCACGGTGTCGACGTGTTTCTCGTCGGCCGGATCGTCGACAAAGGTGCCCAGGAATACCCGGTACCTGGCGGCCAGGTGTTTGAGCAAATGGTATGAACGAACCTTGTCGCCCTTGTTCGGCGGGAACGGCAGCCGGTGCACCAGATACAACAGATTCGCCATGCTGACTTCAGCCCAGGCTGCGCACAATGAATGGGCCGAGCCAGTTCGCCAAGCCAATCGGCATGCGCCGCCAGGTTTCAATCAACAGTTTGTATTTGGCGTTCGACGGGTTGTTTTGCGGAATGGCGTCACGTTTATACAGGCAGTATTCATAATGCAGCGGCGTTGGCACGAAGCCCCAGTTTTTCTTGAACGCATAAGAGCCGGTGCCGTGTTTGCTGCGGCCATAGTCAAACACCTTGAGTCCGCGCGCACAGGAGCGGCGCATCAATTCCCAATATTTGAAATCGTTCGCTGCCAGGTCGCGCGCCGATTCGTCGTCGCCGGCGTAATAAGGCAGGACCTCGTCCCGAAAATAAAAACTCATCACACTGCTCAACAAGCGGCCATCGGGTCCGGTCACGGTAAGCACCTCGCAATCGACGCCAAACTCGGTCTGCAAAGCCTTGAAGTAACACTTGGGCATCGCGGGCGTGCCATGGCGATGCACGTTGTCGGCATACAGCTCAAAAAAGCGGTCAACGCCGCTGTCTATGGCGCTGACCAGACTGTTCTTGATGCCTTTACGGACCATCGCCCGCTGCTTGCGCGGAATCGCCAGCATATTGGCATCTTCCTGCGCGAAGATCGGTTTGCGAAAGGTCACGTACAGGTCTTGCGCCGGCCAGTCCGCGTGCCGCTGGTTGACATTGCGCAGTTCAAGATGCGCGACTCCCAGACGCCGCGCAATAACTTGTGCCTCAGCCTCGAGCGCGTCGGCCGCTGCCGGCGTCAGCGCGGCGACTCCCCCATAAACCGCGAACGGAAGTCCGACCAGCGCATTGCCAAACAGCAGGCTGTGCACATGCGCCAAAGGCAACACGCCTTCTAGTCGCCCGTCTGATTCAGCGTACAAGAAATAGGTGTCGTGCCTAAATACCTCACCGACGATTTTTTGCCAACCAGCGCGATGGAAAAACGTAGCTTGCGGGCAAGCCATCACGAACTCGTCCCATAGTTTCGCTTTGGCAGGGTCTTTCGGAGACAGCCGCTGGATAGTCAGCACGGGGCGTTCACGCGATGGCCGCCGTACTCGGCAGTTGAGGCTGCGCCTGACCCAGAAAAATCTGGTCCATTCGACCCCAATTGAAATCACCCAGCAACTGGTTCAAACGGCCTTCCATCCGGTCGATGTTGACGTAGTGGCGAAAGCGCGTCTTGCTGCCGATGCCCGGAATTCGGGGCTGCCCGGTATCGATTTCCCAAGGATGGAAGTAGAAAATGCCTGCCTGGCGCTCACCCACGTTAACGCGCTTCAGCATCCAGCGCGACAACTGGTAAGGCAGCAGCCTGAAGTACCCGCCTCCACTGGACGGGAAGTTACGGTTGAACACCCGCAGGGTGGTGATCGGCACCTCCAGCAGGCCTGGCCTGACCTCGTACGCATGACGCGGGGAATCCGGCATGCCGTAGTGATCATGGCGAATCGGGTAAATGCTTGAACTGTACCGATAACCAGCGCGCAGCAGGCAGTCAAACGCCCACAGATTGCGCTCGCCGATTGAGAAACTCGGTGCGCGATAACCCTTGACCTCGACCCCACAAAGATGCTCCAGAATGGACTTCGCGCGCCAGATGTCGTCAAAAAAAGATTCCTCGGATAGATCACTGGCCCGCTCGTGCCCATAACCGTGACTGGCAACTTCATGCCCCTCCCGCACGATGCGGCGCACCAGAAGCGGGTAACGCTCGGCAATCCAGCCGAGGGTAAAAAAAGTCGCTTTGGTATTCTTGGTTGACAGCATCTCCAGGATGCGGCCGACATTACGCTCGACCCGGCATTCACGTGTATCCCAGGTAGAGCGGGCAATATGCGGCGCGAATGCGGAAACCTGAAAATAGTCTTCTACATCGATCGTCAATGCGTTGATGACTTGCGCTTGAGCCACTGGAACCCTCACTGGCGCCTCAACGACGCTACAAACTTTTGCATCATCGACAGGATTTCCAGATTGACACGTTCCAGCCGCAACATGCTGTGCTCCAAACGTTGCAAGCGGTCGCCATGTTGTTCGGTGCCGAGCTGCGCAAGCTGGCTGGAAAACCCATCGACCAGGGCGACGGCGCCCTGAAGGCGCGCCAGATCTATATCCACCAGTGCATCTGGTCCGTTGTGTTGTGGCGAGTGATTCAGAAATCCCCCTGCAGAGACATTCCTGTTGGGCGCGCCGCCCGATTCTTCCTGCATTTCATTCACAACTTCATCCACGTCGTCAACCGAGAGATGCTCCTTGCCCGCCAGGAACCCGAGCAACAGCAAACGGTCACATACCGAGTTGATGCGCCGCGGGATGCCTCCGGTAGCCTTGAAAATGGCCTCGAAAGCGCCGACGCCAAACGCGGGCCGCCCGGACCCACCGGCGCATTTAAGCCGATGCTCGATGTAGCCCTTGGTCTCTTCAACATCCAGCGGTCCGATATGGCAGGTCGCGGTCACCCGCTGCCGCAGCTGCTGCATGTTGGGGTGTTGCAGGATCTCCCTGAACTCGGGCTGGCCGACCAGAAAGGTTTGCAACAACGCCTGCTCGCCGAACTGGAAATTTGACAACATCCTGAGCTCTTCGACTGCGCGTGAAGTCAAATTCTGCGCCTCGTCAACAATCAGCAAACTTCGCTTGCCCTCGCTGACCTGGGTGACGAGAAAGGCTTCCAGCGCCATCAGCAAGTCAGCCTTGGACACGTCCTTGACCCGGACGCCAAACGCAGCTCCGACCATGCGCAAGGTGTCTTCAGCGTCGAGCTGGGTACTGACGAGATTGGCGGCCGTTACCGCGTTGGCATCCATGCTTTCCAGCAGGCCACGAACAATCGTGGTCTTGCCGGCGCCAATCTCACCGGTGATGACGATGAACCCCTCGTTTCTCAGCAATCCATACTCGAGATACGCCTTGGCGCGCCGATGCTGCTTGCTACCAAAATAAAAACTGGGGTCAGGGTTGAGTTGAAAGGGCTTGCTGCTCAGCCCGTAGAAAGCTTCGTACATGGATCAGAACCGCAACACCAGATTGCCAGTCACGGATGTCTCGTTGTAGGGAGCGGTAGTGTTGTCAAAAGCGGTCCGTCGTGCGCCAACATTCACTGAAGTGTCTTTGTTTAGACTGGTCGAAAAGTTGACGCCGAAGCTCCGCGTTGTAGTGCCCGCCTGACCCGACGACCCGAATGAACTTTGACGCGCCGCGACAACGCTGAATACTGACAGTGGCGAAACGCGCAGCGAGTAATTGACATTCAGGCCATTTTGATGGACCGCGGTTGCAGTCGAAACGTCATCTTTGGCGGTTGACACGGTGTCCACCCTGGTGTTTTTCGTTCGCGTCGCGACCGCCGTGACGGTGCTGCGCGCGCCAAACAAAGCAAACGACAGTTGCTGTTGACGCTGCAGCGAAACCGCCGAGGTCAGGAAACCTCCCACGGCAATGCCACCGGGTGTGATGCCACTGGATCGCAAGAACAGATCGAATTGCTCGCGTTTGACTGAATCGGTCTCGATGGCCGCAAATTGACCGTACAGCAAATCGTACAAAAATACACCACCAGAAAACTGGCTTGGGTTCGAAACAACATTCCTGGAATCATTGAAGGTCCAAGCCGTGTTGGGCGTTCGATAAGTCAGGGCGATGCTGTGGGTGTTTCCGAAAAGCCGCCGCTCACGGGTAACTGACATGCTGGTGATCCTGGAAGGCGTCCAGGTCGCCACCAGCCCGGTAGAACCGTCGCTGCGCTTGTCGATACTGAGCCTGGCCTCGTCATTCGGGGTCCACGTCGCCCCAAGGGCCGTATAGTTGTTTTGTTGGTCGGTGACACTGGCGAAGTTGTTGGACTCGTGACCAGCCTTGACGAACACGCCCAACGCCGTATTGAGCGGGTAACGGATTTCGCCGTTGAATCGTTGCGCCTGCGTTGACCGGCCGGCACTGTAGTCGACAACCTGCTGATTGGCATCCAGCGTCCAACCGAATCCGCGCGGTCCGCCAACCCCCGTTAACCGCGCGCTCAAGTCTTTCGAATTTACGTCTGAGGCAAGGGCGGACCCGCTTCGACTGGAAGACAGGCTGTAACGCGCCTCGTAATCCGCAACATCGGCAAGTCTGCCGCGCACATAGGGTGAAACCCGGAAAACAGATGTCTCGGTGCTGTTTCCGCTCAACAGAATGCCGTTGTTCACCGGCGCCCCAAATGCGGAAATTGCTTGCTGCGCCACAACACCGTTGAAATCAATAAAGGCCCAGTTGTCAATGGCTTCGATCGTGCCGTTGGCATTGAGCGCATTCTGCGAACTTCTGCCAGCCGAGTTACGGGCGTACAACAGCTCCGTCAAGGAATAGTCCACCGACCCCCTGATTCGACCGCCGCTATTGCTGATACGGATGCCCGGACTGATCTGGGTGATAAGTTCAGATCGCCCGCCGGTACTGCTCAGAAAGACGTTGTCGGTATAAGTCTCGGAGACCGAAAGGCGCGGAACGATCGTGATTTTCGACGCCACACCCAGGTCCAGAGCCGGCTGAGAAGAAACCGCGACTGGCAACGCGCCAACGGCGATTGCAGCCAGGGTCTGCCAGATTGGAAATTTCTTGCAGCGTCGCGGCCTTTTCTTCAAATACGGTACACCTGTGTTCATGACCCGTGCCGCGCGCGACTAAGCAGCCTTGCTCCCGTAGCCATAGCCGTAGCCGTAACCGTAGCCATAACCGCCCGCCGCGGTTGTCCGGGTCTGGTTAAGCAGCATCATCTTGACCGGGCAAGCCTCAATCGTGGCCAGTGCGTCCTCAACATCCGAACGTAACGTTTTCTCCGCCTGTATGACCATCACGATCTGTCCCATGTGCGAGGCCAATACCCGGGCTTCGGTGGTCAACAACAACGGCGGCGAATCAAACACAATTATCCGGTCGGTATATCGTTTGGCCATATCGGCCAACAACCTGGTCATGGCATCGCTGGCCAGCATCTCCGTCGCACGGGCATGTGGCGTACCACTGGGCAAAATGCTCAGCTTGTCGATATTCGTCCTCAACAACATGCTCGACAAGTCCGCCGAGTCGTCAAGTAACAAATCGAGCAGGCCCGGCCCATTCGGCAAGCCCAATACACGCAAGATAGACGGGCGCGCAACGTCGGCATCCACCAGCATGACCGTATTGTCCAACTCGGCCGCGATACTGATTGCCAGGTTGATGGCCGTAAAACTCTTTCCTTCTCCGGGAACCGAACTCGTCACCATGATCAAATTGCCGTTTTCAATGACGGTCGGCCCTTTGCCCATCGCATTGCTGATCAAGGGGCGCTTGATCACGCGGTATTGATCGGCAATTTGTGATCGGGGGGCGTTCGGCGTGACGATGCCAGCCGCCGCGAGCGCTTCCATGTTAATTTCAACCCGCTGCGACACCTGCACCGGCGCGGCAACCACTGTTGCAATATCTGGTGGCTCTCCTCCCAGCAAAGGCTCTAACGCTTTTGGTTTGGCAAAGACCGGCGCGAATTCAACCGTGCCGGGCATCGCGGCTCCCGCACGGCGAAGTTGCTCGAGACGTTGCGTCGCTTGTTCGATCAGACTACTCATTCGATTCATCCAACTCGGTTTGCAAGGACGGTCAAAACAACCACCGTGACAACAAATACTCCGACCAAACTACTGGAAGCTAGCCCAAAACGCTTCAAATCCCGCCTCTCACGGGCGCGTGCAGCGTCAGTAAGCACCAGGGTTACAACGCCGAGGATCGGCAGACCAACCGCGTTTCGAACCGCGCGAGCATCAAAAAAGACTGACCTCAACTGGCTCAAAGCAAAGGCGAAGGCCATGCCCGCCCCCAACGCAGCAACCAATGCGCCCGTCAACAACAACAACCGGTTGGGTGCGACTGGCTTGGATGAAGCGCGCGGCGGGTCAATCAGGCGAAAGTCCGCGACACCGGACGCACCTTCAAGTTCTCCCGAGAGGGAGGCCGACTCGCGCCGCGACACCAGATCTTCATAATTTCTCTTGTGGATACCGTAGTCACGATTGAGCTGGGCAAACTCCGTTTCTATCTGCGGCGCGGTTTTCAACGATTCACGGGCACGCCGCGCTCGCGATTCATATTCCCCCACGCGCGCGCGCAACGACGCAACCTGCACTTCCGACATCGCAAGCATTCGGCTCAACTCCTGCATGATCGGGCTCATGCTTGGGCCAACCGCCGCCGCTGGATTCGCCGCAGCGATCTTGCGCAATTCCACCACGTCTTTTCGCCTCTGCTCTTCCAGATCCTTCAGCATTCTTCGCGCATTGGCTACGTCGGGATGCTGTTCTGTGTACCGCTGCAGCAACGCGTCGAGGTTATGTTTTTGCGCGGAGATCCGCGAATCGATTTCGGGAGTTGAAACGCTGACTGCGGACTCTTGCAGAATGCTCCGGGACGTTAGGTTGGTAGTCTGCGATTTCTCGGCGTCGATTTGGCTCTTGGCTGAATCACGGGCCTTTTCGGCCTCACGCAATTCCAGTCGGGCCTGATTGAGTTGGCTGTTCGCCTGCCCGACTGAGTAAGCGGTGTCCTTGCCTTCAGCAAATTGAAGTTCTATATTTTTCAACCTGAATGTCTTGAGCCGGGCCTCGGCCTCTTCAAGCTTGGCAACATACGTTCTGATCTGCTCGTCGATAAATTTCTTCGCGACGTCCGTATCTTTGCGGCTATCGCCCAGGCTGGATTCAACAAAAATCGACACCAGTGACTGAACAACCCGCTTCGCCTTGTCGGGATTCTGATCGCGAAATGACAGCGTATAAAGGTTGTCCCGACCTGCATTCCTGATTTCCAGCGTCCTGGTCAACCTGTCAATCAAGGCGTCTTGCGCCGTCTTGGAGGTATTCGCCAAATCCAGGTCCGCCATGCGAATCAGTTTTTCAACGTTGGGTCGGCTGATTAGCGTTCGACTCAGCATTGCCACTTGTTGGTCAACATTGGGCTGAACCGCCAGGCCCGACATCAAGGGCTTCAGGATGGACTGGGTATCGACGAAGATCCGGGCGCTCGCCGAGTATTGGTCTGGAATACTCATGACATACACGATGCCGACAGCCGCGAAAAGCCAGGCAACCACCAAGCCCGGCCAGCGGTGCCGCCACATGCCTTTCAAGACCGAAACCAATTGCCCAAGCAGTTCTTCCATTAGCGGAAATCCAAACGGTCAAAAATAAGAGCAACGATATAAACGTTGCAGGAAGGACGAGCGCAACCTCGATGTCGAAGTGCTGGTCAGAACCAGCCTTGCGGAATGATGAGGATGTCTCCGGGCTTCATCTCCACATTAGCTGACATATCGCCACGTTTGATCAAATCTTTAATCCGAACCGTGTACTGCTTGTCACCTTCCGATGCGCGAAGGATAGACGCGGAGTTGCCATCGGCATAGTCGGTCAATCCACCAACCGCGATCATCACGTCCAGCAAAGTCATTTTTTGCTTGTAGTTCAGGGCTTGTGGTTTTGCCGCCTCGCCGACTACACGAATCTGCTCGCTATAGGGGCCGATGAAACCAGTGATGATGACGGTGACAATCGGATCACGGACAAACTTGGACAAGGCGTTTTCCACGTCGCGAGCAATCTGGATCGATGTTTTACCTTGGGCTACCAGCTCATCCACCAACGGAGTCGCAAACTTGCCGTCGGGTCGCACCGGAACAGACATGGAGAGTTCGGGATTGCGCCAAACAATTATGTTCAGGGAGTCGCCAGGGCCAACGATATAGTTGTAGTCAGGGGTAGCAGCGGCGGCAGGCGCAGCTGGGTACTTGGTTGGAAAAAGCGTACATCCCGCCAGCAACACGACCAGCGCCCCAAGCGCCATGCGGCGCACGAACCAGAATACAGGTGTAGTGGAATTTCTCATCGTTTTTCCCTCAGTAGGCTAGTGCCTCGCCAATTGCTGGCAAGCGGAGAATATAGCGCATTTGCCCAGCCAAACGCCGACAAATGGCACGTTCTTCTTGCGCTTATCCGAAACCTACAACTAGTTGACAACGGTGTTGCGCATGCGGCCCTACTTTGCACATGAAAAAATGCCTTTCAAAGCCCTAGTTTTATGTGAGCGGCTCTTGCGTGCACAAGCGTCGACATTGGACATTGATGGACCGTCTGACGCGCAAGCTGTGGCACACTGATGCTGCTTACAACCGCTCGGCGCTCTGCGAATGGTCGTCTGATCTTTGAACTGAACGAGGGTGTTTTCATGGCCGTGTCTGGACAGTTTTCGTACGATGTCGCGTTCTCCCGCAATATTGGTTGGGTCACGGAAGCTGAGCAGAGGCGGCTGAAGGATTGTCGTGTTGCCGTGGGTGGCCTGGGCGGCGTAGGCGGCAACCATGCCATCACGCTTGCGCGCCTGGGCATCGGACGATTCACCATCACCGATCTCGACACCTTCGATTGGCCCAACCTGAATCGACAGGCTGGCGCCTTTGCATCCACCATGGGCCAACCAAAGCTTGACACCATGGCCCAGAATCTGTCCGACATCAACCCCGACGTGAAATTGCATTTGATGCCCAAGGGCATCAACGCAGGCAATATCGACGAATTCTTGGCCGGGGCCGATCTCTATATGGACAGTCTGGACATCTTTTCGCTGGACATCCGGCGCAAGGTGTTTGCGCGCTGCCGTGAGCTGGGCATCCCGGCGGTAACGGCCGCGCCGATGGGCATGGGCACTGCGTTCCTTGCGTTCAGCCCTGACGGAATGAGTTTTGAGGACTTCTTCTGCCTGGACGGTTTTCCGTTTGAGGATCAGATATTGAAGTTCATCGTGGGCGTGTCCCCATCAATGCAGCAACGCCATTATCTGGTCGATGATCGTTCGGTGAACCTGTTTGACAAGAAGGTGCCTTCAACGTCGATCGGGATCGAGTTGGCGGCAGGAGTTGCCTGCGCAAATGCAATCAAATTGATTCTCAAACGCGGAGATGTCGTGGTGGCGCCGCGTGGCCTGCATTTCGACGCTTACCGGAACAAACTCATCAAGACATGGCGCCCGTTTGGCAATCGCAACCCAATGCAGTTATTCATGTTCTGGTACATCCGGCGCATGTTGAATCGAATTAGGGCGCGCAACAAATAATGTCCGCCGGCCGCAGCCCGGCTTGAACTGGCCAGTTACCGAATCACGCTCTCGGCCAAGGTGCCATGTCGGCTTGCATGAACATGACTCAATCAAGACGAAGCCAGACGTAAAAAGGCCCGCCGAAGCGGGCCTAATATTCAGAACCTGGATTTACCGGATTACTGAACTGCCTTGCGGCGGCGCTGGGTCAGACCCAATCCGGCCAGGGCGACACCCAACAATGCCAAAGAGCCGGGCTCGGGTATATTGAAAGTTCCGCTGCCGTCATGATCTGACGCGATGGTGAACGTACCACCCGGGCCTGGGATAACCGAGCTCTGTGTAACATTGGTGTCGAAACTCGAAACGAAGCTAATCGGACCGCCGCAACCCGCCAAGATAGCGACGAAACTGTCGCTGCCGAGGCAGGAGAAATTACCGGAGTGGAACAGATCGTTATGGGGGCCGACAGGGACGCCGGTGAAGTCAGCCTCGCCAAACAAAAGCGTGCCAAGACCACTTGCGCCACCACCGGAGATCTTGATGTTCATGAAGTTGTCGAACACCACGCCATTGAAAGTCACGAACAACTTGAGCAGTCCGGGCCCGTACGAGATACTGGGAATGCCGCCGGTTACGCTCGAAACGATACCCCCCAAACCGGTAATGGCGAAACTTATCAGGTGATTAGCAGGGCCGTAACCGTTATCGCTGTTGGTGCCAAAACTCTCACCCGGGTTAAAGCCGGTGATCCGGTTGTTGGTCAGCGGCCCGACCCCACCTCCCGCGAGCAACCCGGCACTTGTGGACACAAGGTCGCCAGCGTCGAGACCGTTAGCGTCGATGTCAAAAATGGTGGTTTTCGACTGGTACGTGATCAGGAATTCGGACTTCATGGAAGTACAAGTGGCACAAACCTTGTCTCCAGGTGGGGGGTTGACGGCGCCAATATCCAAGTAGAACGGACCAGCGTAAGCGCCCCCCGCTGCCGCAAGCGCCACGGCGGCGCAACCGGCTTTCAGTGCAAATTTGAATGTCATTTGG
>JANNGR010000338.1:0-3761 GCA_031403955.1 Betaproteobacteria bacterium
CAACGACCAGATCGGCTCGATCGAGGTGGCCGACATCTCGGCCATGTCGATGACCCAGGCGGCGGCGTTCTCGACCGACGACTACAACCTGATGAGCGGCGCCCAGCAGGCCGCGCTGACCGCCTTGTCACCCATCGTGCTGGACCTGGACGGCAATGGTGTGAGCACGATCTCGGCCACCAACGGCGTGTTGTTCGACTTGACCGACACCGGCCAGACCGGCCAGTACGGTTGGGTGGGTGGCAATGACGGGCTGCTGGTGCGTGACATCAACCAGGACGGTGTCATCAACGACGGCAGCGAGCTGTTTGGCGCCGCCACCCAACTGGCCGACGGCCGGCGCGCCGGCAACGGTTATGTGGCAATGGCGGCGATGGACAGCAACCACGACGGCAAACTGAGCGCGCTGGATGCCGGGTTTGGAGAGCTGAAAGTCTGGGTGGATGCCAACCACGATGCCAAGACCGACCTGGGCGAGCTGCGAGGGCTGGTGGAGGCGGGCATCACCTCACTGGACTTGAACTACCTGCACTCTGACCGGATGGACAACGGCAACGCGCTGGCGCTGGTCTCGGGCTATGAGACGGCCGACGGCAAAACGCATGCGATGGCCGACGTCTGGTTTGCCAAAGCCGGCGTGCCGGCACCGCAGATTGCCGACCTGCTGGCTGACGCACCGGCTGATTTGGTGTTGCCGGCAGCGGCTGCGGCGGCGCCGCCGGCTGGGCATGAACCGGCGGTGGCAGTGGCCGCAGTCAGCGCCCACCGCAGCAGCGGGTATGAGGAGGAGTTGCTGAAGAACCAGTGGTTGTTCTGATGGGACTGGGGCTGGGGGTGCTGCCGCGCCACCCTCAAGCTGCGGTGGTCTGCGCCACGGGCACGCTATCAATGTAGACCGAGTCAGGGTCAAGATCGATGCCGCCAGGCCAACTCACGGTGCCGTGGTCAGGCCGCACCAGCGCGAAGAATGACGGCGTTTTCAGCCGCTCGAACACCGCGTAAGACAGATAGGGGCGCACGTCCAAACGGCGCTGGTCGCCGTTGCCGAAGGTCAGCAGCAGCTGGTGGTCCTCCAGTGGCGCAGCGGCGGTAACGCGGGGGTTCATGTCAATCCCTTTCACTTCAATGGGTCGAAGCTGAAAACAGCCTGGCCACGCACGGCCAGTGACCAGTCTTCCAGCGATTCTTCTTGCTGAATCTCGATCCAAGCCTGCACCAGTCGGGTTTGGCGGCATGGCCGCTTGCCGTCGATCACATCACCAGTTTCGATGGCAAAAACCGCCTCGTCACCGGCGTACATCACATGCTTAGGGCGCTTCAAATCGGCGACACAAAAGCTTCCTCTGGCGTCCCCAATGCCAGCGCGGCCTGTGCCCGATAGTCTTCCATGTTGGCCGATCTTCCAGCGACGATCTCTTCGTACAGGCGCCGCATTGTTGCGGTAGATACGCCCTTGTCGAGGAATCGGAAGGCTGAGAGTCCGACGTACTCTGGCAGCGCTTCAAACGACATCCAGCGACGACCTTCGGCCTCGGCCACTTGTCCAGTAGTGTTCGAACCACTGAAGATGTCAACGACTAAATCATTCGTTTCAGTAAGCATCCGAATGAAGAACTCAGGGAGCTTAGCAGGAAATCGTGCTGGATGCCCCTTTCCACCGATCGCCTTGCATCCCGCTAGGTACTGCCCGTTCGACTCAGAATTCGGAATTTGAAGTAAATTTGAAGGAATGGCACCGCCGTTGTCCTTGCCGAAGCCGACACCGATGTCATGGCCCGACGGGCGAAGCATAGGCGTATAGAACTTCGCAGGATCCTCAAGCAACTTCTTCATGCGGTCACTGTATGGGACAAGTACTTTAGTAATGTCAGCCTTGGGCCACTCCGTTTTGCTGAACCACCAAACGGTATTGATCGAGTCCTTAACTCGCATCTTTCGCTTGTTCACCCATTCAATGGGACTTGGAAGCTTAGATGGATTGAACCAGTAGCAGTCTTCGGCCAGGAAGAACCCGACATCATCGACCATCCGAATCAAGACCCGAAAATTGTATAGGCTACGTGCTGGCGCGCCTTTCATGTACGAACCACCAAAGTCCACGACGAAGCTGCCATCGGGCTTCAGTTTCTGATGCACAAGCCGAGCGAAGCCTAGGAACCAGTCGATGTACTCGTGTTGGTCTAGGTTGCCGTATTCCTTCTGGCGTTGCAACGCGAACGGTGGACTGGTAATGACAAGGTTAACGCTGTCATTAGGCAGCTCCGCAAGTAGTTCACGCGAATCGCCGATAAAGGCTGACCCCTTACGTGTTCTGTAAGCTGGTGGCCGGATGATCATGCTAGTGCTACCTATAGTCTGTAGACTTATAGTCTACACGAACGCGATCATTGTCCGCGTGCCAAAGAATGTGAACACTGTGTCAGCGCGTCTACGGTTCGCGCACAACCTGCGACGAGCACGAGAGCAGCGCAGCCTCTCGCAGGAAGCACTCGCCGACGCCGCTGGCCTTCATCGAACTTACGTCGGCTCTGTTGAGCGAGGCGAGCGCAACATTTCCATCGACAACATTGAGAAGCTCGCCATCGCGATTGGGCTTTCGCCTGCGACATTGCTTGAGGATGTTGAGCAATGACCATCGCCTCACATGCCGACTTCCAAAAGCTCCTTGCCATCTGGCCTGCCATTGAAGAGTATCAGTCACTTGCCACGCAACACGGCATCGACGAAATCTTCCAAGACAACGGTGGCAAGATTTTGCAGGTGCTGTTGCTACTGGACATGAAGATTATCCCTGGCCGCGAGGGCAACGATGCCATTGATTCAAGCGGCCAAGAGTATGAGATGAAGTCGGTCAACATCGAACTGACGAAAGGGTTCTCGACACATCACCACATGAACCCCGCTATTATTAGCAAATACAGGCAAGTGCCCTGGCTCTTCGCCATCTATCGGCACATCGCATTGGAGTCGGTATATCGGATCGACCAGGGCGGGATGGAGCACTGGTACGGGAAGTGGGAGCACAAGTGGCATGACGATGGTGGCAAGGACATCAACAATCCGAAAATTCCGGTCACCTACGTGACGGAGCACGGGCGACTGCTGTACGGAACACCGCCCACCCTCGTCACTCGAAAACGAAGCAGCCGTATCACGCTTGAAAATCTCTGAGTAGGCGAGCAGCACTGATGTTTCGTACAGTACATGGATTTGGCAGCATCGTCAAGGCACCGTCCGCCCCACACAGCAGCCAAGTGCTAAAACGCCACCAACCGCAAAAGCGCCCTAATCGGGTAGCCAGGAGTTTCTAACTCCCGGCCCCCACACCACCCACCATGTGGGTCCGCAGTGGGCGGTTCAACAAGTCGGCGCGCTCGACGAAGTTTTCAGATTGCCTCGCCCGGGCCTTGCACCACCGGTCTTTGACGCTGACCAAACCTTGCGCTTTCAACCACACGTTCGACAATGCCTGCTGTAGCGCCGGGGTTATCGCCATATGCCATTAGCTTTTGCTGCTGACACTGTGCTGAATTGCTGTTTGCACATTCACGCCCAGGTTCAGAAAGTTCCGAATCTTCGTGCGCGTCCAGCGCCACTGTTAGTTACGACATGACTTGCGTACAAGTCTGCGCCTTGTGTCTCGTTGTTCAGCCCTTCAGCGGTCCGACTCCTGGCCACCAACTACGGCGTTTGCTGACTTCTGCACCGTCACGACGCGTATTGCCACGCGTCGCGCTGTACGCCTTAACTCAAACGATGTG
>JANNGR010000339.1:0-3322 GCA_031403955.1 Betaproteobacteria bacterium
TCGCGGCGGACGCCGAGGATTCGGTCGAGAAGGCCAAGAACGCGGCGCAGCGGCTGCTGGCGCAAGAGCCGACCCTGATTGGTGGTTTAGGCGACGCCCTGAGTGGCATGACACTGGTCGTCACCGAAATGACGGAGCGCGCCGAACTGCCCTGGATAACCCAGACCTTTGCCGACGTGCTCACGGAGCGTGGCTTCAAGTACCTGTTCGAGGCAGTTCCTATCGCCACCATGCAGGGCCAGCTTACCTTGCCCACCGTGATGGAAGTGGCAAAGCTGGCCGGCGCCGCCGTGCCCAAGACCGCGGCGGTAGTTGCCGACACCAACCAGGCGATTCAGGGAATGGTCAAGACCTGGCGCGAAGGTGGATTCGACAAAGCCGGACTGACCGCGCTGTCCGAAAAGTCGTACACGCCGCCAATTTCGGATGCGACCGAATTGATCGCCAACCTGCGCCGTAACAAGCCCGATATCCTGTTCCTGATGCCCGCCGCGCTGCCGGACTTGAAGCTGATGCTCGACAAGCTCAGCGAGCTGGGCCTCGGGCGAGATGTGCAGGCCACCTTCGCGGTTGCCGGCCCTAGCGCCACGCCGGAGTTGCTGAATATCGCCGGCGCCAAGAGCCTGGAAAATTTCTTCAGCATCAATTCCAACTGGCCCGGCAAGCGGCACCAGGACTTGGTGGCGCGGTTCAAGACCCGTACCGGCCGCCCGTGGATGACGTCGCAGGGCATCGACGGCTACGGCCAGATCATGATCTACCGCGAGGCGCTGGAAAAGACCGGTGTGGCGGACCGCAGGAAGGTCGCCGAATACATCCGCGGCATGAATTCCACCACCGGCGCGGCGGAGTTCTTCAACGGCCCGCTGAAATGGGACGAACGCGGCCGGCGCGTCGGTGCGGGTCTGGTAATTGCCCAATGGCAGGGCGGCGTTCCGGTACCGGTTTATCCGCCCGCAATGGCCACCGCCAAGCCGGTCTGGCCCGGCAAGTAACCATGCCGATTGCCCAGCAGCATGGTGGCAGCCCCACCAGTGGATACCAGGACCGGCAGTTTGTCGTGACCGGGGGCGCCGGCGGCATCGGGTGCGCCTGCGCCCGTGACTTGGTACAACGCGGAGCTTATGTGCTGCTGGTGGATGTCGATGCCAGCCGTCTTGACGACGCGCGGGCGCAAATTGGTGCTGGCGACCGGGTGGCGGTGCACGTGTCGACGCTCGCGTCACCCGCGCAAGCCGCGGCTGCGCTCGACGCCGCGGGCCGGCCCCTATTCGGGCTGATCCACATGGCGGGGCTGTTCGAGCCCGATCCGCTCGATCCAAACGACCATTCGGCCTGGGACCGGGCGATGGCATCCAACCTGACCAACGGTTACGACCTGGCGGTCGCGTACCAGTCGCGCCGCGATGCCAGCGCGGTCGGGCGCATGGTGTTTTGCAGTTCAGGCGCGTTTCGCAGAGGCGTGCCGGGCCGGGTGGCCTACTCGGTCGCCAAGGCCGGCATCGTGGGCTTGACGCGTGGCCTGTCAAGGCAGTTCGCGCCGCATACGCTGGTCAATGCGGTGGCTCCGAATGCGATCCGCACCGGTATGACGCACGCCGTCTTTGGCGAGCGGGGCGCTGCGATCCTGGCCACGATTCCGCTGGGACGCTTCGGCGAGCCCGAGGAGATCGCGTCGGTGGTCACTTTCCTGTGTGGACCCGGTGCGTCCTACCTGACCGGGCAGACGATCAATGTGGATGGAGGCGCATGGCACTCATGAAAACCGTTGTTGCCGCGGCAATTTGCCGCCCAGGTTGGTTATGAGCTGGAAGATCGGCATGCCGAACCTCGGCCATACGATGGAAGAGGGCAAAGTCTCGGAATGGCTGAAGGCGGTCGGCGACCCGGTGAGCAAGGGCGAGGTGATTGCGATCGTCGAGTCCGACAAGGCCAGCTTCGATATCGAATCTCCCGGCGACGGAATTCTGGCCTTGATCCAGCAAGGGCCAGGTTCCACGGTGCTGGTCGGCGCGAGCATCGGAGTCGTCGCGGCGCCGGGCGAAGCGTTGGCCCCGGACGCGCTGCCGGTGGTGCAGGCGGCGGCGGCAGCGCAAACGCCTGCAGCGCCGCGCGAAGCGCCGCCTGCGGCCCACGCGGCGACATTACGCGGCAGGATATCGCCCGCGGCGCGGATACTGGCCGAGGAACTGGGCGTTGACTGGCAGCAGATCGAAGGCACGGGCGACGGCGGCATGATCACCCGCGACGACGTCCGCGCGCTCTCTGGCGCCACACCGGCAGACACGGCGAAATCACTTTCCCCGGTGCGCCGGGCCATAGCCGAAGCCACGCAGCAGGCCTGGCGAACCATTCCGCATGTGCCATTGCAGTCCCACGCAGACGTGAGCAGCCTGATTGGGGCCAGCGGGGTCAGCCTGACGGCGGCGATCACCCGGGCTTGCGCGTTGGCGCTTGGCGAACATGGCGCATTTAATGGTTGGCTGATCGACAACGCCTTCAAGCCGTGCCGGCAGGCCGATATCGCGTTGGTGGTTGCTACCGCCGCGGGGCTGGTGACGGCCGTTGTCCGCGCCGCCGAAACCAAGTCGATCACCGAGCTCGGTGACGAGATCGGGGCACTCGCGGCGAGCGCGAAAGTTGGCCGTCTCGACGGTGCAAGGATGACCGGCGGCTCTTTTACCATCAGTTCCCTCGGCCGTTGGGGCGTCGATGCCTTTACGCCGATCATTGCGGCGCCGCAGGTGGCGATCCTGGGCGTGGGCCGCATCGATCGTGTGGCGCGCGAGGCGCCGGATGGCGGCGTGTGTTTCGTGAACGAAATACGCCTGACCTTGGTCTTCGATCACCGGGCCAATGACGGCGTGGAAGCGGCGCAGTTGCTGGCGGCGATCGTCGGATATCTGGAACATCCCGAACGCTTGGAGAAGGTCCTATGAGCGAAAACCATCTGGCGCCGGAATTGCTGGTGTCGTTCTGGCGCGATATGCTGCGCATCCGCCAGTTCGAGCAGGCGGCGCTGTACCAGTCTTCGATCGGCAAGATCTATGGCGCGCTGCATAGTTGCGAAGGGCAGGAGTCCTGCTGCGTCGGCATCTGCTCGGCCTTGCAGTCGGGTGACTATGCGGCCTCGACGCACCGCGGGCACGGCCACAGCATTGCCATGGGCGCGCGTCTGGACCGCATGATGGCCGAGCTGTTCGGTCGCGTGGACGGTTATTGCAAAGGCAAGGGCGGCTCGTTGCACATCGCCGATTTCGGTGCCGGCATGTTGGGAGCAAACGGTATCGTTGGCGCCGGTTATGCGATTGCCGCCGGTGCC
>JANNGR010000340.1:0-8397 GCA_031403955.1 Betaproteobacteria bacterium
GATGGGCCTGACTTACCTGTTCATCTCGCACAATCTGGCCGTGGTGCGCCATGTGAGCGACCAGGTCGGCGTGATGTATCTGGGCCGGCTGGTCGAGCTGGCCGACAAGCAAGCGTTGTTCGCCAATCCGCGGCACCCGTATACCCGAATGTTGCTCGACGCCATACCCAAGATGCACGACACGGGACGCGCCCGCACGCCAGTGCAGGGCGAAGTTCCCAACCCCTTGAGCCCGCCTTCGGGCTGTGCATTCAATCCGCGTTGCCCGCATGCCAACGATCGTTGCCGCGCCGAGCGGCCGGTGTTGCGCGAATTCTCCGGGCTGCGGGTCGCCTGCCATGCGGTGCAAGAGGGACGGATCTGAGAGCGTGAGAGGCAATCGCTTGAGCCCGTGTGAGGCCCCGCGAGACGCGCGATCTCCGCTTGGTAGCTTGGTCTCGCGCGGCCTCACCCTTCGGGCCGGGGTGGCCAAGGGCGCCGTGCGGCGTTGCGCCGCTTGCCCATGCCTCGGCATGGGCTGCACGACGCGCCTTGCACGACACCCTTGGCCACTCCGTCGCGGGCCCAATCAATTGCCTCTCACGCTCTGAGGCCGGTCAAGCGTAACGCTTGCTGCGCAGGTTGTTTTTCATCTCCCTGAGCCGCGGCGCAACCGTGGCGCTGCCGATACCCAGCGCGACGCAAGTGGCCAGGATGTCGATGATCAGCAAGTGCAGCAGGCGCGACAACATCGGGCTGTAGTTGTCGAAGCCTTCCGGGTGGTCGGCCGACAGGTGGATGTGGCCGGCACCGGCCAGCGGCGAACCGGTGGCGGTAATGACAATCGTCGTCGCGCCATTCTTGCGCGCAATGTCGCAGGCGTCCATCAGGTCGCGCGTGCGGCCAGAATTGGAAATCACCACCACGCAGTCACCGGGCCCGAGCAGCGAGGCACTCATGACCTGCATATGCCCGTCGCTGTAGGCGATGGCATTGACGCCGAGCCGGAAGAACTTGTGTTGTGCGTCCTGGGCCACGACGCCCGAGTTGCCGACGCCGAAAAATTCGATCCGTTTGCCGCCGCGGTAGGTCTGCACCAGCGCGCTGGCCGCTTTCTCGAAAGCGAGGGTGCTGGCGTCGTTGCGGTACTTCAGGAACGACGCCACGGTGTTATCGATGACCTTGACCATTATGTCGCCGGTCTTGTCGTCGGCGTCCACGCTGCGGTGGATGAAAGGCACGCCTTCACTGACGCTGCCGACCAGCTTGCGCTTGAAATCGGTCAGACCGTCATAACCAACACTGCGGCAAAAACGCACCACGGTCGGTTTGCTCACATGCGCCCGGTCGGCCAACTCACTGACCGGCAGCGAAGCAAACGCGCGCGGGTCATTTAGCACCAGTTTGCCGACCCGTTGTTCCGCCGGCGCGAGAGACGGGAGAGAGGCTTTGATGCGATCGAGCATGGTTCGGGCTTATTTGATCAGTTGGGGACAGGGCTTGCGGTCTGTCCCAAAAGGTGGACTTCGGACATCCGACATCCGGTGAAGTGTGGGGACAGAGCTTGACCACTGCGTGTGGCTGCGGTCTGTCCCACAAGTTTTCATGCTTTCATGCTTTCATGCTTTCAGGGTTTTCAGCATTCCTCACTCCAGCAATAACCGTCGCGGGCAATCATCGCGCTGGACGCGCTCGGACCCCAGGTGCCGCTGGCGTACACACGCGGTCCGTGCGGGTCGTGGCTCCAGCTATCCAGGATCGGTTCCACCCAGCGCCAGGCTTGCTCCTGTTCGTCGCTGCGCACAAACAGGTTCAGGCGCCCGTCCACCACGTCCAGCAATAGGCGTTCGTAGGCACCGACCCGCTCGCCGCCAAAGCGCGTGTCGAAATCCAGGTCGAGTTGCACCGGTGCCAGAGAATGGGAATTGCGGCGGTTGTCCTGGCCTTGCGCCAGCAGATGCAACTCCAGGCCGTCCCTGGGTTGCAGGTTGATCACCAGCCGGTTGGCGGCCCCGATGTGGGAATTGAATATCGCATGCGGGGTCGGCCGGAAGTTCACCACGATACGGGCGTCGCGTCCGGCCAGCCGCTTGCCAGTTCGAATGTAGAACGGCACGCCGGCCCAGCGCCAGTTGGAGATTTCGGTGCGCAGCGCCACAAAGGTTTCGGTGTTGCTTTGCGGCGCTACGCCGGCTTCCTCGCGGTAACCCGCCACCGCGCTGCCCGCCATATTGCCGGGCCCGTATTGGCCCCGGATGACGTCGGTGGCCAGTGTCGGGCCGGTCCAGGGTTTCAGTGATCGCAGCACCTTCAGTTTTTCGTCCCGAATCGCGTCCGCGTGCGAGTTGATCGGTGGTTCCATGCCGATCGCGCACAACAGTTGCAGTGCATGGTTCTGCACCATGTCGCGCATGGCGCCGGTGGTTTCGTAAAACGCACCGCGTTTCTCCACGCCCAGTTCTTCGGCAATCGTGATTTGTATGTTGGCAATGTGTTCGCGCCGCCACAAGGGCTCAAACAGCGCGTTGCCAAAACGCAGCGCGAACAAGTTCTGCACCGCCGGTTTACCGAGGTAATGGTCGATTCTGAATACCTGTTCTTCGGCAAAAATGCGGCACACGGCGTTATTGATGGCCCGGTTGGACGCCAGGTCGTGCCCGAGCGGCTTTTCCAGCACTACCCGCGTGTTGGGTGTATTCAGGCCGACGGCCGCGAGTTGTTCACATACCGTCGTAAACAACGCTGGCGCGGTGGCCACGTACATCACCACCGTAGCGGCATTACGCGCTTGCAGGGTTGTTGCGAGCCGCTTGTAGTCATCGGGCTGTGAAAGGTCCATGCGCACAAAATGCAGCAGCGCCGCAAAACGCGTGAACTCATCCTCACTCGGGCGTTTGGCCAGTTCGACCTTGTCAAAACGGGACTGGATCAAACTGCGGTACTGGTCGTCGCTCAAGTCGTCGCGCCCGACGCCGATGATGCGACCGGCCTCGGGCAGGGTGCCGTGGCGGGACGCCTGGAACAGCGCCGGCATCAGTTTGCGCCAGGCCAGGTCGCCGGTTCCGCCGAACATTACTAAATCAAATGACATGTTGATAAGGTGACGTGAAAGTTACATGGAATATGACTTTGAATGTAACTTTGTTTCATCGATAATTCAAGAACGACATCCGCCACTGTTGTTTTTTGTTTCGACATAACGCGCTGCGCGCATTGGATCGAGGATTTCCATGACACCTGTTCGATGTGACCACACCCCCGCCTGGAGCGCGCTGCGCGCCCTGCACGCGTCGCGGGCGGCAAGTTTTGACCTGCGCCAGGAGTTCACTCGGGACGCCGGGCGTTTTGAAGCCTTCAGTCAAAACGCCCCGCACCTATTTGCGGACCTGTCCAAGAACCTGATTGACGCCGCAATCGAACAGCAGTTGCTGGCGCTGGCGCGCCAGTGTGGCGTGGAACGGCATCGCGACGCGATGTTTAGCGGCGAGGGCATCAATCAGACCGAGCACCGCGCGGTCAAGCATTGGCTGCTCAGAAGCCCGCCGCCCGATGCGAACTTCGCTGGCGGCATGGCGCCGGACCCGGACCTGCAAGCGGTGCACGCCACACTCGACGCGATGTTGCGGTACGCGCAGCGGGTGCGCGCCGACAGCGCCATTACCGACGTCGTGAACATCGGTATCGGCGGCTCAGACCTCGGGCCGCAGATGGCGGTGCTGGCGCTCGATACCTATACCAGTTCGCAGCGGCGCATGCACTTTGTCTCGAATGTGGATGGGCATGAACTGGCCGCGACGCTGCAACGCCTGAAGCCCGAAAACACCCTGTTCCTGATTGCGTCCAAGACCTTCACGACGATCGAGACCATGACCAATGCGCAATCCGCCAAACGCTGGTTTGAGGCCAGTGGCGGCACCGACATTGCGCGCCACTTCTGCGCCTTGACCACCAATGTCGCGGCGGCCAATACGTTTGGCATCAGCAGCACATTCGGGTTCTGGGATTGGGTGGGCGGACGTTATTCGCTCTGGTCGGCGATTGGACTGCCAATCGCGATTGCCATCGGTGCCCAGGGGTTCCGCGATTTTCTGGCCGGCGCACATGTGATGGACGAACACTTTCGCAGCGCCGCGCTCGAGCGCAATTTACCGGTGCGCCTGGCGTTGATCGATGTCTGGTACCGCAACTTCCTTGGATTCACGAGCCGCGGCATCGCGCCTTACCACAGCGCGCTGCGGCGCTGGCCGGCCTACCTGCAACAACTCGAGATGGAGAGCAACGGCAAACGCGTCGATACGCGCGGTGATGCCTTGCCGTTTGGCACGTCGCCGGTATTGTGGGGCGAGCCGGGCACCAACGGCCAGCATGCGTACTTCCAGATGTTGCACCAGGGAACCGACGTGGTTCCGGTCGAGTTTGTCGCGGTCCGATCCGCCCAACACGTTTTGCCGGGTCACCATGCGATGCTGCTGGCCAATGCACTGGCGCAGGCGCAGGCGCTGATGGCCGGCAAGGCCGACGCCGGTGGCCACCGGCATTTCCCGGGCAATCGCCCGAGTACGTTCCTGTTGCTGGATGAACTCAATCCTTCCAGTCTGGGCGCCTTGATCGCCTTGCAGGAACACCGGGTATTTGTCAGTGGCGCGGTGTGGGGCATCAACAGCTTCGACCAGTGGGGGGTCGAGCTGGGCAAGGAACTGGCCAGGGATATCGAGCCGCGCCTGCGCACCGGTGACACGAGTGGACTGGACGGCTCCACCGCGGGCCTGCTGCGCTGGCTGCGCCTGACATCCTGATGCCGTCCGGGGCCGGGTGTGCCTGAGTTGTCGCTGACCCAGGCGCGCAATCTGCAATTGGCGGCGCAGGGTCTGTTGAGCGCGCCAGAACGAGCGGCCACGCCGGCGGCGCTACGCCGCTGCATAACCCGCATGCGGCTGTTGCAGATCGACACCATCCATGTGGTGGCGCGCAGCCCGTATCTGGTGCTTTTTTCGCGTCTGGGTGATTACCCGATGGCGTGGCTGGACCAGGCGCTGGAGCGCGCGCAGGTATTCGAAACCTGGGCCCATGAAGCGTGTTTCGCGCCGCTGCGGGACCTGGCCTTGCACCGGGGCTACAACCGCGGCGCGCGCCGGCATTGGGGCTTGGCGCGGGCCACTGACAGCCACCTCAGGCAACGCGGCGAGCTGGATCGGCTGCTTGGCCACATCGAGAAGAATGGCGCGGTGAAGTCGTCCGACTTCGAACGTACCGATGGGCGCGCTGGCGGCTGGTGGGGCTGGAAAGACGAAAAACTCTGGCTGGAAGCATTGTTCGCGAATGGCGAACTGATGGTGGCCCGACGCGAGAATTTTCACCGTGTGTACGATCTGGCCGAGCGTGTGTGCCCAGGTGTCGCCGGCATGCAGATACCGGATGCGGGCGACATACACGCCACATTTGTTGAACAGTCGATCGCCGCTTTGGGCATTACGCAGGCGCGCTGGATCCATGATTATTTTCGTATCAAGCCGCGCCTGAAGGACGCCGACCTGGACGCGCTGGTTGAGCTGGGCAGGCTGCATCGCCTGCGGGTACAGGGATGGTCATTGCCCGGCTACGTCCACGCCAGCCACGGCGGCCTGCTGAAGAAAGCGCTGCGCGGCGAACTGTGCGCGACCCACACCGCGTTGTTGTCGCCGTTCGATCCGCTGGTGTGGGACCGTGAACGCGCCTGCGTGATGTTCGACTTCGATTACCGCATCGAGTGTTACACGCCTCAGGAGCGGCGTGTGTACGGTTATTTTGTGTTGCCGGTGCTGCATCGTGGTCAACTGGTCGCGCGGCTTGACGCCAAGGCGCATCGCGCCGACGGCATATTCGAGGTGAAGGCTTTGTTCCTGGAGTCAGGAGTCAAGCTCGATGACGATTTGACTGTCGCGCTGGCCCGGGCCGTTCAATCCTGCGCGGCCTGGCATGGCACGCCGGCGGTGCAGCTGAAGTGGTCAGCGCCACCACGCGCCGCCGCCGCGTTGCGCCGGGCTTTGCGGACCACCACGGAAGTATCCTGATGCCGACCAATATTGTTTTTGATTTTGGCGCGGTATTGTTCACCTGGCGCCCCGATCTATTGGTGCGAGCGTGTTTTCCGGCCGAAGCGGCAACGCCGGCTTCTGCGCGCCAGCTTGCCAACGCAATTTTCCATCACCAGGACTGGCAGGCGTTCGACCGCGGCACGGCCGAACTGCCATCGGTCATCGACCGCACCGCGCGCCGCCTGGGCTTGCCGCGGCAGGCGGTGCACGGGTTGATGGCCAGCATTGCCGAGCATCTGGCGCCGATACCGGAAACGGTTGATTTGCTGGCCCGTCTGGTGCGCCGGCGTGAGCGGCAAAGCGATATTCGCCTGTACTTCCTGTCCAACATGCCCGAGCCTTATGCCCGCGTGCTGGAGCAGCGCCACCATTTCCTGGCCTGGTTTGACGGCGGCGTTTTCTCCGGTGATGTCAAGTTGATCAAGCCGCAGCCGGCAATCTACCAGTTGCTGCAAACCCGCTACGCCCTTGACCCCGGCACCACGGTGTTCATCGATGACCTGATGACCAATATCGAGGCCGCACGCGAACACGGTTGGCGCGGCATCCACTTTGAGTCGGCGGCCCAATTGGAGCCGCATCTGGACGCGCACACCGCATGAGCAGGTGAGCGCCAAAGGTCACCACAAGCACGCTCACGCGAGTAGCACATATGAAGTGTCGGCAATTGCCGACAGGTGCCAGCAAATGATTTGCAATTGACCGCCTGTTTGTTCGATCAAATGTCCAAAAGAGTGCTAGTGTCGGGCCGTCAACACCATTTCTCACCGTCTTGTCAAGGAAAAATCTCATATGGAAACAGTAACCTCTGGATTCTCAGTCCGCATCGCGACCACCGATGGCGATTTTCGTGAAGCCTGCGCGGTCCGCGCGGCCGCTTACGGACACCACGATCCGGAGCTGGGACCCAAGTTTGGTCATGTCGAGCCACTCGACCAGCAGGAAGGCACGGCGGTGTTTTTGTGCCGCGACAAAACGTCGGGTGAGGGTATTGGCACCGCGCGCATCCAGGTGAGCGCCTTTGGCCCGTTGATGCTGGAGAACAGCCTGACGCTTCCCGAGTGGCTGGCCAAGCGGCCAAGAGCCCAGATTTCGCGACTCGCAGTGCTGTCAGGCGCCGATCCGCTGGTCAAGCTGAGTCTGATGAAAGCCAGCTACCAGTACTGCCTGGCGGCGCAGGTGCGCTGGATGGTGATAGGCGCGAGAAACAATGCCTTGATCCGCAACTACCGCAGCCTCGGTTTCAAGGATGTGTTTGGGTCTGGCGAGTGGATGCCGCTGGCCAGCGGCGGCGGCTTGCCGCACCAGATTCTTGCTTTCGATGTGGCCGGCGCAAAGGCCGCCTGGCAGGCCACCAAGAACCGGCTCTACGGTTTCATGACCGAGACCGTCGATGCCGATTTGCAGGTAGTGGCAGCCAACGATAGCGCCATGCAGCCGCTGGAGTTCGCCGCTGCCGCCTGATAGTGTTGCTGTCTTACGACAAAAAACCCGCAGGGCGCGCGCCTTGCGGGTTTTTTTACATTTGAGTCAAGCGCCATGGCAAAACGTGCCAGGATTGGTTTGCGCGAAAGCCAGGAATTCGCTGCTGCTGCCTTGAAATCGAACCAGCCCAAAGAAAAAACCCCGCAAGGTTCGAGCCCTGCGGGGTTTTGTTTTTCCGGTCGAGTGCAATAACGCATCCCGACGCAGCATGAGGCTGTGTGCCTAGGCGCAAAGGTGCAGACAGTAGCAGCGCTACGGCAAACCTTTGCAACAACGGCACGCGGCCTCAGGCAAGGAGCAGATTACATGCCCATGTCGCCCATGCCGCCCATGCCACCCATGCCGCCACCGCCCATGCCGCCACCCATGCCGCCGGCACCGGACTCCTCTTTAGGAGCTTCGGCAATCATGGCTTCCGTGGTCAGCATCAACGATGCCACCGAGGCTGCGTTTTGCAGCGCAATGCGGGTCACTTTGGTGGGGTCCACAATGCCCATCTCGATCATGTCGCCATAGGTGTCGTTGGCTGCATTGAAGCCGTAGTTACCTTTGCCGCTCAACACCGCATTCAGCACCACCGAAGCTTCGCCACCTGCGTTGTAGACGATTTCGCGCAACGGGGACTCAATCGCGCGCAGGACCAGCTTGATGCCGGCATCCTGGTCGGCGTTGTCGCCTTTGATGTCGCCGACAGCCTGCTTGGCGCGCAAATACGCTACGCCGCCACCGGCCACGATGCCTTCTTCCACCGCCGCGCGGGTAGCGTGCAGCGCGTCTTCAACGCGGGCTTTTTTCTCTTTCATTTCAATTTCGGTGGCGGCACCGACCTTGATCAGGGCCACGCCACCGGCGAGTTTTG
>JANNGR010000341.1:0-8287 GCA_031403955.1 Betaproteobacteria bacterium
TAGCCCGCACCGACCGCCTGATCATCATCGCGCTGGACCCCGGGCACGGTGGCGAAGACCCGGGCGCCATCGGCCCAGGCGGCACACGCGAGAAAGACGTGGTGCTGCGCATCGCCCATCTGCTGCGCCAGCGCATCAACGCCGCCAGCGTCAACGGCAATGCCATGCGGGCTTATCTCACACGCGACGCCGACTTCTTCGTACCGCTGCATGTGCGGGTGCAAAAGGCCCGTCGCGTGCAGGCCGACCTTTTTGTCAGCGTACACGCCGACGCTTTCTTCACGCCGCACCCGCAAGGCGCCAGTGTGTTCGCATTGAGCCAGGGCGGCGCGTCCAGCAGCGCAGCTCGCTGGATGGCCGACAAGGAGAACAAGGCCGACCTGATCGGCGGCCTGAACGTGGCCACCAGGGACGCCGAAGTGCAGCGCGCCTTGTTCGACATGAGCACCACGGCGCAGATCAACGACAGCCTGAAACTAGGCAACGCGATGCTGGGCGAGATTGGGCGCGTCGGCAAACTGCACAAACCCCGCGTTGAACAAGCGGCGTTCGCGGTGTTGAAAGCACCCGACATACCCAGCGTGCTGGTCGAGGCGGCCTTCATCAGCAACCCGGAAGAAGAAGCCAAACTCAACAGCGACGAATACCAGCAACAACTCGCGGATGCCTTGATGCGCGGCATCCAGCGTTATTTCGCCCGTAACCCGCCGCTGGCGCGCAGCCGGGCGATTTAGACCTGGCCCAGGTTTGCAGCGTGCTGAGATCGGGTATTTCAGGACGACGGCCCGTCCGGGTTTCATGACACGTGTCCAATAGCCAGGGCACAAGGATTCGGACCGGGTAGCTTGCTTTCACAATCTATTGAGGAAAACGCAATCTGACTCCCACGCGAGTCGACCTAGCGCACCTGAATTTCGACACGCCGGTTACGAGGTTCGGCGACGCCGTCGCGGGTCGGCACCAGTAGCTCGCGTTTGCCACGACCTACGGCCTCAATGCGCCCCGATTCGATTCCAATATCGATCAAGCGCGCGCGAACGATCCGGGCACGCTGCATTGAGATTTCGTCGTTGATACTGTCCGTACCCAGGGAGTCCGTGTGCCCAATCACCAGCACTTCGGGTGCCGGAAACTTTCTGACCTCGCCGAGTATTTCATCCAGGCGCAGTGCCGAATCCGGCGTCAAACGATCGCCGCCCGTCTCGAAATAGACCAGATAGCTTCTACGTTGTGGCGGTATTGAATCGTACAAAGCCTTGTAACGTGCGCGCACATCGTCCGCGTTGCCCAACGATACTTCGGCGCGACTGCGTGTAACACTGGCGGTTGCATAGGGCTGCGATAGCACGACCTCGCCTCCTTCAGCGGGCCGCACAACAAGCGCACTGGGAACCCCGTCTGCCTGGGGCAAAAGCACAACACGATCCGGCTTGGCCACAACGGGCAGCGGAGCCGGCGGTGGCGTAGCGCATGCCATTAGCACACAGGCAAGAGCCGCCACCGCTGCCCGTTGAACACAATCACTCTCCATCGGCGACCTCTATGATGAAGTCCGTGCCGCGAATGCCGACGGTGGCAGTCGCTGTCGCAACTCGCACCGAAGTTGGTTTGAATCGGCCAACCAGACCCGTCACATAACGCATCGTGCCGCGCAAAATGGAGGTGTCCACGTTTCCTTCCTGGGTTTTGGAATCAAAGCTGAAGCCATTGATCACGAGCGTCGATCTGGGACCCACGCTGATACGGGTGTCGTCACGCAGTGTGATCCCGGCGCTGCCTTCCGCGGCCACAACGATTCGGTCTTTCTCCAGCACCGGATCGCCGACCTTCAGTGCTGCCGATGAGCCGGCACGCTCGATACGGACATCGCCACGTACGACCTTTGCGGTGCCGCTGTCAGCTGCCCACAACGGCAACGCCGCGCTGCAAATAAGTGCTGCGGCATGCCAACGCTTTGCGAAGCGTAGCGACGCTTGTCTGAAATAACCGTCAGCTGTCAAGGAGCGTTCGGTTTTCACGGCGGCCACCGTGAGTGGGTTGAAGCGGCTCAAGCGGTAGTCTTCTTGGAGGTGCTTATCGGCCCGGTTGCGGCTCGGCTTCGCGCTAGTGGCACCCTGTAGGCGCAAGGCGCCGCGCTGTGGCTCCCGGCCGTCTTGTCTACAACCTGATGAATGGGTTGCGGCGGAACTTTTCAATTTGATACTCCAGAGGTTATGGATCATTATCTGCTTGGTGAGTCAATACGAGGGCAAGAAACATAGTGGACTTGTCTGACTTCCCATCAGTCAAGTCAGACCAATTTCCCCAAACGGAGTCGGTCCAGCGCTCGTTGGGGCGCATTAGGCCAGGGCCCACTCAAGGTTCATGACGTGTACGGTGCCAACTTCGTTGTGAATCCATGCAGCGAGCACGGTGCTCATGAATTCTCCATAGGCCAATGCACCTACGGTATGGAGAGTCACCACAGGGGCCATGCCGGCTCCCGCGACCGCGTTGGCCAGCAAGAACCGAAGGGGTTAATGGATTCACGGACGCATCAGGAACTCCGCGAAGAGAGGGTCATCGAGCGTCGTGCCAACCGTGTTTTTCGACCGGAGGCGACTGCCTTTCAACTTCTCGATGAACGAGACCTACTTTGCCCTGGCGCTGCCACGAATTGGGAGCATCGCGTCGAACAGACTTAATTGCCGACCTCTCGCGGTTGGTTGCACCTGCTGACGAGCAATGGCTGGCGTCTTCAAATGGATATTTCATCCCGAACCCACTATCCCTGCGTCCCGGTATGCGTCTATGGCGTCATCGCTGTAACCAAACTCACGTAGCACTGCCCTGGTGTGCTCCCCAAGCTCCGGCGGAGGGGTTCCGACCGGAGAAATTTTGCCATCGAACCTGACCGCACGAGCGACCGTTTTCAAGCCGCCGAAATGCGGGCTGTCATATTCCTGCACGATGTTGGAGGCTGCGACATGCGGATGGACCGATAGCTGCGCCAAATCGTTGACCGGCGCAAACGGCACTCCTGCCGCGACGAAGATGCGCTCCCATTGCGCTCTTGACTTTCTTGTTATCAGTGGCCGCAGAATTTCCATCAGAAGCGCATAATTTTCTCGTCGTGCCGAGTTGGTTTGGTAAGCCGGGTGGGCCGCCAGGTCCGGGCGTTCAATGGCTGCGCAGAACAGATTCCATAACTTGTTGTTTCCGCACGCGATGTAGACATACCCGTCGCTTGCCTTGAAAGACTCGTACGGTACGTTGTCGGATACCACTTGAGCCCCTGGCTTGACGCGAGTGCTACTGCCCTCGGAGCCCCAATATCTCTGCAGCCCCCAAGCCTGTAAGGCCAGCGCCGAATCAGCCAGACAAACTTCCAGAAGGGTACCTGCGCCAGTTGAGTTGCGCGCAATTATGGCGGCCAGAATCCCGGCGAATGCATTTTGTCCGGTCGTGAAGTCTATCAACGGTATGCTCAGTCGCGCCGGAGGAGGTCCCCCCTCTTCTGGAATCTGCATCATCCCGCTGAAAGCTTGAATGACTGGGTCATAACCCCTGGCTTTCGCCATCGGTCCCATCTCTCCAAACGCCGAGATGCTGCAATAAATCAGCCGCGTGTTTTCTTCTTTTAGTTGTGCATAACCCAGTCCCAGTCGGTCCATGACGCCGGCACTGAAATTCTGTAGTACGACGTCGCTTTCTCGGGCGAGTCGACGAACTATCTCAATGCCATCCTTGCTTTTGAGATCGACTACCACGCTGCGCTTGTTTCTGTTCACCACAAGAAATAACGTCCCAGCTCCTGCGATACCGTGGTGAAGCGGCTGCCAATTTCTCGCATCGTCTCCCGACTTTGGTTCAATCTTGATTACGTCTGCGCCGTAGTCCCCCAGAAGCTGCCCACAATGCGGCCCCGCAAATACGGTGGAAAAGTCCAACACTCGGATGCCGCTTAACGCTTTCATACCATCTCCCTTGCTGCAAGCAATTACCATTTTCTCCGATCATTGCGTATGCGATGTCCATCGACGTGCTGAACAAACCTATCGGAAAGCCACGCGCGCTCGGAAAAGTCAAGCGGCACGCGGGGCCGGCTGCACGAAATTGGGCTGCGATGGTTGAGAGCGCATTCTCAACTGGCAGGTTGATTTAAAAAGTTGCCATTCCAACCGAACCACCGACAATCACCCGACAAACTCGCGGTTGTAGAAACTATTGGAAAGCACCATCATGAAATCGAAGCGCCGGTTGGTTAATTTGATTCCTATCGTGGTCCTCTTTTTTGCTGCCTGCGGCGGTGGCGCGGCCACGGCGCAGACATCCTGGCCAGGAGGGAAGTGGCAACCGTATCCAGCCCCCTACGGCTCGAGAATGGAAACGGACGTCCCGATCCAGATGAGCGACGGCGTGACCTTGGTAGCCACAGTCACCTATCCCACGGAACCCGCTACCGGTGTGCGCGCCACAGGCAAGTTTCCCGTGATCCTGGCCCAGAATCCCTACAGCCAGGCGACGCTGCCCGGTCGGACCTGCGATTCCAATACGAGGGGAGCTCTCTCCGGCGACGAGTTCTTCGTGACGCGCGGCTATATCCTGGTTTCCGTATGCACGCGTGGCACCGGAAAGTCAGGCGGCGACTTCGAGTATTTTGGAACCGGACGGGTAGCCCAAGATGGCAAAGAGTTGGTGTACTGGGCCGCGGACAAGCTCGATGGCTCGAACGGCAGCATCGGGCTGGCGGGTTGTTCCTACCTCGGCTTCACGCAGCTCTTCACCGCGGCGCTGCTTCCCAAGAACTCGCCGGTGAAAGCGATGGCGCCCTTCTGCGCCGGCTCGGAGCAGTACCGCGAAGCTAACATGGGATCAGGTATTCCCACCCAAACGATCAGTCTTCGAGCGACGATCTTCTACACCATTATTGGCAAGGCAGGCGGCGACTGGGGGAGCAAGTCATACAAGGACATATCCGACGGCCGGGAGTACGCATATTACGGCGACTACTGGAAGCGCTCCTCCCCGGGGATACTGGCGTCCCAGATTGCCGCGTCCGACATTCCGGCTCTGCTCTGGACTGGCTGGGAGGACCAGTATGCGCTGGGTGCGCAGGAGTTGTACAGCTACCTCCAGAACGCACACTTCGGCCGGCCCGTCTACAGTCCGATGAAGCCTGGCGACCGTACCACCGGGCGCTACCAGATCGTCGTCGGTCCCTGGGGACATGGCGGCGGCATCGACCGGAATCTTCAACTCGAGTGGTTCGACACCTGGCTGAAGGGCCAGGATACGGGCATGGCGGATACCAGCACGCCGATGCATATGTGGGACGCGACCGCAAAACACTGGATCAACCATGCGACGTTTCCCATGACAGGTACCTACACGCCCTATTACCTCGGGCCGGGTGGAACGCTCGCGCCCAGCCTGCCTGCAACACCCGGCAGCAACCCGATTGTGTGGGCCCAGCCAACTGCCGCCAATGGCGCCCTCAGCTACACCAGTGCACCGTTCGCAGCCGGCGCAACTTTGGCTGGCCCGATCGGCGCCCGTCTGTATGCAAGCGCTAGCGGAACCAACCTCGTGCTGATCGCGACGCTTTTCGACGTGGCACCTGACGGCAACGCGACCAAGCTGACGTCCGGATATGTGGTTGGCAGCCTTTCCGAGCAGGATCCGGCTCGCGCGTGGTCCGATGTTCGAGGGCTGCCTATCAGGCCCTACGGGGTCTTCGACAAGGACAGATATTTGGCCCCCGGGCAAGTACGACCGTTTGATTTCTGGATTTCACCTCGCCTTGCAACGATCCGGCCCAACCATGCGCTGCGGCTGGTGCTGACCACGCAGACGCCCCAGGCAGCCTGCGCCGCAAGGACCGGCGTGGATCCATGTTATCCGACCATTCCCCAGCAGCAATCTTTGCCGGGCACGTATAACGTTGCGTTCTCTGCGGCAACGCCGTCGTTGATTAACCTGCCGCTGCTGCCACTCAATGCCTTCAGCACAAGAGGTGGTGGGCCAATCCCGCTGATTTGGAGCGAAGGGGTGAATTGATGTCCACTGACACTTGGCCCGCCGCAAAGCGTGCCAGTAACCCGCTGGGTCAGTTCTGAGCGGCTATAGCAGTCAGAGCCTGAACCGGAAACTGCAGGACCAAGACTTCCGCGCCACCTGTGCCAGCCTGCAGGGTCAACCGCTCATCGGCGGAGGCAAAGGCGACCGACAGCGCTTGCGCATTTGCCTCGGCCAAGATGATCGAACCTTGCGTGATGACGTAATAGCGACCGCCATAAGGATACTCAGCCAATAGGGTTTGCTGCTGGCCGGGTGCGATACGTACCAAGTGAGCCGCCAGTCCGTCCGCGCGCGGCTCAATCAGGATTTCGACCGCGCTGCATGTCAGGCTTGCCAGTGCCTGAGCGCTTAATCTGCTTTTAGGTGCGCCGTGTTTTTGCTCGCGTTTCAGGCCGGGCTGCATGCGCTCACGCGAGCCGGGCTGGTGTAAATACCAGGCGCTGGTGTCGCCTGACATCCGCAGCGTGAGGTAGGAGACGCCTTGTTGTCCCGCCACGATCGGCCCGTAGCCGGTCTGCGGAGCTGCGTAGTGCACACACATTGGCGCGACTTCGTGCCGACCGATGGTTCCATACCCAGCGGTAATAACCTGAAATTGATGCTCTAGGTGATAGTGGGGTGGAGTTACCCAGTTTGCGTTTTGCTCGACCAGGAAAGCTTGTTCGCCAGCTTGCCGTACCAAATGGGTGGCCAGCATATCGGTGATATGGCCTTCAAAGGTTTCTTTGCGGAAGGCTTTTCGCACTGACCGGGCTTGCTCCCAGGTTTGCAAGTTGACCATCTGAACTCTCCAATTACCTGCTTGAGTTACCTTGCCGATGAACTACTTCGCGGTTCCCAGTTTCCTTGCCAACTCTCCCGCTTTCTCATACTCATTCTTGATGTCGGCGGCGAACTGCTCGCTGCCGACATTGATTTGCTGAGCGCCCAAAGTGACCAGCCTGGCCTTGACGTCCGGAGCATTCATGGCATTGTTGATCAGGCTGCTGAGCGTTGAAATTGCCTGGGGCGGCGTAGTTGCGGGAGCAACAAAACCGTACCACACTGGAGTTGGCACGTAGCCCGGCGCGCTGACTTCTTCAGATACCGCGGGAATGTCCGGCAGCAGCTGAGAACGGCGGGAATCGAAAACCGCGAGCCCCTTGGCACGACCCGACTGCAGATGTTGCGACACCAGCGGCACGACCACCGGAAACAAGGAAAGCTGGCCGCCGATAAGATCGGTCATGGCCTGCGCGGTACTTTTGTAAGGTATCTCGGGAATGTCGATTCCCACGGCTAGCTTGAAAAGCTCCATTTCCTGCTGACTGATGGTGCCCGGGCCGGACGAGCCATAACTCAGTTTTCCTGGGTTGGCTTTTGCATAAGCGATCAATTCTTTGAGGCTGTTGATTTTCAAGCTTGGAGAAACCGCCAATACCAGCGGAATTACCCCGACCTTGGAAATAGGCACGAAATCCTTGACCGGATCGTACGCTGGCTTGGCGCTCTGGCTAGGAACGATAACCAAGGGATTGGCGGAGATCAGAATGGTGTATCCATCCGCAGGGGCCTTGGCCACCGCCAGCGTACCGATCAGGCTACCGCCGCCCTCCCGGTTTTCAATTATCACGGTATGCCCGGTCTTTTCGGTGATGCTTTGGGCAATGGTGCGCGCCAACACATCACTTCCCGTGCCGGCTGAATAAGGCACGACGATTTTGATAGGGCGACTAGGAAACGCGGTTTGGGCTTGGACAATAGCGGTCAATCCGAAAATCAACCAGGCACCTACTGCCGCGCCTGCACGTATGAACCGACGCCGCCGGGTTTGGCACACGACAGACGGCGATGGATTGGATTGAAAGTTTTCCATTAGGGAATCTCCATGGGTAAATTGACCGCCAGTGAACCTAATCGGGCTTCATCAGGAAACCTAACCTAGCAAGCCGCTATCTCGTGCCGCGACTACCTCTGAACTGGTCAGCCAGGGTTGAAGAATTTCTTGTGCCTCGTCACGATTCCAGGGCCGAAATGCCCGCGGCGTTGACGCAACGGTCCTGCTGAATCGCGGAGCAGGCGCGGGTTGCGTGATGCCATCAATCTCCACATAAGTGGCGCGCTCCTGAAGGTGCGGGTGATGTGGCGCTTCTTCGAGTGTTAACACAGGTGCGAAGCACGACTCGGTTCCTTCAAAGAGCTTGCACCATTCATCGCGAGCACGCGTTTTTATCTTCTGGGCGATTTG
>JANNGR010000342.1:0-2117 GCA_031403955.1 Betaproteobacteria bacterium
CCCAATAGCGCAGCACATGCGGCTTGACGCCGCACAACTCGCCCACCTCACCGATGGTGAAGTAGCGTTTGACCGGAATAGGCGGGAGCGTTTTCTCCATTGAAATCAAAGCGGTGCGCGCGAAAGCTAAGAGGTTACTCCGCGTGCCTGCGGGCCGCGAGACATTTATTCGGGGTCCAACTGGTCGTCCAACTGGTCGTCCGCCGCAACGGCGACGCTTCCATGAATCTGTTCCTTGAGCTTGGCGCTCGCGTGGAAGGTGGCGACGCGGCGCTCGCCGATCGGGATCAGCTCGCCGGTGCGCGGATTGCGCCCCGGGCGCGGCGCCTTGACGCGGATCTGGAAATTGCCGAATCCCGAAATCTTGACGTCCTGGCCTTCGATCAGGCTGGCCGCGATCAGGTCGAAAAAGGCCTCGACCATGTCTTTCGATTCGCGCTTGTTCAGGCCAATCTGCTCGAACAGCAGATCGGCCAGATGCGCCTTGGTGAGGGCCTGCGTTTCGATGGCTTCGAGTGTTAGCTCCATGGCGCTCAAGCCCCGCGCAGCCGCGCGCCGAAGCTGGCCGCGAGTCGATCGACGATCGCATCCACCGCGGAATCGACTTGCTCGTCGGTCAGCGCGGAATCGTCGGTCTGGAAGCCCAGGCGCAGCGCCATGCTTTTCTCGCCGGGCGCCAGGCCGCCGTCGCGCCCCGGCTGTGGACGGTAGATATCGAACAGGCTCGCGTGGCGCAGCAAGCCGTTGGTCGGCGCCGCATGGACAGCGTCCACCAGTTGGGCATGCGTGACCGCCTCGGCCACCACCACCGCGATATCGCGCTCCACCGCCTGGCGCTTGGGTACCGGTTGGGCGAGGGGCACGGGACGCGCCGTCACGGCGTCGAGATCGATCTCGAACAGCACCGGCGCATGCGCAAAATCCCATTGCTGCCGCCAGCGCGGGTGCAGTTCGCCAACAATACCCACGGTCTGGTCACCGACCCGCACGCTTGCCGCGCGGCCCGGATGCAGCGCCGGATGCTCGCCACGCTCGAAGGCAGGCAGCAGCGGCGCAAGCAGCGCTTCCACGTCGCCCCTGACGTCCCAGAAATCGCTGCACTGCGCCTTGCCGTCCCAGCGCGAGGCCTCGGCGTCGCCCCAAGCGAGACCCGCCACGCGCATCGGCTGACGGATGCCCCTGACGCTGCTGTCGGTGGTGGCGACTCCGGCGTCGCGCAGGAACACGCGACCGACCTCGAACACGTGCACGGCCGGCGCCTTGCGGTCGAGGTTGAACCTGAGCACCTGCAGCAGCGAGCCGATCAGCGAAGAGCGCATCACGCTCATGTGGCTGGCGATCGGGTTGAGCAGCTTCACCGGATGCGGGTTGCCCGCGAGACCGCGCTCCCAATCCGCCTCGACAAAGCTGAAGTTGATG
This sequence comes from Betaproteobacteria bacterium, assembly GCA_031403955.1. Classification (GTDB taxonomy): domain Bacteria; phylum Pseudomonadota; class Gammaproteobacteria; order Burkholderiales; family Burkholderiaceae_C; genus CAISIP01. The sequence continues at coordinate 1,420 of JANNGR010000342.1, forward strand.
GTTTCCTGGTAGCCCAGCGCGGCCAGACGGTGCCGTACCGCAAACGGGCTGCGCTGGCGCTCGGTGCGCACGCGCGCGGTGATCGGTGCCAGCGGCGCACTTGTCGGCAGCGTGTCGTAGCCGACCAGGCGCGCGACCTCTTCGATCAGGTCTTCCTCGATCGTGAGGTCAAAGCGGTGCGGCGGCGGTGTCACGACCAGCGTGCCTTCGCCTTGCGTCAACGCAAAGCCCAGCCGTTGCAACGCATCGGCGCATTGCGCCTGGGTGAGTGGCATGCCGATCACGCGCGCGGCGCGTGCCACGCGCAAGGTGACGGGTCTGGCCTCGGGCAGGCGCAGGGTCTGGTCGTCGATCGGGCCGGCCTGGCCGCCGCAGATGTCGACGATCAACTGCGTGATGCGTTCGATGATCTGTACCGTGCGGCTGGGATCGACGCCACGTTCGAAGCGATGCCCGGCATCGGTTGAAAAGTTGAAGCGGCGCGACCGCCCCTGGATGGCTTCGGGCCACCAGAACGCGGCTTCCACATAAATGTTGCGCGTCTCATGGGACACCGCCGTGGAAACGCCACCCATGATGCCGGCCAGCGATTCGACCTCGCGCTCGTCGGCGATCACACCGACCTGCTGATCGACGGTGACGGTGCCGCCGTTAAGCAGTTTGAGCTGCTCACCCGGCTTGCCCCAACGCACCGTGAG
>JANNGR010000343.1:0-3724 GCA_031403955.1 Betaproteobacteria bacterium
GCAATGGCGCGCAGGCGCTCGGTTTCCAGAAACGGCAATGCTGTCGGATACAGCGTCATGATCATCTGGACCGACCCGCTGACGACGTTGGGTATCCCAACCGCGTCGCCGGTAAACGGAACATGACCGATCTCAACGGCCGCAAGTTGCTTCAGCAATTCAAATCCCAGTTGGCCTTCGCTTCCGACCCCGGTGGACGCATAGAAGTACTTTCCGGGAGAAGCCTTGAGAGCCGCGAGAAATTCCCTGCCATCCTTGGCAGGCATTGAGGGATTCACCGCGATCAGGAAATCGTTGGTCGCGATCATGCTGATCGGCGCGAGGTCGACCATCGGGTCGTAGCCGGTCTTGAAAAGATGCGGCCGAACCGAGAGCGGGCTGCCGTTGACGAACAGCAGGGTGTATCCGTCAGGTGCCGAGGCCACCGCGGCAGCCACGCCGAGCTGCCCGTTTGCGCCCGGCCTGTTATCGACCACGATTTGCTGGCCGAGAAACTTTCCCAAGTGGATGCCGACGAAGCGTGCGGTTGCATCCAGACCCCCGCCAGCCGCAAATGGAACAATCAGCCTGATCGGCTTGTTCGGATAGGCTTGACCGAACGATGCAAAAGACGCAAGCAGCGACGGTAGAAAAACAATCAATGACAAAAGTCTTCGCATGTCACGCTCCTGAGGGAATGGGCGCAGCCAATCCTGCCAGGCATCGCCTGATGCCGGAGTTGACAGGTACGGCGAGGAAAAATCCCGGTCAAGCTCTCCATCATTGGGTGGCAGCCGCGCGCAATTCGTCAACAAGAACCGGGACTCCCATGGAGATCGTGTGCATGCCCAGGATAGACACGAGCTCGAAAACCTCCATGATCTCTTCCTTGGTGGCGCCGTACTTGAGCGCGTTGCGGATATGGATCCGCAGGCCCGGCTCGTACAAATGCGTGGTCGCGACGTCGATCGCAATGTAGATGAACTCCTTGACCTTCGGCTCGATGAAACCCTTTTTCCAGGGTACGGTCGAGAACGCTAGAAAGGCCCGGAACATCTCCACATCGAGCACCAAGAAGTCGTCCCAGAACTCTGCCCACCAGCCACGCGCCGCGATGAATTCGTCTTTCAGCTTCTGCTGTTCCGGCGACAGCGTCCTGTCCACCGGGATACCGGCGCTGCGCAGTTCGTCCAGCAGGACCGGCACACCCATGGAGATGGTGTGCATGCCCATGATCGAGACCAGTTCATAGACCTCCATGATCTCTTCTTTGGTGGCGCCTAACTTGAAGGCATTGCGAATATGGATACGCAAGCCCGGCTCGTACATGTGCGTCGTCGCGGAGTCGATCGCGATGTAGATGAACTCCTTGACTTTTGGCGGCAGATAACCTTTCTTCCAGGCCACGGATCCGAATTCAAGGAAGGCTTCGTACATCTCGACGTCGAGCGCAAGAAAGTCGTCCCAGAAAGGAGCCCACCAGCCGCGGCGCTTGATGTATTCGTCTTTCAACTGTTTTCGTCTGGGGTCCTGTTCAATCACATTCTTTGAATCGTATTCCACCGATTGCTCCTTCACGTCATGTTTAAGACTGTTGGGCGCAGGGCGCCGCCTTGTGCATCGATTCGCGGCTACCCGGCACGGGTGGGGTCGAGCAGCAGTTTGCCGAACACCTGCCGGCTGTCCAGCATGGCCTGGGCCTTGGCCACGTCCTCCAGAGCAAAAACCTCCTGGATCACCGGCTTGATCTTGCCTTGCTCCACCAGGCGCAGCACCTCCATGAAGTCCTGGCGCGCGCCAGCGAACGAGCCGATGATGGTGTGCTCCTTGACGAACAGGTGCCAGAGATTGATGTTGACCGAGAAGCCGGAATGCCCGCCGCAGGTCACCAGCCGTCCGCCGCGCGCAAGGGCGCGCAGACTGCCCTCCCAGGTCGAAGCACCGACGTGTTCAAAGACCACATCGACACCGCGACCGCCGGTCCATTTGCGCACCTGTTCGGCCCAGTCGGGATCACGGTGGTTGACCGCGAATTGCGCGCCTAGCTCCCGCGCCTGGCGCAGTTTGTCTTCGCTGCCCGCGGTAACGATAACGCGCGCCCCGGCCACGGCCGCGATCTGCATTCCCAGCACGCCGATGCCGGAACCCGCGGCAATTATTAGCACGTCCTCGCCAATACGGATGTCAGCGCGCCGGCGCAGCATGTGCCAGGCCGTCGGGCCCGTCACCGCCACGGATGCGGCCTGAGCGTAAGACAGCGACTTTGGAAGAGCAATTAGCTGGCTGGCAGGGGCCACGGTGTATTGCGCATAGCCGCCCTCGGTTTGCACACCGAATACGCGCCCACGCAGGCACATGTTGGTGGACCCGGTGCGGCAGAACGAACATTCGCCGCAACTCAGTATCGGGTCCAGCACCACCCTGTCACCGACCGACCATTGCGATACGCCGGGCCCCAAACCCACGACATCACCGGCCACCTCGGTGCCCGAAATATGGGGCAACTTCGGGGGCTGGGGCGTCTGGCCGTCGCGCGTGAGCAGGTCCACCTGGTTCAGGCCGCAGGCCTTGACCGCCAGCAGCACCTCGCCGGGGCCGGGGCTCGGCACCGGCACGTCTTTGTCGAGTCGCAACTCGACTTTGCCGTCAACCTCGTGCAGGCGCATTGCGCGCATGGTGGTCATCATGGTTTGCCTCCCTTTAACCGGTTCTGGTAAGCAGCCTTCTTTTCCTTGAACTCCTGGGACTGGAATGTCAAACCATTGGCAACCGCTTCGATACCGAGTTGTTCCCTGAGCGGGCTGCTGGTACCGCTGCGGATGATCAACTTGAGCATGCAAAGCGCGTCGGTGCCCATGCTGCCGAGATGTGTCTCAAGGGCTTCGATCCGCGCCGCCAATTCAGTCTGGTCCTCGACCAGCTCGTTCAACATGCCCCAGGCCAGTCCCTGTTCGGCCCCAACCTTGATTCCGAGCGTCGCCATCTGCAACGTTCGCGATGCGCCAATCTGGCGCTGCATCAACCAGCTCAAGCCGAAGTCCTGGATCACATCGAGCATCATTGGCACCATCCAGAAGCGCGCCTTGCGCACCGATATGCGCATGTCGCAGGCCATCGCCAGTCCGAGGCCGCCGCCGCCGCACGCATCCCCGTTGATGGCGGCAATCGTGACGAAAGGAAGCCCGTACAGCGCCTCGATCACACGGTGCTGCCAATTTAGCAGCCGGGTGCCGGAAAACACCGAGGTGTCGGTGACGTTCTCCATGAAGAACGGGGTACTCAGGTCGACGCCGGCGGAAAACAAGCGGCCGCTTCCGGTTAGGATCATGGCGTTCAGCGACCCATCGGTCTGCAGCCGGCCCAAGGCGTCGAGCAGCTCCTCGAGCATCTCCGGATCGAGCGAGTTGAGCTTGTCGGGTCGTGCCAGCGTCAACCGGGCAATCTTGCCTGCCACTTCCAACTTGATCGTGTTGTAGGCGGGCGGCGCGGTCCGCTCCTGCCCTGCATTGCGGGCGGCGTTCATGTCTGACCCCAGGCGCGTGGCAGCATGTTCGTGAATTTCATAAGTTCTCCTTCCGGGTTAACGCAGGTGGTGAAAAAGTGAAACTAGTAGTCCGTTTCATCAAAGGCATTACGAAATGAAACCGATGGATTTTTTCGCCAGGCTAGGCGTAGACCCGCAGCCGCACTGGCAGTGCGGCAAGGGGCTGCAACGACGCATGGCGGAAAAAGCCGCGGTTTCATG
>JANNGR010000344.1:0-3005 GCA_031403955.1 Betaproteobacteria bacterium
GTTGATCCCATCGACGGTAGAACTTCTCTCATCAGCCTGGTCAGGATCAAGCGCGAACTGGAACAAATCCTTGGCGTTAAAACCGACATACAGACACCTATGTCGTTGCATGAGCGGTTTCGGGAGGTCATTCTTCGGGAGGCTATCCCCGTATGAGTAGAAATCCCCGACGAGTGCCTGATCGCGTGCTGGATATGCTGGGGGCTGCCCGCAATGCGAGGCCGGATATTGGCGATCTCGGCAAAGATCAAATTCTGGCCGATGGGAAAACGCAGAGGGCTGTAATTGAGAGCTTCATCGTTATCGGCGAAGCCGCCAACAAGATCATGGGTCTTGATCCGTCAATAGAGCACAGATACCCGAGTCTCTGGCAGCAGTTTCGTGACTCTTACGATATGCGAATTGTGCTGACTCATGAGTATTTTCGCGTGGAGGCCACGATTCTCTGGACGACGGTCATAAACCACTTGCCTCAGCTTGAGAGTCTTACCGAATTTTCTGCCGAGAACGATAGTGGCGGTCATGGTTCAGGAGGTAGCATGGTCACAGGCCCGCGGAATTAAGCTAAGGGTCCGTAGTCAAGCGTTTTCCGCCACGCCTGCTGGTGGTGGCCGAGATTCCGTGCTGGCCGTCCGACGGGGATGGGGCCGTTGTTTACGGCAATCCAGGCCGGCCGAAACACAACCACATGAAGGTGTGTCCCACGCTATCATGTGTGAATCATGAACATCACCTTCTCTCTGGACGACCGCCTGCTTGCTGCGGCCAAAGTGCTGGCGGCGAAGCAGAACACGTCCGTGAACGCCTTGGTCAGGACTGCCCTTGAGCAACAAGTGGCGGTCGGCGGCGCCGCCGTATCGGCCAGCGAGTCTTCCGGTGTCCTGCAAGTACTGCTGGATTACTCCATCGGCCGCAGACCGCGCGCCGTGACGATGCAGACGCTCGGCATCGATGACTACGGGATGCTCCTGCGCATGCTCAACGCAGTCGGCCTGCCGCACCCTTTGGTGCCATTGGCCAAACGCGAAGCGATGGCTGACGAGTTGGTCGAAGTATTGCGCAGCTTGAAGGTGCGTGCATGAACGAACCTCAACCGATTCGCATCGTGCTGCCCGACGCAGGACCTCTGATCTCATTGGCGGCGGGAGATGCTCTGCACCTGTTGCTGCTCGCGCATGAGGATGTTCGGATCGTCCTTACAGACATGGTGGAATTTGAGGTCACGCATCGGGCCAAGGACTTCGTCGATGGAGCCAGAATTCAGCAATTTCTGGCGAAGCATGCCGAGCGCCTTGAGGTGATCCCGACGACGATTGGCCAACTCGCCCTACCTGACATGCGACGCAAACTGGAGACTGGTCAGCCCCTCATGATGCCGCGCGACCTCGGCGAGTTGTCGATCACGAATTTCGTGATCTCACTGCGAACTGAAAATCCTGGCGACCCGATGTTGGTAATCATCGAGGACGACTGGTTCATTGGGAACGCCTACGCAGTTCCGGGTAACGTTCACCTGTTGTCGACTGCCGCCTTTCTGGATGGCTTGGAAAAAGAGGGGCTTGTTCCCTCAGCTTCGGAAGTCCGTATGCGAATTCAGCAACAACGGCCCAATTTCAGAGGCGATTGGTTCGTCGACCAGTCCGCTGCCAAGATCGAAACCGGGACCGAATGGCGCAGCCGGTTCAAGACAGCCAGTCCCCGATAAGCTGGCCCTGCACCGGAAGTCGGCGAACGCATGCAGATGCTGCGCAACTACCTCGATAAACGCGGCCTGCCGGCGGCCCTTCGATCGACGCTCGCAGAGGTGCCGATTGCCGCCCAAACCGCCTGCCTGGTACTCGACACCATGGGCGAACTGCGCGATTTCTACGCCGCCGCCACCGTCGCCCATGTCGGCGTCGACCACAACGTGCTCGAACCGCTGACGTTCGGCAAGCCGGTTACGGTGGTGCCCGGCTGGGATACGACCTACCCGTCGTACCCGGTGTACCGCGTGCTGATGGACAGCGAGGCACTGATGGAAGCAGCGCAGGCCGGCGATCTCTCGAACCACTGGCTGCGCCTGATGGAGCGGCCCGAGCAATACCGGGAGCGCATGCTCGCCACCAGCGACACACTGACCGCCCTGCGTGGCGCCGTGGCAAAACACCTGACGCAGATGGGGCAGTTTTTGCAGGCGGTACAGAACGATCGAAAGTAAGGACGCGCGCCGACTGCCGGCTTGAACCCGGCATCGAGCCTGGACTTGAAGTTGTACGGGGTGCGGACCAAGGTGCTGGCCCAAGTCATCGAGCGCAACATCGAGCCTCGACACCCTTAGCCGCAGTACCCGGGTATTAGCGCCAATTCAGTCAATTGGTAGGTATGACGATTACGGACGGTGAATGCCTCCGTCGTTTGGTGGCGAACCCCCCGGCCATGCCGCCACCTGATCCATCGCCTCCACCGTCATCTCCTGCTGTCAGGATGCTGTCCAGAAGTCGCTCCAACTCCGGAAGATCACTCTGCACCGTACCAAAGACGATGTTGGGGTTGCTCCGGTGGTACCCGTGCGTCAGACGAATCCGCATCGCGTAGGGTTCGACCCCATCGTGGATTGCGCGCTTTCCTCTATGCGACTTGTGCAAGAGGGAAGCGGATCTCGACTGCCTCAAAAGGCACGGAAACCATGCCGTCTTCTGCACGCTCAATGAGCCCCAACTCTTCCAGGCGAGACACATCGGTATGAACGTTGGAATAGTTCCGCTCTGCCGCCTTTGCCAAGGCGTATACGCTGCTAGGACCTGCCCGGCGCAGTGTATCGAGTAAGTCGAGGCGCGCCGGCGTCAAGTCGGCAAACAACGAGCGTGCCGACTCGAAGCTCAAACGGTAGTCGGGCGTGCGCCCGCGCCGAGACGTGGCGATCTGCTGCGCAACGGCTCCGAAGATCGAGCCCTTGCGGCTCAGTTCAATGATTGCCTTCATGACGCGCTCCATTCGTTCACATCGTGCTCGAAGTCCGCCAG
>JANNGR010000345.1:0-4903 GCA_031403955.1 Betaproteobacteria bacterium
GGGCGGCAAGCTGCGGTTGGTCTCAACTATGCGTACCGTGACATCGCGCCGCTTTGCTTCGTAAGCTGCCACGGCTGCGATGGGGTCCGGCTGGCTGGCCAATTCAGCTGCCAGGGTGCGGGCGTCAATCAGGGCTTACGCCGATCCGTTGGAGCCGCGCGGGTACATGGGGTGGGCGGCATCGCCCATCAGCGTGACGCGGCCAAAGGTCGATTGCGCCACCGGATCTTTGTCCACCATCGGGTATTGCAGCACCTGGTCGGCGTTGCGAATCAGGGCGGGCACATCCAGCCAATCAAACTGCCAGTCTTTGAAGATGGGCAGAAAGTCGTCGATGCGGCCACCGCTGTTCCAGTCGTTCATGCTGCTGCCGCTGCCTTCGATCTCGGCCATCCAATTGATCAACTGCTCCCCATTGATGTTGTCCACGATGGGGTAGATCACCAAAATGCGGTGCAGCTTGCCCCGGTGAATGCCAACTTCAGGCAATGGGTAGCCGGCATGGCGGCCGCGCGGTTCGCGGTAGATGTACTGGCCAAAGCGGTTGAAGAACACGCTCTCCAGGTTTTCCATGCCCGCCGCTTCCAGCTGCGCTTACAGGCCTAAGTCCGCCAGCTCGCGCATGGCGTGCGGCAGCCGGGTGATGCCAACGCCAAGCTCCAGAACGTCGGGTGCGCTCTCGTACACCTCGCAAGCGATGCCCTGCTGGTGCAGCGACAGGGCAAAGCCCCCGCCCGCAATGCCGCCGCCGACCACCGCGATGCGTGTGCCCTTTGCATTCGTCATTGGCTGATCGCCCTATTCCGCCGTGATGCCGTTGCGCTTGATCACGTCGCCCCAGCGCGGGTAGTCCTTGGCGACCAATTGCGTCAATTCAGCGCTGCTGGAGCTGGCTGCGTCCATGCCCGCGCGATTGAGCAAGTCACTCACTTCAGGCGTTTTCAAAATGGCCGCAATTTCGGTGTTCAAGCGATTCACCACCGGCTCCGGCGTTTTGCCCGGCGCGAAGAAGGCGTACCAAAGATCAACTTCCACGCCCTGGATGCCCAGCTCGGTGAAGCTGGCCACGCCCGCCGCCACCGGGTGGCGCTTGGGGCTACCCACGGCCAAGGCGTTGAGCCGGCCGCTGTTGACGAAACCCTGGGCAATATGCACCGGCAAAAAGCCCACGTTCAACTCGCCCGCGAGCAGGTCTTGGGTATAGCCCGCCGTGCCACGGTAGGGCACATGCAGCATGAACAACCCGGTTTTCGCCTTGAACAATTCCATCGCCATGTGGTGCGGCGTGCCGACACCGGGCGAGCCGAAGCTGATCGATCCGGGCTTGGCCTTGGCCTGGGTCACCAAGTCTTGCACCGACTTGATGCCGGTCTTGGGATTGCTCACCAGCATCAAGGTGCCCCAGGCGGCCAGCGAGACCGAAGAGAAGTCTCTCACCGGGTCGAACGGCACGTTCTTGTAAATCTGCGAGGCCATCAACATGGTGTTGGCGCCCATCAGCACGGTATAGCCGTCCGGGTTGGCCTTGGCCACGTTGTCGGCGCCAATATTGCCGCTGGCGCCGGGCATGTTCTGCACCACCACCGGCTGGCCCAGGCGCTCCGACAAGCGCGGCGAAACGGCGCGGGCAATGGTGTCCATGCCGGTGCCGGCGGTGAAGGGCACGATGATGCGCACGGTCTGGGCCGGCCAGGTCTGTCCTGAGCCTGTCGAAGCGGTCTGGGCCTGCGCCGCGAGTGATCCGGCGATGGCAAGCAGGCTGACGAGCAGCTTGATGGGCTTGAGTTGCATGAGGAATATCTCCTGAATAATTGGTATGACCGTGGGCGAGCGACCAACTCTTAGACCCTCTTAGACCGGCTTGATCTTGAACAGCTTTTCCGCGTTGGTCTGGAAGAACTTCTTCTTGTCCTGCGCGCTCATGCTCATGCCGTCCAGCGCCACCACCTCGTCCACCGCGTATTGATACGGATAGTCCATTGCGTACAGCACCCGGTCGGCACCAATGACGGACTGGGTGAACTTGATCGCCGGCTCCCAGGCCACACCACTATTGGTGATGTGAAAGTTGTCGCGCAGGTAGTCGCTGGGCTTGCGCTGGATCGGCTTCATGCTGTCGTAGCGCTGCGATGCCACCGTGGCGCGGTGCATGTAGTCGAGCCGGTAAGCCCAGAACGGCAAGGCCTCGCCCATGTGTCCAATGATCAGTTGCAGCTTGGGGAAGCGGTCGAACACACCCGCCGTGATGATGCGCAGCGCGTGCAAGCCAGTCTCCACCCCAAAGCCGTAAATCGCGCCGTCCAGACCGGCTTCCTGGAACGGTTCGATCATGTTGCGCGGCAGAGAATTGGGGTGCAGGTAAATCGGCGCGTCCAGCGCTTCGGCGGCAGCAAAGATGTCCCAAAACTTCGGGTCCGACAGGTACTCGCCCTGGGTGTGCGAGTTGATCACCACCGAGTACATACCCAGTTGGTTGACGCCGCGTTCAATTTCTTTGGCGGCGGCAGTCGGGTCTTGTGGCGCTACGGCGATCATGCCGGTAAAGCGCGTGGGGTGGCGGCGTACGGCGTCAGACAGCATGTCGTTGGCCAACGCCGCAAACGACACTGCCGTGGCTTTCTCCATCACCTGCACGCCGGGTGCGGTGAGGCCAATCACCTGGCGGTCAATGCCCGCCTCGTCCATGTGGCCAATGCGAATCTGGTCCAGATCGGTCAGGCAGCGCATGATGTGCTGAGCCCGCTCGCTGGGGCTGTCCATGTAAAAGCCCATCAAGCCTTTGAAGCCGGGATCAACATCCGAGCCCGCCAGGATGCGGCGGTAAATTTCGATCATCTCGGGCGGCGCAAACGCCTCTTCAGTAGCTATGCGCTGGTAGCCGGGGTTAGCGGCTGGGCGTGTGGAAGTGGACATGGTGGGTGATCGGGACTCTGGTTGCTCCAGTGAACGGGTAGCTCGACCCGCCGCGATATTTTAGTTGGACCACTTTGGTGCAGCGGCACTTTTGCGTTGCGACACCTTTGCCTTATGGCTCGCCTTAGTTCGGCGCAGCCACATTGGGCAGGTTCAGACCCCACTTGGCCAAAGCCGCAATATGGCGCCGCAATGGCCGGTGGCGCACCACCCAATTGGGGGATGCACCTGCGCCACGAGGCCCATGGCATCACAAGATGACCCTGGGCCCGGACCATGCAATGCGGCTCGATGCCCGTGCCAGTGCGCTTGCGGCCGGTGTGCCGCTGGCCATCCATTCGGGCGCACCGGTGACCCCGCTCAGCCCGCGGTTTACCGCCTGGTGGGCCGTAAACCGCGTCACGCCCAAGGGCCGAGTTTTGGGGCAGCGCGAGCGTATCGGTGTGCCACGGGCCTTGCACGCCATCACGATGGGCCAGGCCCTCACGCTCAAGCTCGGCCATCGGATTGGCAGCGTCGAATGCGGCAAACGCGCCGATTTTTGCGTGCTCGAAGACGACCCGCTGGGTGTCGATCCGATGGCGCCGAAGGGTGCGCGCGTCTGGGGCACGGTGTTGTCGGGGCGGGTGTTCGAAGCGCAAGGAAATTGAGTTCGCAATCGCCGGCAAACGCTTGCCACTGACCGTGATTGGCGGTTTTTCCCGGCGCCGGCAAAACCACGCTGCTCAACCATTGGTTGCGCCATGCCGGGGGCCAGCGGCTGGCGGTGCTGGTCAACGACTTTGGCGCGCTCAACATCGACGACGAGTTGATACAAGCCAATGCCGGCGACACCATTGCGCTGACCATTGGCTGTGTGTGTTGCCAGATCCGGACGCCCTGCGCGCCTGGCTGTGCACGATGCCGCCCGGCGTGCTGCGCCTCAAGGGCGTGCTGCGCACCGGTGACACCGACCTGGACTGGTCCGAACTTCAGTTTGCGGGTCGGCACGGCCAGCTGCCCTGCGCGGCGCTGTCTGCCTTGTTCGACAATCCCGCTTGACCGCCCCAAGCAGCGGCGCCGGCCGCTCACCCGCGGCTCGGGGCGAACCATGCCGATGCCGAAGACGGGAGCCGGGTTTCATTGCCGGTTGTTGCGGAACTGTTCCCGCCATAACCGGTCCAGTTCCTTCGCCACCACAGGCGACGGTGCGCCGACCAAAGTCGATTTGCCGCTCTGGTAGACCTTGCCATGCACCACGCCCAGTGCTTGCGAGTAGAGCAGTAAGGTGTTGTTGTCGAAACAGTCGTGATTCTTGCAGGCGCTGGCAAGTACGTAGGGCGTGCCGGCGACGGTGACCAACCTGTTTTCGGGACTGGGACCGTTGAGATCCGCAAGCCAGGGCTCGCGCCGCAGCGGGCCCAATGCCTTGTAATAAGCTGCCTTGGCCTTGCGATCCATCAGGATGCCCGGGGCGCTGAGTTCGTGCAGTGCATAGCTGCGTTTGGGCGCAGTGGGTGGTGGCATGGCCGCGGCAGTCTTGGTGGCCACCGCGCCATCACAACGGCGGAATTTTTTGCTCGCCAGGGCCTTGCCGATCACCGCCTCGGACTTGGCGTCCCCCTGAACAAATACCCTCAGGACTGTTTGTGTACGGGCTCAGCCCCAGGTAAGGACACGAACTGTCAGTGCACAAACGCCGCATTTACCGTAGGCGTCGAACCGGTGGGCCTCGCTGCCATGTGCTTGTCTCGCCTCGACTCCCTCGGCCTTCACCATGCGGTATCTGTTCGTCGTCTCGCACATTTGCACTCGGGCTTCCTCCAGACCAACCCTCGCGGGTAAGCCCTTGCCGTCGGCTAGTGGTTAAGATTGCTCGCAATGAGTCCATTTCGGTTCTCCCACAGGGGACTTTCACCCCATAAGTTCGCGCCCATGCTGGGCGCACAAAAGGCGCTCAAGCCGACAGTCCCGCCTCCGGCGGGCCCTCGGCTTAGCTTTGGCGTTGGGC
>JANNGR010000346.1:0-21727 GCA_031403955.1 Betaproteobacteria bacterium
GTTCAGCGACAATGTCGAAGACTCGTTCCTCAATGGTTGCCATCATCACCATCCTCCCACGACTAATTCAAACAAAACAAAAATGGACCGCGCCGATCCAACGTCGGGGTCGACAGTTCCACACAGCACCGGTCAGGTTGATGCGCAGGACCTGCTCCCATTCTTCGAGAGACGCCTTGGTAACGGTGTTTCTGACCCCTGTAATGCCGGCATTGTTAACCAGGCCACCTAAAGCCCGGTTGCCGGTCTGAATCATTTCAACTACGGCCTCCCACGATTGTGGCCGTGCAACGTCCAGCTCCAGGCAAGTCAGCGTCCCGGGCTGGCTGATTGAAGATTCGCGCAATTTCTGCCAGGCAGAATCGCTCGATGGCAGGTTGTCCATGACATACACATGCGCCCCGGCGCCCACCAGCATCATGGTTATGGACGAACCTTGACCCCGTGCGCCCCCGGTCACTACCGCCGCTTTGTCAACCCAGTAGTCATCCATCTTTGTTTTCAGAAATGGTCATTGTTATTCACGTCTTTGCTCGCTGGTAGCGCGGTCTTTCCTCGTCGTAGATGGCCCTGAACAGGGAATTGGCATATTGCTGGAACTCACGTTCCTTTTCACCGAATTCAATCTGAGGACGAGGCTCATCCTGAAAATGATGCCAGCTATCGGTGCCCCGAACCAATGCGGCACTTGGCTTCACACTGGCTCTCACAGCCACATGGGCCGGTACGTAGGTAAGCGTAACCCCCACGCGCCGGAAAGAGGTGGTGTTTGGCGCCGAACGGTGAATCGTATGGGTGTGATGCAGCGACATCTGCCCCGGCTCAAGCGGCATGAATTCCGTGTTGTCCTTCCTGAACGGGCTATTGACGGTTTGCCCCAGCGACAGCATATGCTTGTCGGAGCTCACTTCCGCATGGCTGAGCTGGCCGAGTTTGTGTGATCCAAGCGCCATTTCCATACATCCGGAATCGATCGGAGCCGCGCTGAGCGCTACCCAGGCCGCGACCTGCAGATCGTCGGGCTGCAAGGCGAAATAGGTTCCATCCTGATGCCAGTCCACGAAAGTTCCATCTCCCGGTTTCTTGGGGAAAACGGTTGAGGAAAGAAGACGAATGTCAGGCCCGATCAGGTCCTCAACCGCATCCAGTATTTTTGGATGATGTGCCAATTCGTCAGCCCATTTAAAAAGCAGATGTGGTTTGAAATTCGATCCTTTGACCAGCAATTTCCCCTGCACAGCTTCAGCCGCTTCAAGCTGTTGCAAATAGCGTTGCGCGTCTTCACGAGACATTACATCGACCGGATACACGAATCCATCACTCTTGTATTTCTCGATCTGTCCGGCACTAAGCAGCTTTGACATTTTTGTCTCCCCCAATGATGGGCGCTTTATTGTTCGGCTGATTTGAGTACATAACCAATCCGCGGGAAATGCACATGCACGGTTCCGGCGCGGTCGTCGGTGCGGCTCAGGCTGTAGTGGGTACGGGTCGCGGCGATCAGTTCTCCAGCCGTTGGCTCTGGCCCGAAGCTTTCCGCCGTGACGGTGACGCGGCTGCCCAACGTTATGCCGTGTTCGTCCTGAAACGAGCTGTCGCGCAACAGGCCCTGGCCCGGGGACGAGGCTTGCGCCTTGGCCGCGGTCGCGATGGCTTGCGTGGCATCAAACATTTCCATGCTGCCGTGGCCAATCGCCTGCATGCGGTCCAGCCATGCCTTGATGGCCGGGGTGTGCTGCAGGATGTCCACCGCAGCGGGCGCGCGCAGGTGTACCAGCCAAAGCGGATGGTAGGCGCAGAAGTCGGCGCTACAGGGCTTGTTGCCCAGCAGGTACGGCTGGTTCTGGAGCAGGCCCGACAGGCGCCGCAAATAGGACTGGTAGGCGGGTGCGGCATCGGCCGGTCGCAGCCACTCCACATTGAAACCCATGGCCTTGCGGTCTGCATGGATGGCTGCGGGCGGTTCGGGCGAGCCACCGCCAAAGTTGGAACCAGCCCCTTTGGGACCACGGTTGTAGGTAACGGCAGCCCAAAACAGCGTACTGTCGGCCCATTGCGCCAGGATGCGGGCCAGGTCGGTCTGGCCCGGATCCGGGTAAAGGGTCGGCACCGGTTGTAATTGTTCCAGGACATCGCAGATCAGCGCAGTGTCGCAATAGATGTCTGCGCCAATCTGCAGAAAAGGCGTCCTGCGATAACCCCCGGTGAGCGCCACCACATCGGGCTTGGGCATGATGGAAGGGACGAGCACCGACTTCCAGGCCAGCCCTTTGTAGCCAAGGATCAGGCGGACCTTCTCCGAGAACGGAGAAGCCAGGAAATGGTGAAGAATCAGCTCGGCCATGGCTTCAATGTTCCAACTTCTTTAGCACATAACCGACACGCGGGAAGTGAACATGCACGCTGCCGGCCGGTCCGTCCGTGCGGCGCAAGCTGTAGTGCGTGCGGGTGGCGGCAATCAAACTGCCTTCGGTTGGCTCCAGGCCGAAGCTCTCGGCGGCAATGCGAACCTGGCTGCCCAGCGTTATGCCGTGTTCATCCTGGAACGTGCTGTCGCGCAACAGGCCTTGGCCAATCGGCGCTGGTTCGGCCTGTGCCGCAATGGCAATCGCCTGCTGTGCATCGATATTCTCTGCACTGCCGTGGCCGATAACGCGCATCCGGTCCAGCCAGTCCTTGATGAGCGGCGTGTGCTGCAGGATATCCTGCACCGTCGTCGTGCGGATATGCGCCAGCCATAACGCGTGGTAGGCCGAGAAGTCGGCGATACATGGTTGCGCGCCGAGCAAAAAGGGTTGCTGGTGAAGCATGTCCGACAGGCGACGCAAATACGACTTGTAGGCGCCAGTCGCATCGGCGGGATTGAGCTGCGTTAGGTCCAGTCCCATGGCCTGGCGATCGGCCAGCACGGCCTGCGCCACTTCGGGCGGTGCACCGCCAAACTTTCGCACTGCCCCTGCCGGGCCCTGGTCATGGATCACCGCGGCCCAGAACAGCGTGCTGTCAGCCCATTGCGCCAGCGCGCGCGCCAGCCCTTTGTTCGGTTCCGGGTACAAGGTGGGGATGGGCTGCAGGTGTTCCAACACATCGCAGATCAGCGCGGTATCGCAATAAATATCGGCACCCACCTGCAGCACCGGCGTCTTGCGATAACCACCCGTGAGCACCAGCAAATCGGGCTTGGGCATGATGGCGGGCACGATCACCGATTTCCAGGCCAACTTCTTGTACCCCAGAACCAAGCGGATCTTTTCTGAAAACGGGGACGTCAGAAAGTGGTGAAGAATCAGTTCGGGCATAACCTTGTTCCAGTGGGGGATGGGTGGCGCGGTTTGTCGTGCCGGGTCATGCCGACGCGGGAGCCGCAATCACGACATCCGCGCTGGCAATCGGTTCGCCACGCAGGAAGCGCATGATGTTGCCCAGGGCATGGCGCGCCACGTGCTCGACGTTGTCGAACACGCCGCCACCGGCGTGCGGCGTGACAACCACCTGGTCGAGCGTAAAAAGCGGGTTGTCCACGGCCGGAGGCTCCGGGTCAAAAGCGTCGAGTCCGGCGCCGCGCAGTTTGCCGCTAACCAGAGCCTCAAACAGCGCCTTTTCGTCGACCAGGCCGCCGCGTGAGGTGTTGATCAGGACCGCGCCGTCCTTCATCGACGCAATCGATGTGGCGTTGATCATCCTGGCTGTTTGCGCCGTCAATGGCGCATGCAGGCTAAGGATGTCACTGCGCGCCAACACCTCCTGCAGCGGCGCATAACCCACGCCCAGCGCGCGTTCGGTTTCTCCATCCGCGCGTTGGGTGTCGAAATAGACCACCCGCGCCTCGAATCCGCGCAAACGGCGTGCCAGCATGCGGCCGATGTTGCCAAAGCCCACCAGTCCCACGGTTTTTCCGGTAATCTGGTAACAGGTCTCGCGCATCTCGGGCGTCGGCCAGCGGCCCTCGCGCATCGCGCGGTTGACATAGGGTATGCGGCGGTACACCGCCAGCATCAGCGCAATCGCCAGTTCGGCCACCGGCGCGGCATTCGAACCGGCCGTGATCGCCAGCGCCACCCCTTTGCGGCGCACGGCATCCAGGTCGATGCTGTCAATGCCAATGCCCCATTTCTGGATCATGCGAAGCTTGCGTGCGTGCTCCAGCATCGATGCATTCACCGCGGCAAATCCAGGAACAAGGAATTCGGCATGCTCCGCCAGCGCCATCTGCTCGGCCTTGTCGTAGGACGCGGCAAAACGTAACTCCAACTCGGGCGGGGCGCTACGGCACACCACGTCGCGCACCACCGGCGCCCATACGTCCATACAAGCGACGAGGTGGGTCATGGCTGATGAGAGATTCAAATGGCGGCCAGCCCGAGCTCCGGCGGCAGGTCGCTGCCGGACACCGGTTCGAGCCGGACGATTTCAGGGCCGTCCGAGCGGCTTCAGCGTCACACCAGGAACAACCGCGTCCTTCGGGAACACGGTGACCATCTTGCCACTCTGCCACTGCGAGGTGGTGAACTGCGCACGAACATTCTGGAAGTTCTTGTCGAACTTGGCGCCGAAGCCAGACGCATAGGTGTTGTCAGGCTTGTCCAGCTTGGCCGCGGCGGCACGCACCTTTTCCGGATCGGTGCTGCCGGCGGCCTTGAGCGCCTCGAACAGGATCTGCGTTCCCGAGTAGGCAGCCATGCCTTGCGGTGCAATCGGATCAGCCTTGTACTTGGCGCGGTAGGCCGCCAGATACTCCTTGTTGCCAGGGCCAAACTTGTCCGTTATGTCGTTGCGCGGATAACCGATCACCAGCACGCCCTCCACAGAAGCGGCACCGACCGCCTCCAGCGTCTCCGGTGTGTCGCCAGTTCCCACCCACAACATCGCCGCCGGCTTCAAGCCCTGCTCGCGCATGGTGCGCATCAGCAGGTTGCCATCCGGCACATAACCGGTTTGGATCACGATATCCGGATTGGTCTGCTTGGCACGCAGCACGGTGTCGTTCAGGTCGATGGTGCGCGCCGAATGCGCGCCGACACCGACCACCTTGGTGCCGAATGCCTCGAGCATGCGCTTTTGACCCTGCGCAACCGAGGTGCCGTAGATCGAGTCCTCATGTTCGAGCCAGACCTTCAGGTCCTTCATCTCCTTCTTGATCGCGGGTGCGATCAGGTTGCGCACCGTGGCCACCGAGGTGGCTGCGAAGGCACCACTATCCGGGCCACTGCGGATGAAGTTGGGCAGGCCGCGCTCGGTCAGGGCCTGAACGACCGCATTGGTCTCCCAATACAGCTTGTTGTAACGCAAGGCGGCATCGCTGGCCGTGAGCGAAATGCCGCTCACATAGGTGCCGAGGAACATATCGACCTTGTCCTTGGTCGCGAGTTGCTCGACCGTGGCGATACCCTGTTGCGGATTGGTTACGTCGCCGCGCACGAGTTCAATTTTTCGGCCATTGATGCCACCTGCGGCATTGACCTGGTCCACGGCCAGTTCGTAACCGCGCGTCACCTCGGTACCGTACAGGGCCATTGGACCACTATAGGGGTTGAGCGCGCCGATTTTTATCGGCCCCTGCTGCGAGTAGGCTGTCGGGCTCAGTGCGGCAGCTCCTGCCAACACGGCCATGCCGGCCAGTTTGTTGAATGCTTTCATGTTTGTCTCCTTGGGTGAATGAACGGGTGTCGGGTGTGGTGGGTTTGAATCTATTCAGGTTTTATGCCGGCTACCTCCGCTATGCGGCGGAATCGTTCGGTTTCGCTGATCTGGAACTTGCGCATGTCCGCCGGTGACAACGCCATCGGGTCCGAGCCGATCTTTGCGATGAACTCCCGCGCACTCGCGGTGGCGAGAATCTTTTGCATCGTATCGACCAGTTTGGCGGTGACCGCATCCGGCGTCTCGGAACGGATATACATCGAGGTCCAGGTGTAGTTCACATAGTCCGGGTAACCGCTCTCCTTTATGGTCGGGACTTCCGGGTAGTCCGGGTGGCGCTTGTCGCCCGATACCGCCAGCGCCCTCAACTTGCCGGCTTTGACCTGCGGCATGGCGGCAATCAGGTCGCTGACCGCCCAGTCCAGTTGATCGCCCATCAGCGCAACGAATACTTCCGGCGCGCCTTTGTACATGATATTGACGTGTTTTGTGCCGGTTGTGCTGGCGAACCATTCCGCCGACAGGCGAAAGCCGGCGGTGTAGGAGCCCACATTCAGCAACTGCTTCGCGCTTTTTGCGGCGCTTACAAATTCGGCAACATTGTTCACCTTCGCGTTGGGCGACGCGATCAGTACCATCATGCCGCGCGCCAGACCGGTCAACGGTTTGAAATCCTTGATCGGATCGTAAGGAAGATCCTTGACGACGCTAGGGTTCACCGCCATATGCGTATTGGTGCCGAGGAATATCGTGTAACCGTCGGCCGGCGCCTGCTTCACCGCCATCACAGCTATCGTGCCGTTGGCGCCGGGCCGGTTGTCGATGACCACTGGCTGGCCGAGAGCGGTCGCGAGCTGTTCACCGAAGTAGCGAGCGGTAGTATCGGAACCGCTACCGGGCGAGGTTGGCACGACAATTTTCAGCGACTTGGACGGAAAATTCGTGCTTTGTCCGAATGCCAACTGGCTGCTGGCGAGAAGCCCCAGAAACAGGAACTTCATTTTTTTTGAAACTTGCATGGCAACCTCTTTCATGCGCCAAGTGGCGTGTTGGCCGGCGCGAAACGCGCCACCGCTGTGCCGCCTTCGTCTTCAATCACCAGCCGCAAGCGCTGGTCGATCTTTAGCGATTCGGCATCAATCGCCCCGACCACGTTGCTGATCATTCGTGGGCCTTCGTCGAGCTCGACGATCGCCACGGCATATGGCAGTCGATTCTCAAAAGCCGGGTGGTAAGCCATGTGGTACACCACCCAGCTGATCAACTTTGCCCCACCGGTGGCTTTTTGCCAGCGCCAGTCGGCCTCCAGGCAATGCGGGCATTCGCTGCGCGCCGGCAACCACGCATGGCCGCAGGCATTGCAATGCTGGAACGACAACGCGCCCTGGGCCAGGCTGTCCCAGTAAGGTGTGTTGAGCGCATCACGTTCGGGTGCCGGGGCCGGGATTGCGGTTTTTTCCATATCGTTGTCCGTTCCTCAGGTTCCGAGCAGCAGCGTCGAATGGGTATGCATGATGCCGCCCTGGTTGCTGACGGCACAGGTACGCGCACCCTTGACCTGGTTCACCCCATCACCACGCAGCTGGCGCACGCCTTCGATCACCAGTTGCAGGCCCGGCATGCCGGTTTCCGACAACAGGCCGCCGGCCGTATTGATTGGCAGATCGCCACCAATCTCGATTCGCCCGTCTTCGACAAAATGACCGCCCTCGCCTTTGGCGCAAAAGCCATAGTCCTCCAGCGTCATCAACGCGGCAATCGTGAAGCAGTCATAGATTTGCGCGACATCGATATCCTTGGGCGCCATGCCGGCCATCTTGAAAGCGGTGTGGGCCGAAATCTTCGCTGCCGTAGTTGTCAGGTCCGGCCGCAGCGCCACTTCCCACGATGTCTGGCCCTGGCCGAAGCCCAGGATAGGCACCGGTTTGGCAACACCCAACTCTTTGGCGCGCTGCGCGCTCATCACCACCACCGCCGCAGCGCCATCGGACACCAGGCAACAATCGTCACGGCGCAACGGCGCGACAATCATGCGTGAGACGCGATATTGATCCAGCGTCAACGGCTTGCGCAATTGCGCTTTCGGATTCGCGGCGCCGTGTTTGCGGCACGCCACCGCAATTGCGCCGAGTTGATCACTCGTGGTACCGAACTGGCCCATGTGGCGGCGCGCGATCATCGCGTAGCCGGCCGGCGTGCCGAACCAACCGTAAACGCTGTCGTCGCCCCAGGCTTTTTCGTACGCCTGGCGAGAACCGGTGGCCGGGTTGTCGGCCAGGCACACCAGTGCAACGTCGCACTGCCCGGCCTCGATCGCCATGGCCGCGTAACCGATCATGCTGGAGTTGCTGGCGCCTCCCTGGTCCCAGACACCGCCAATACGCGGCACGATGCCGAGCGTCTCGGCCAGCTTCTGGCCATACATCATCTCGAAGCGCGAGGTCGGGAACTTGACGAACAAGCCATCGACCAGGCCCTTTTCGATGCCGGCATCGGCGAGCGCCTTGCGCACCGCCTCGACATTCATCGACAAGGTGCTGCGGCCCGGCAACTTGCCAAACTCGGTGTTGCCAATACCGGCAATGACGACTTTTCCGCGCATCAGATCACCTCGTCCACTGTGAGTTGCGTGATTTCGGCGTCGCTCAGGCCGAGCCAGTCGCCATAGATGGCCCGGTTGTCACAGCCAAGTTCACCACTGGGTTTGATTGCCATTGGCTCGACACCATCGAAGCGCAACGCGGAATTCGGCAGGCAGACACGCCCGTACAGCGGGTGCTCGACCCATTCCAGCGCGCGGCGCGCATGCATGTGCACATCGTTGACGACCTCGTCCAGGTCGCGTACCGGCGCACACGCCACCCGGTGGCGCATCAACAGGTCAAACAGCTCCTTCTTGGCGAAACGCGCGGTAAATTCACCCACCAGCGCGTCGATCTCGTCCATGTGCGCCACGCGGCCCTTCAGGTCGGCATAACGCGGGTCGGTCTGCAAGTCCGCGCGCTGCATCGCGTCCAGCAGCGATTTCCAGTGCACCTCGCCGACACAGATGATCGCGATGTAACCGTCGCTGGTTGGGTAGACGTTGTACGGCGCTTCGGCCAGCCCGCCATGGCGGTTGCCAGTGCGCGGCGGCACCGAGTTGCCTGAACCGTAATGCAGTCCGAGGTTGGAACTCAGCGACGCGTAGACCGACTCCTGCATCGATACTTCAACCAGCCTGCCGACGCCGGTTTTTTCACGTTCGTACAGCGCGGTCATGATGGCGCCGTACAGGTGCACACCACCGAAGAAGTCACACAACGCGGGGCCGGCCTTGACCGGCGGCCGGTCGGCGTATCCGGTCACGCTCATGATGCCGGCCATAGCCTGCACCGTCAGGTCCATCGCGGGGTAGTCCTTGTTCGGACCGGTGCGGCCATAACCGGACCCGGCGCCGTAAATCAGGCGCGGATTGATAACCCGTAATGTGTCGTAGCCAAGGCCGAGGCGCTCCATCGCGCTGGGCGCGAAGTTTTCCACCAGCACGTCGCCCCGGCGCACCATCTCCTTTAGCAATTCGCGGCCGCGTTCGGTCTTCAGGTTCAGCGTGGCGAAACTCTTGTTCGAGTTGAGCATCGCGAAAGGCAACGCGGCGCCGCCGACCACTCCGCGCCGGCGCAGATGTTCGCCGCCTTTGGCCTCGATCTTGATTATGTTGGCGCCAGCCATGGCCATCATGAACGTGCAGTACGGGCCGTTGTAAATCTGGCCCAGATCGATGACCGTCAGACCTTCAAGCGGGTAATTTGCGGCCATCGTCACTTCCCCTTGAAATCAGGCGCGCGCTTGGCAGCAAAGGCGGCCGGGCCCTCCTTCGCATCCTCGGTGAACTGCAACATGCGGTTGATGACCGCTTCAATGCGCAAGCCGGTCGTCAAATCGGTATCGCGGCTGCGGATCGCCAGCTCTTTCGCCGCCTGCACCGCCAGCGGCGCGTTGACCGCGATACGGCGCGCGTAGTTGAAAGCTGTCTCCATCAGTGCCTCTTTGGCTACCACCTTGTTGATCAGCCCCCAACGCTCGGCAACCACCGCGTCGATGCCGTCGCCGGTCAGCAGCATTTCCATCGCAACCGCATACGGCAGTTGGTCGAGCACGCGTTGCGTGCCACCGTTGCCCGGGATCACACCGCGTTTGACCTCCGCCAGGCTGAAGGTGGAATGGGTGGAAGCGACGCGGATATCGGTCGCCATCATCAAAGTCATGCCGCCACCGAGGCAATAACCGTTGACTGCCGCCACCACCGGCTTCCACACTTCCAGCCCGCGGTTAAGCAACTGGTCGCGCTGCGTTAGCCACATTTCCGCCAGCCCCGCGGGGGCGGTAATGAAGCTTTTTATGTCGGCGCCGGTGGTGAACGAACGCTCTCCGGCACCGGTGACGATGGCGACCCGGATCAAGGGATCGTCACGCACCGTGCTCCAGGCCTTTGAGAGCGCCTGGTAGTGCTCGGCGTCCATCGCATTGAGCCGCTCCGGACGGTTGATGGTGATGAGGGCTATGCCGTCATCCGATACGTTAAGGTCAATGGACATGATCAGGAAGCGACACGTTTGGTGCCGAGAAGGTCACGCGAAATCAACATCCGGTGCACTTCGGATGGGCCTTCGCCAATACGTTTGATACGCAACTCACGATGCCAGCGCTCCAGGGGCATTTCCTGCGCCACACCCAGGCCGCCGAAAATCTGGATGCAACGGTCAACCACCCGGCCGGCGGTTTCGGTGCCGTACAACTTGGCCACCGATGCGTCGATCTTTATGTCGCGTCCCAGATCGCCATTCCAGGCTGCCTGGTACACCAGCAGGCGTGCGGCGCGCAACTCAACTTCGGAGTTGGCAATCATCCACTGTATGGCCTGCTTGTCGGCCAGATGGCTGCCGAAGGTTTTACGCTGCTTGGCCCACGCCACGGCCAAGTCGAGCGCGGCCTGCGCAATACCGATGGTCGCGGCAGCGTACGGCACGCGGCCATGCACCAGCCAGTCTTCGGCGAATGCAAAACCCTGCCCTTCTTCGCCCAGGCGGTTTTCGACCGGAATCTCATAGTCCTGGAAATGCACCTCGTACGGGAAATACGAACGGATCACCGGTATAGGGGCCAGCGTGATGCCGGGCTTGTCTTTCTCCACAATAAAACTGGTGATGCCCTCGCGGCCCTTGCTTTCACCAACACGGGCGAACAACACGCCCCAGTTGGCCTGACCCGCGCCCGAGATCCATACCTTGGTGCCGTTCAGGATGTAGCGGTCCCCCTTGCGCTCGGCACGCGACATGATTGCGCGCGCCGGGTCGGAGCCGCCACTGGCTTCGCTGATGGCCACAAACGCCTTGGTACCGGACTCGACATTGGCGCGGCCGTATTTGCGGATCTGCTCCGCGGTACCCTTCCAGATCACGTTTGGGGGATCGAAGCCAAACGCGCCGCAACCCGCGATGTAGGCGCCCATGCGGCATTTCGATGCTTCCTCCGCGGCCACGCACTGCCCAAGCAGGTTCAGGCCAGCACCACCATGCTCGGCCGGCGTTTCCAGGCACCACAAGCCAAGATCACGCGCCTTTTTCTGCAACGCCTTTAGCGGTTCCGGCTCCAGCGTATACGCGTCGTGCGGCAGCTTGTCTTCCAGCGGCTTGACCTCTTGTTCCATGAAGCGGCGCACGGTGTCCCTGAACATTCTCAGTTCTTCCGGCAGCTCCCAGCTTCCTGTGTTTTCCATACCTGACTCCTTTGACTTTGATGGTCTGAAACCGTTTGTAATCAGGCCGCGAGCGGCTGCGCCTGCATCTGCTTGCGGCGTGCCACGCTGGCCGCCGCATCAAGCTTGTAGCGTGTGTGCCCGGCACTCAGCGCGACCGCTTCGGCGATAACCACGCCGTATTTGGTTTCGGCGCTCTCGCGGCTGATATAGCCGCCATTCAGGTCGCGCTCGACCGCCGCCAGATCACGTTCGAAAGCGTTGCCGAAACCGCCGCCGCCGGGGGACGCCGTGCGAAGCGAATCACCGGGCTCGAACGGCTCCTTTTCCTGCTTGCTGCGCAGTTCCGGCGTCCAGCTTTTGCCGTGGGTAGTGAACTCAACCTTGTTGGCTGCCGCCGGGCCGCCGCCGACGATGCCGAACGGCGCATAGTCAACCCGGTCCCCAAGTACCGAGACGATGCAGTCACCCCAGGCGGTGAAGCCATATTCGGTGCCGCAGCCACCGCGATGCCAGCCGGCGCCGCCGGAGTCGTTGCGGATCTTGAAATAATCGAAACGGATCGGGAAACGGTGCTCGGACATTTCGAGCGACATGAAGTTGGCCATCGACTGTGGTGGCGTGCCGTTGATTAGGCCGTCGCTGGCCTTGGTCGCGCCATAACCGCCCGGATACGGGAACACGCCGACAAAATAGTTCTTGCTGCGCGGGTGCGTACCGCTGATGGTGACGACGCCGGTGGTGCCGAAAAATGCCGCCGGCGCCTTGTCGGGAATCACCTTGGACATGGCACCGAACACCACGTCGATAACCCGCCCAACCGGGTCCAGGTAACCGCCCACCGCGGCCGGATATTCGGCCGATAGCAAGGTGTTTTTGGGCAAATTGAAATGGATCGGCCGGAAGGTGCCGCCGTTGACCGGCACATCGGGAAATATGTGCTTGATAGCCACGTAACACGACGACAACGTGGTATTGCGCGACATGTTGACCGGGCCGCGCGAGGTGGGGCCGGTGCCGGTGAAATCGAACAGCATTTCTTCGCCCGTCACGGTTACCGCCAGGCTGATGCGGATCGGTTCATCGACGATGCCGTCGTTATCGAAATAGTCTTCGAACGAGTAGGTGCCGTCGGGCAGGTCGGCGATGTAGGACCGCATCTGACGTTCCGAGTAGGCAATCATTTCATCCAGGCACTCACCCAGCACCTGGCGCCCATACCGTTTTACCAGCGCCTCGATGCCGCGCGTACCGACTGAAAACACATTCGACATGGCGGCCAGGTCACCGGCGATTTCGGTCGGCAGGCGCACATTGGCCTTGAACATGCTCACCAGCGCCTTGTTGATCTTGCCTTCGTTGTACAGCAGCACCGGTGGGATGATGATGCCTTCCTGGTGAATCTCGGTGGCCTTTGGCGCCCAACCTCCGGGCACGTTGCCGCCGATGTCCATCCAGTGCCCGGTAGTCGCCATCACCGCGAACAGTTCGCCGTCTACAAACACCGGCGCAATCAATTGCACGTCCTGCAGGTGGCTGCCGCCGATGTAGGGCTCGTTCAGTATCCACATGTCGCCGGGTTTGAAACCGCCGTCTTCACGCGCCAGCTCGATCACCTTTTGCACCGTGAACTGCATGTAGGCCAGGAACACCGGCAAGCCGTAACGGCCCTGCGCGATGGTCTCCCCCGTGGTCGGGTGGAAGATGCCGTTGGCGCAGTCGTTGGTTTCCGAAATGATCGGAGAGATTGCCGCGTGGATCAGGTGCAGATCCATCTCGTCGGCGATTTGTTCCAAGCT
This sequence comes from Betaproteobacteria bacterium, assembly GCA_031403955.1. Taxonomy (GTDB): domain Bacteria; phylum Pseudomonadota; class Gammaproteobacteria; order Burkholderiales; family Burkholderiaceae_C; genus CAISIP01. The sequence continues at coordinate 13,177 of JANNGR010000346.1, forward strand.
GCCGCGCACCACGGCCAAAGTTACTGGATTCATGATTTCACCTTTACCAACAAGTTGCCCTTCAAGTCGACCACCACGTCCATGCCGGGTTCAACGACAGTCGTGGTATCACTTTGCTCAATGATCGCCGGACCATCGAAACGCATTCCGGGCGCCAAATCGCCGCGCATATAAACCGGCGTATCGTGCCAACCGTTGAAGTGGACCGGCCGGCGCGATTTTGGCTGCGGCGTGCCGCTTGCCGTGCTGCTCGCTTGAGGCAGAGCGACGTTGGTGCGTGTACCAACCGCAATCGTGCGAAGGTTGACCATCACTACCGCCATGCCGACCAGCGTGTTGCCGAAGGTGGCGCGGTATACGTCGCCGAAGGCCTGCTCCAGGCGCCCAGTGTCCCAGTCGGCCTCGATCATCACGCGCAGTGAATGGATCTGGCCGGCATAGGCCATGTCGGCGGCATGGGTGATGGTGGTAACGTCGATTGGCACCTGGCTTTCGTTGAGTTGTTGCTGCCCCTGCGCTCGCTGCCGTGTAATGATTGCCGCCAGTTCGCCCGGCGCCAGTTTGTCGAGGCGCTTCTCGATGGTTTGCGATATGTCGTAACGCAAGTCGGCATAGGCGCAGCCAAGCGCGCACAACACACCCGGATAGAGTGGCACCAGCATGGTGCTGATGCCGACTTCACGGATCAGCGCGCCACCGTGCAGCGGCCCGGCGCCACCAAAAGCGACCATCGCAAAATCGCGTGGATCGAGGCCACGCTCGATCGACATCAAGCGGATGCGTCCGGCCATGCGCTGATTGACCACCGCCAGGATCGCCTCGGCGGTTTGCTCCAGTCCCAGGCCGAGTTGCGTGCCCAAACGCTGAACCGCGGCGCGCGCGCCTTCTACATCCAGAGCGGCGTCGGTGCCATTCATCAGGCTACCCGGATTGATGCGTCCCAGCACCACGTTGGCATCGGTAACGGTAGGTTCGGTGCCGCCGCGCCGGTAGGCCACCGGACCCGGCACCGCACCCGCGCTGCGCGGCCCCACCAGCAGCATGCCGCCTCGATCCTGGTAGGCGATGCTGCCGCCGCCCGCGCCGATGGTGTGCACATCGATCATCGGCAGGCGCAGCGGAATGCGGAAATCGAGATTGGTGATCTCCGCCACCTTCGGCTCGCCGTTAATCACCACCGCAACGTCGAAGCTGGTGCCGCCCATGTCGGCCGTGATGATGTGCGTGAAGCCGGCCTCGCCCGCCAGCCGCGCTGCCGCCATCACACCGGCGGCGGGGCCGGAACGCACGATATAGGCGGAGCGTTGTCCCAGTTGGCGCAGCGGCGCCACGCCGCCATTGGACTGCATGATGGCGATATCGCGCTCATAACCCCAGGTGCTGAGCTGGCGCGCCAGGTTTTTTGCGTAACGCGCAACCAGTGGCTGCAGGTAACCCTGCACCACCGCCGTGCTGGTGCGTTCGAACTCGTAATACTCGCGCACCACGGAAGTCGCGGTGACGAGTTCCCAGGCCGGATTGATTTTCGCCAGCACGGCCTGCGCCTGCAGTTCGTGCGCTGGATTGGCATAGGCATGCAGGAAGGCAATTACGACCGATTCAACGTTCAACGCCTTCAAGGTGTTGCCGATGACACTCAAAGCCTCGACATCAAGCGGCACCAGCACATTGCCCTCAAAGTCGAGCCGCTCATCGACTTCAAAACGCAGCTCACGCGGCACCAGCGGTTCGTGCGTGCCTTCGAGACCATACATATTGGGCCGGTCGCGCCGCCCGAGTTCGATCAGATCGCGAAAACCGGTGGTGGTAATCAACGCGCACCTGGCGCCGCGGCGTTCAATCACCGCGTTGGTGGCGATAGTTGTACCGTGCAATATCGCGTCCAGCGCATCCGGTTTCAGGCCGGCTGCCTTCAGCGCGTTCAGCAAGCCGACCGACGGATCCTGCGGCGTGGAAGGCACCTTCAAGATTAGGTGTGGCCGCTCGGAATCACCCGAATAAAAAAGGTCGGTAAAAGTTCCACCGACATCAATACCAACTATGCCTGCCATTAGATCTCCTTCGGCGCTGAGCCGTCATGTTTGTGTTGCGTGAGCTGTACGTCGCTGATGTACGCGGCGACATGGCGGCCCATTCGCCGTGCCGCAGCGTCGCCATCGCGCGCCTGAATGGCATCCATCACCCGGCGGTGCGCCTTTATCACCGCATTGCGTATCTCGACCGAGTTGAATCCATCCAGATCGGTCGCTGCATACATCGCCTGTGAAATCGCGGAAATAAACGCGATCAAGAGTTCGTTATGGCTGGCGCGCACGACTTGCACATGCCAGTCCAGATTGGCACGCACATAGGCCGGAATGTCGCCGGCCGCGGATGCCTGTTCAAGTTTGACGTGGCACCTGTCGATTTCTTCCAGATCCGCGTCGCTGCGGTGCTGGGCCGCAAAACGCGCCGATGGCGACTCGATCGCGGCGCGGGTTTCGAGCACCGCTTCCATGCGAATGCGCTGGCCGCGAATGAAGATGCCAATCGAACGTTCGATCGTCGCGCTGCTCGGGCGCAACACCGCGGAACCGCCGTTGCGTCCGGTGCGCGTGGCAATCAGGCCCTCGCCCTCCAGGATACGCAAGGCCTCGCGCACCGAAGCGCGCGACAGGCCAGCCTGGGCTCCGAGCTCACGTTCCTTTGGCAACGGCATACCCTCGTCCATTTGCCCGCCGAGAATCTTCTCGCGCAAGATTCCAGCCAGCACATCGGCTGCCTTGGGAACGGTGACGGGAGTGATGTCCAGCATGGCGTCTAGCACTTGATAGGTTCGACCACGGCTTGAAAGACGCTCGCGAGCCAGGCGCAGGCGTCCGCCATGGCGGCGTCCGCCTCCTCAATGACGCCGGTGTATTTCAGGAAGCCATGGTTCATGCCGGCACAACGCCGCAAGTACGCCGGTACACCAGCCGCGCGCAGGCGCTGCGCGAACAGCTCGCCCTCGTCGCGCAGCACGTCGTATTCAGCCGTCAATACGCAAGCGCCAGGCAAGCCGGTGGCTGAGGGCACGCGAAGTGGCGAGGCATGGTGGTGGCTAGCCGCCGATGGGTGCGCCAGGTATTGGTCCCAGAACCACAACATGCCACTATGCGTCAAGCCGAAACCGGTGCCGAACGCGGTGTACGAGTGGCTCGGCTCGGAAGGGTAATCGGTGACCGGATAAAACATCAACTGTCCGCGCAAAGGCGGACCGCCCTCGTCGCGGATTCTGAGCGCCGTTACTGCGGCCAGACAGCCCCCCGCGCTATCGCCGGCGACAACCATACGCGTCGGGTCGCCGCCAAGCTGTTGCGCGTGTGTGGCCACCCAGCGCGTCGCCGCCAGGCAATCATCCGGCGCGGCGGGATACTTGTGCTCCGGCGCCAGGCGATAGTCCACCGACACGACCATCGATGACGACCCCACGCACAGCCGGCGGCAGATATCGTCATGCGTATCAAGGTCGAGTAATACGAAACCGCTGCCGTGAAAAAAGACCACGACCGGATGCGGCCCAACGCCGGGCGGCGAATAAACGCGCAGCGCAATTACACCCGCCGGGCCGGGCATATCCAGGTTGCGAACCGCGCCAACCGGCACCGGCGCGCTAATTGCGGGATAACCCAGCTTTGCCTGCGCGCGCGCCTGCGCGATGGGCAGCTCGTGGTACGGCGGTATACCTTCGGCCGCCGCCAGCGCTGTCTGAATGACCGGATGCAATGCCATTTTGTTTACTGCGGCACCACGCCGATGTCGCTCAATATCTTCGGCAGCCGTGCGACCTCGCTAACCACGAAGGTACGAAACTCGGACGGGCCCATCCACTTCACCTCGGCGCCAAGCTGCTGGAAACGCTGGCCAACGTCTGGCATGGCGAGGACCTTCTGCACTTCCGCGGCCAGCTTGGTGACAATCGCCGGCGGTGTACCGGCCGGCGCGAACAGACCGACCCAGCCGATGAAATGGAAATTCGGCAGCACCGTTTCGGCCACCGTCGGCAGCTCCGGCGCCAGCGGGCTGCGCTCACCCAACGTCACCACCGCCAGCGCACGCAGCGTGCCGGATTTCACATGCGCAATGCTCGATGAAATATCCGGGAACATAACCGACACCCGGCCGGCGATCACGTCGGTAATGCCGGGAGGATTGCCGGTATAAGGCACGCGCAGCATTTCGATGCCGACACCGCGGCTGAACATCTCGCCCATCATCAGGCTCGACGTGCTGCCGGCCGCAAAACTCAATGCCTTCGGATTCGCCTTGCCGTAGGCCACCAGTTCGGCTGCCGTGCGCACCGGCAAGGCAGGGTTGACCACCAGGAAGCTGGAAAATATGCCGACCAGACCGATAGGCACGAAATCGCGCACCGGATCGTAGGTCAACTTGGTGAACAGCCCCGGATTGGCACCGTGCGTCGAGTTGGTTCCCATCAGCAAGGTGTAGCCATCGGGTACGGCGCGCGCGACCGCGGTGGCGGCGATCGAGCCGCTGGCGCCGGGCCGGTTGTCGGTGACGACACTCTGCTTCAGCGCGGTTTCCAGGTGTTGGCCCAGTATGCGGGTTGCGGTATCGGTGCCACTGCCCGGACCAAAAGGCACCACGATGCGAATAGGCTTCGAGGGAAACGGGTCCGCGGCCGCCTGGGCGAAAACCGGACCGGCGGCAAGTACCAGCGCCATAACCATCAAAAACGCTAGCAGGCGGACTACAGGTGCAGGGGCGCGCCGACTTGTCATCCTTGGTCTCCTTTGGTCCAGTCAGCTACCAACTGGAAAATGTTGATTAATTGTATTGTCAGACCATTTAAAAAATAAGCTAGGGCAAACCCTGCCTTGGCACCGCTGCATTCAGTCAGGCGGGAAATCCGTTGCCACACCAGTCTCACGCCAAGCCTCGATCTCCGTCAGCGTCGACTGCAGCTTGTTTGTGACTGCCGCAACCCCAAACGCACCCAGAACCAGATAACGCGGCGGATTCAAGATCTGCGTGACGTGGATCATGGCTTCGGCAGCCCGAACCGGGTCACCGGGCTGGACGCCACTGGCCTGGGCGGTACCGGTCAGGCGCACACCGGCGGTGCCGGCATAGTCGGTTATCCGGCTCTGGGTCTGCCTGAGCGAACGCCCGGCAAAATCGGTACGGAACGGCCCCGGTTCGACACAGGTAACCTGGATGCCCAGTGGCTTTACCTCGCCTGCCAGCGCATCCGACCAACCCTCGACCGCGTGTTTGGAAGCGGCGTAGTAGCCGGAACCCGGCAGTCCAATCAAACCGGCAACCGAGCTGATGTTTATCACGTGACCGCTGCGTTGTGCTCGCATGCCAGGCAGCACCGCGCGGGTCATCGCGAACAGGCCAAACACGTTGGCTTCGAACATGGCACGGATTTGCGCCTCCTCGCCTTCCTCGACCGACGCCTGGTAGCCATAGCCGGCATTGTTGACAAGCACGTCGATGCGCCCGAAGTGCGCCTGCGCAGCCGTCACCGCGGCGGCGATCTGCCCGGCGTCGGTCACATCGAGATCGAGCGCCAGGGCACGCGTGCCAGCGCCGTGCGCCAGGTCGGCGACGCGCGATTTGTCGCGCGCCGTGACCACGGCACGCCAGCCACGCGCCAGCACCAGCCGTGCAAGTTCGTGACCGAAACCGCTTGAGCAGCCGGTGATAAACCAGACCGGAGAAATCTGTGCAGTCATGTGATTGTCACCGTCGCCTACCGAAGCACGGAGAACTTGGTCGGGCTCAAGAACGAGCTGGCGACGTTGCCGACGATGATGCCGTCTTTTTCGGATTCCGCCCAGGCCTCCAGCCATTCCGGATCAGCCTGGAATTCGTCCCACTTGCGTTGCCGCTGGTCCATCGATTCCCAAACCAGCATGTAGGTCAATTCGAGATGCGATGGGCCAATCAGCGTGGTCCAGAAACCGCCCTGACGTATTCCGAGCCGCTCCCATATCTTGAGTGTCTTGGTCTCAAAGCGCTTCAGCAGGGCCGGCATACGGCCCGGAAGGGCGCGGTAAATGCGTAGTTCATAGATCATTTTGTCTCCTGGTTAAAACGGGCACACCGTCAACGCGCCGTGTATCCGCCGTCGATCACCAGCTCCGAGCCGGTGACGAATTTCGATTCGTCCGATGCGAGGTACAGGACGCCATAAGCAATGTCGTCCGGCGTGCCGAGACGGCCCACGGGCGCAAGCGCGTCATACACGCGACGGCCTTCTTCGGGGTCGTCGAAGCGGGCCATCGCCGTGCGCAGCAGCGGCGTGTCGATAAAGCCCGGATGGATGGTGTTGACGCGAATATTCAAACGCCGCTCGGCACAGGAAAGCGCGACCGATTTGCTATACAGGCGAACACCTCCCTTGGACGCGTTGTAAGCGGCGATGCCGGGCATGCCGATCAGACCCATGATGGACGAGATGTTGATGATCGAGCCGTTGACCGGGTCGCTCGCCTGCATCGCCACCAGAGAGTGTTTTGTGCCAAGGAACACGCCGTCGAGATTGACCGCCATCAGTTGACGCCAATCAGCCAGTGTGGTGTCGGTAGGAAAGGATCGCGCTATGTTGGTGCCAGCGCAGTTCACCACCACATTCAGGCGAGCGAAACGTTGCTTTATCACCGCCATGACGCTGGTCCATTGGTCTTCCTGTGTAACGTCGAGATTGGCATACATTCCACTGCCGCCCTCGGCCTCAATGCCGGCCAGAACGCGCTTGCCTGCCGCTTCGTTCAGGTCGGTCAGAACGACGGTCGCGCCTTCACGCGCCAGCAGTCGGGCGCTGGCTTCCCCGAGTCCGCTTGCCGCGCCCGTCACCAAAACAATCTTGTCCGCAACCCGATGCATGGTCTCTCCTGGGATTCTTCAGTTGGTCCGCTTGCGCGGCATCATTTCTTTCGCGACCCGCACGATCCCATCCACCGACGGATAGGCCAGCTTCTCCAGCCCCGGCGTCGACGGCTTGGGCACAAAGGGTGAACCGATGCGGCGCACCGGCCCATCGAGCGAAGCAAAACGCTGCTCGCCGATGGTGGCCGCGATCTCTGACGCGACCGAACACACCAGCGTCGCTTCGTTAACGACCAGCACACGACCAGTCTTGTCGACCGACGCGAAGATAGTTTCCCAGTCGATCGGCGAAACCGTGCGAGGGTCGACTATCTCGACCGAGACTCCCGAGTCTTGCAGCAATGTCGCGGCCTCCAGCGCGCGCGACACCATCAGGCCGGTGGCCACGATGCTTAGGTCGGAGCCTTCTCGCACCACTGCCGCCAGGCCAAATGGAAGCAGCAGATCGGGGTCGTCCGATACCGGTCCCTTGGTTCCGTACAGCAGTTTGGGTTCAAGGAATATGACCGGATCAACGCCGCGCAGCGCCGTTTTCAGTAGACCTTTGGCATCCGCCGGGGTGGAAGGCATTGCCACGCGCAATCCCGGTATATGCGCAAACCAGGCTTCGAGCGATTGGGAGTGCTGGGCCGCCACGCCCCTGGTCATGCCAATCGGAGAACGAATCACGAGTGGCACACGCGCCTGACCGCCGGTCATGTAACGGATCTTGGCGGCCTGGTTGACGATCTCGTCCATGCAGACCGCCATGAAATCCGAGTACATGATTTCAGCCACCACCGGGCCTCCGGTCATTGCGGCACCCAGCGCAACACCGACGATCGAGGCCTCGGAGATCGGGGATTCGAAGATGCGCGCGCCGAAACGCTCACCCATGCCGAGGTGCACGCCGAACGAGCCGCCACCCGGCAACAGGTCTTCGCCGATGATGATCATCCCGGGTTGCCGCTCCATTTCCTCGGTAAGCGCCTCCCGAATGGCATCCCTGAATGTGATTTCGCGCATATTTGCTTCCTTCATGCGTAAACGTCCCGGCCCAGCTCTTCGTCCGCCGGATACGGACTCGCGTCGGCGAACCGGACTGCCTGCGCCACTTCAGCCTCGATCTGCGCGAGCAAAGCGGCGCGATCATCCAGCAGACCGGACGCGATCAGCTCGCCTTCCAGCCGGGTTATCGGGTCGCGCGTCTGGCGCAACTCTTCCACGCTTGCCTTGGTCCGGTAGACCTGCGGGTCGCCGGAGGAGTGACCATGGAAACGCTGGGTCTTCAGCTCGATCAGTGTTGGCCCGCCGCCGCCACGCGCCCGATCCACCGCCGCGACCGCGGTTGTGTGGACGGCGCGAATATCGTTGCCATCGATCTGCATGCCCGGCATGTGGTAGTTGCCGGCCAGCGCTGCGATGTGGTCGAAAACCATGGTCTCGGAAGTGCGCACGTATTGCGCGTATTCGTTGTTCTCGCAAACCAGTACCAGCGGGAGTTTCCACAGTGACGCCATGTTCATGACTTCGTGAAACGTGCCCCTGGTTACCGCCCCATCGCCGAAGAACACCACCGACACGCGGCCGTTCTTGCGCACCTTGGCGTTCAGGGCGGCACCGGCGGCAATCGCATAACCGGCGCCAACGATACCGTTTGCTCCCAACATGCCGGCACCGAAATCGGCGATGTGCA
>JANNGR010000347.1:0-4677 GCA_031403955.1 Betaproteobacteria bacterium
CCTACCTCGAGTACATCGATGGCTACTCGATCAGCCGCTATCGCACCAAGTCCGATACGGACATCGGCCGCAATCTGGACGCTGCTTTCAGTCTGCTGCAGAGCCCGGCAATGCCCGCCAAGCCGCTCTACATCGATGAAATGGGGGATCTCGCAGGCGCCGATGGGGTTCAGCCGTTCGAGGCTGCCAGCGGCTTGCAGGGTGCGCGGTTCGTTGCGACGGTGCTAGAACGCGTCTACAACCGCCAGGACGGCACACCCCGCAGCCCGCGCGGCGTAGCGTTCTGGCGCGATCAAATCGAGCCGCGTCCGCGCAACATCTTTTCGCAGCCGGAGGCCTATCTCAGGACCCCGGCCAGTCATGTGACCGACATGTTCGCTTCCATGAACGGCCATGCCCGTTTGGCGGTCACCGGCCCGGAGCGACAGGCCGTCGCCGGCAGTGACGGGAGCCGGATCAAGGCCATCCTTCTGAGCGGCGCAGGCTCGGGTTCCGGCGTGGGGGAGGCACCCATTCCGCAGACACGGACCGTGACGGTGAAGGGCCTGAAGGCCAACACGGACTTCGACCTGAAGATCACCGAGGTCAGTCGCATACAGGGCAATCCGATCTCGGCATTTCTCGACGGCGCGGCTGGATATGCGCAGGACACCAAGGGCCGGTTCGCCCGCACCAATGGAAAGTGGAAGCTGGCGTCGCCCTACTGGGAGGCCTGTTTCTACGACGAGGACTCGGCTTGTGCATGGCGCCAGAAGGCCCGGCTGATCGAAAGCCCGCTCGTGCGCGGCATGAAGCTCAAGACCGATGGCAGCGGAACCCTGCGGACCTCGATGGTGGTCGACGCGATGGGTGTCGTGATGGTCGACATCGGACCAGCACGATGACTGCCATGACACATGCCCTGCCGCCCACTTCTTGTATCGCTGGTCGGGCCTCCGGCATGCAGCCCTTGATGGTGGCGCTGCTGTTCGCCTTGTCGGGCCCCGTCCTGGCGAAGGCCGCATTCGATAGCGCCTTGAGCGAAGACCTCATCGTTCAGCGCGGCGCGGTCTGGCGCGTGTCGGGCACGAGCGAGACAGAACAGAAGATCACCTTGAAACTGGGTGCCAGGAGATTCGACGTCGAGCCGAAAGCGCAACGCTGGAGCGTTGACATTCCACTCGCGCCGGATGTGGCGGGGCCGACGGAGATTTCGATCGAAGGTGGCGATGACCGCCGCCAAGTGCTGATCGGTGATATCTGGGTGTGCAGCGGCCAGTCCAACATGGCAATGAGCACGAGAAAGGCAGCGGACGGTGACGTGATCGAGAGCGGCGTCGAGAGTCTGCCGATTCGATTGATGAAGGTCCTGCCACCAAGGGCGGCCCGCGAGAACGGCACCTTGCGCTGGCAAAGGGCGGGGGCAGCAAGCGCACGCGCGTTTTCAGCCGTCTGCCTGGCCTTCGGCAAGACTCTGCAGCGCAACGCGGCCGTTCCGATCGGCCTCATCGATGCGTCCCTCGGAGGCACCAGGATCGAGGCCTGGATCAGCAAGGCGGGCCTGCCCCCCGGTGTTGCCCTCAACGCACCCGGCCCGGCCGCGGCCGAGGCCGACGAACTGCCGCGCGGCCAGAAGCCTGGAGGGGGCCGAGCGTTCGACAAGAACCGGGCCTCGATACTCTTCGACACGATGATTGCGCCACTGCTGGCGATCCCCGTCCGCGGGGTGCTCTGGTACCAGGGCGAGTCGAACCGGATCAATGCGCCTGCGTACGCGGACCTCCTGGCGGACTGGATGCGCGATTGGCGCGCGCGCTGGAACAACGCGTCGCTGCAGTTCGTGATCGTTCAGTTGCCGGGTTTCGGGCCGGAGTCCGTTTCCTTCGATCCATACAGTCCGATGGCGGCAGTCCGGCAAGCCCAGCGTATCGCTGCGGCGAAAGATACCCATGCCGTCGCAGTCACGACCCTCGACCAAGGCGACGACGAACTGCATCCACCGAAGAAGGAAGTCTTCGGTCGCCTCGCCGCTCAGGCTGCGTTCCGCAGGTTCTATGTCGGCGCGGTACGTGCTGTGCCGACGGTCAATCCGGCGGCCACCGCCTCCGGCGACCGGATCACGGTCGATCTGGGGGCGCTTGCCTCCTGCATCAAGCCGACCGGGCCGTTGACAGGCAGCGTGCAGATCGCCGGCGCGGATCAGGAGTGGCATGCCGCAGAGGCAGAGTTGGTCGGACACAAGCTGGTCGCCCGTTCACCGCGGGTCGCCAAGCCGGTCGCTCTGCGCTATGCCTGGGCCGACCGACCGCCTGTTCCGCTGCGCGATTGCGATCTCAACGAGGCGCTGCCCGAGTTCCGCACCGATACCTGGCCGCTCGCCAAGTCGGGCAGGCCTGCCGGCCGCTGACGGCTGCGCCCGCGAAGACGGCAGGCTCAACGCGCCAGCATCTCCTCGTCGCAGGCGGCATCGGCCAGTGCCTCCATCTCGGCGATTGCCGCGTCGGAGTCGGCATCAGCTTGCACCCGATCGGTCGATGCCGCTGCGGTACCCGGCGCCGTCATGTGCGCCATGAACACCCGCATCACGTGGTCGACGCCGGCTTCGGTAACGCTGCGCCGGTCTGCCTCGAAGTAGCTGCCGCGGGCGTGCGGGCCGGTGATGATCTCGTACGAAGGGAAGTAGCAGACGTGGGCATGGGCGCGGCTGACTTCCTCGGCGGCGACACGCAGCACCGACTTGGAGTAGGTCGTCGACACCAGCACATGGCGGTCGGCGGCGGTCGCAACCAAGGGCACTGGCGAGACGGTGAGGATCATCCGGGCCTGTGGATTGACGAGCTTCAGCTTCGCGATGAAGGCTTCGAGATCGGCAACGGTCTCACGCACCGTGAAGTTCACGAAGGCGTGTTGCGCTGGATCGAAATCACCGCCGACGACCCCTGGCGCAACCGGGTAGACGGCGCCGTCGAGCCGCGAAACCCAGCACTCCGTGAGCCCGAGCGTGAACACGAGCACGTCGAGCTGCCTGAACATCCGGCGCACGGCCTGATGGTGACGGTTGCGATCCTGCTCGACCGCGGCTTCGCTGGCGAACCCGTCGGGCTCGATGCGCGGCCGGAAGGGGTCGCAAAAGCCGCCGTCGTGGCGCTTCCAGACGCGGTCAATCGGACGGAAATAGCCGAACGCCCGATCGAACAACTGCAGCAGCTGGCGCGCGGTGTAGAGGTTGCCATAGCGGGCGCTGAAGTCGTAGAAGCCGCGCCGTTCACCCGCCGCAGCGTCGGGCGTGGACTCGGTAACGAAGTACTTGAACCCGCTCTTGCGCAAGCGCTTCGAGATGTGCTGTGCGAAGCAACTGCCGGCCGTTGCCACGCGGTCGGTGCGCGCAATGGTGAAAGGCGGTGCCGAGACCGGGTCGACTTCAGCAGGCGCAACGAGCGAGATCGATTGCTTCCAGAATGATGCATCCGGCAATTCGGCATAGGGATGCTTGCCCCGACCTACGACCTCCGTGGCCCTTGGTGTCTCTGAACTGGCGGGCACGCCGTCAATGACCTCGATCAGCCGGTCCAACACGAGGCGCCCGTACTCGACGCCACCATGCGTCGGTTCGTCGCTCCAGCACGCACGCGCAAGCATGCCGGAGGCATCGAAGACCCTCGGCGGAGGGTCAACGAATTCGATACCGTAACGCTCGCAAACCGCGCGCACCGCTCGACATTGGTGCTGCCAGACTTGCAGCCGGACGGAGGGGGGCTCCAACATCTTGCCCTTGAACATCGTGATTCTCTCGGCAGGGAATTTTCCTTCCAACGCGCCCGCCGCAATCGGCGGCGGTGCTGTGTAGAACAGCACACGCTTGGGTAGCAGTGGCAGCAGGAAATCGAGCCAGGGCGGGAGCCGAGTGGCGATTGCCTTTTCAACATAGGCGATCTTCTGCGCGACGCCGACATCGCGACTCTTGATCAATCCGAGGGCAGCATGTTCGTTGCCGCTGATGCACAGGACAGCGACGTCAGCCGCGGCCTGCGCAATGCGGGCTGCGACCTTGGCTCGGTCGATGCCGTCGACCGTATTCGTCGTTGCCTTGTGGGCCTCTTCCGTCATGCCCGGAGTCGGTGGCAGCCGTACCGCCACCTCGCGCAGCAACAGGAAGTCGAAGTCCGGGTCGGCGGGGTTTCGCAGTCTTGCGTGGGCTTGATTCAACGCGATGGTGTGGCTGTGGCCAATGACTATGACTTTGCGCATTTCCCTGCCTCTCTAGTCTCAACAATCGCGTCTGGCTTCGTTCAGTGACAGCTCACGCGCTGGTCTTGCGCAACCAGATGCTGCCGCCGGTGTTCTTCAACATCGCCGGGTAGCCGGCCTCGATGAGTTCGCGGCAGTTGCGCGCGAAGTAGTCGTTGAAGAACACGATCTCGAACGCATCGTTGTACATCAGGAATGTGCGCAATCCGTAGAGTTCGTTCCACGAACGGTTTTCCTTGACGATCCAGTTCGGACCGTACTCGAACGGCCAGAAGATGTCGTGGAAGTGCACGAAGACGCCCGGCTGCAAGGCTGGCAACACATCGAAGAGCTCATGGCAGACATCGCTGCCGGTCTTCATCACGTGGCACCGGCGGCCTCTATGCCGTCAACATCCACATCGCCATGCCGGGCCATGTCGACATCAACGTCGATCACGTCTCGAACGAC
>JANNGR010000348.1:0-33019 GCA_031403955.1 Betaproteobacteria bacterium
GGGCAGGGCACGCACACTGTCGGGATAATTCGAGTAACGGTCCACGCCAACCAGGCGCTGGCACTGGCCCAGGGCACAAACCATTTCCGTCAGCGACGGCAACACACTCACGATGCGTTGCGGTGGGGCCGTCAATTGAAATCGCACACCCCGGTCGTCAACCAGTTCCAGCGCGGCCACCGCTTGCCCGCTTAGCAGCAGACCGATCAGCGCCAACAGACGCTTCAAGGCAAGCGGCAAACCGGCCAGCACCAGCGCGCCGCTCGCCACGTTGCGATAACTGATCGCAAGCCCGCTGGCGCCCCTGTCACCCATGCCGTTGGCTCCAGGCCGTCACGATACGGTGCAGCTGGGCCACGCCATCGGTCAACGCTGCCGGTCCGGGTTGAAGAATATCGACCGACTTGATCTCGAACAACTGCCGGTCCCGGACCGCGTTGACGGCTTCCCAACCCAGGCGGGCCGCCACCTTTTCGGGTCGAAATTTTTTGCCGCACCAGGAGCCGATGATTATGTCCGGGTTGCGCCGCACGATCTCTGCGGAGTCGGCAATGATGCGGTCTTTGCCCAAGGCCATCAGGCCGAGTTCGGGGAAACAATCGTCGCCGCCCGCGATGCCGATCAATTCGGACACCCAACGGATGGCGCTGATATGCGGCACATCCCACTCTTCGAAAAACACGCGCGGGCGGCGCGGCAATTTTGACGCCGCCAGGCGTATCGCCGACAACTGGTCATCCATCTGCCCGATCAACACCAGGCCGCGCTCCACCTGTCCCACCATTGCCGCCACCTGGTACAGCATGGACAGGATCTCAGCCACGCTGCGCTGGTTGAACACCGTGACCTGTACGCCATGCCGAATCAGCGTGGCCGCGATGTCGGCCTGCAAATCGGAGAAACCAAAAACGCAATCCGGTTGCAGCGCCAGGATCTTGTCGATCTTCGCACTCAGGAAAGCACTGACTTTTGGTTTTTCCTCGCGTGCCCTGCGCGGGCGCACGGTGTAACCGGAAATACCGACGATGCGGCGTTCTTCACCCAGCAAATACAGCCACTCGGTCGTTTCCTCGGTCAGGCAGACGATACGCTGCGGGCCCCAACGTGCGGCCGCGCCCTGGTCATGCTGGTCGATAACAGGAGTCGCGGATATCGTCATGGCATGTTGGCCTATTTCTGCGCCCAGACGATACCCAGGTAGGCCGCGCGGCCCGACTGGTTGAAGCCGTAGGCAGTCTGGTACTGGCGGTCGAACAGGTTGTCGATGCGCGCCGTCAATGCCAGCTCCGGCGTCAAGCGGTAACGTGCGGCCAGGTTGGCCAGGGTGTAGGCCGGCAGTGGTGAGTTGGCCAGCGGGTCCGGTCGCGCGCCGGTGTAACGCAAGTCTGCGCCGAGTGTCCACTGCCCCACCGGCATCGAGACACCGATTGACGCCATGCCACGCGCGCGCCGCGCCAGCCGCGCTTGCGTGGTTTCGTCCACCGGGTCCTGCAAGGTTAGGCTGGCGCGCGTGTCGGCGCCGGCCACCTTGCCGCTGTAGCTCACCTCCAGGCCCTGGTTGGAGGCGTGGCTGACATTGTTGAAGGAGAAGGTAGCGAAGTCGAACAGCATGAGGTTTGCAATTCGGGTCTTGAAGGCGGTGGCGCGCACTATCTGAGCCGCCTGCGCCCACTGCACGCCCAGCTCCGCCGAACGCGCAGTTTCAGGCAACAACGCCGGGTTGCCCGAGAACGGGTCGTACAGGTAACCCAGCGGCGGGCGGTTGAACGCGGTGGAGGCGCTGGCAATCAGCTTCCAGGCCGGCGTGAGTTGGAAACCGTAACCTGCGTAGCCGGTGGTCTTGGAGGCGAGACCGTCCGCATCGTCGCGGCGCAGATTGAACTGCATCGCGTGCGCATCCATTGTGCCGGACAGGCCGGCGAACAGGGCCGTGACGCCGCGCTCACGATTGAGCTGGGTGGCAAAACTGTCGGTCGCGTCGATTACCTGGCGCTGGCGCTCGGCGCCGGCCGTCAGCAACCAGGAATCGAGGGTGACGGCGTTGGTCCAGTTCAAGGTACGGCTGCGTGTAACGGCAACACTGTCATAAGGAAAAGCCGTCAGGCGTGCGTCGTAGACCGAACGTTCACGCCCCTGGCTGAAGCTCAGTTCGCTGCGCCACTCGGCCGTGATCTGGTTGTGGCTGTACAGCGACCATGTGCCCAGCGTGCTGCTGCCCTTGAAGATATCGGTCGGCGCGCCAAAGCCGCCGCCATCGGACTCGAATTGGCCCTCACTGCCCTGTGCCCGCAGCCCGAACGTGTGACCTTGCATCAGTTCGTGCGACACCGCCAGGTTGTAGTTGGTGTTACGGTAGCCGTCCGCGTCCGGGTTCTCATTCGGGTACTGGGTGACGTCCATCGCCGAGAAGTTGCGGGTCGTGTGGCGAGCGACCCCGATCGCAATTCGGGTCGCGCCGAACTGTCCACTGATTCCGGCCGCGCCACGGGCGCTGCCGAACGACCCGGCCTCCAAGTGCACAAAACCCACCGGCTTGCCTTGCCCTTTGCGGGTGAACACCTGGATCACGCCGCCAATCGCGCCGCTGCCGTAGATCGCCGAGACATTGCCTCGCACGATTTCGACCCGCTCGATCTGGTCGAGCATGATGTGCTCCAGGCTGACCGTACCGGTGGTGTCCTGCTTGGTCAGCGGCACACCGTCGATCAGCACCAGAACCTGCGACGCGGCGCTGCCACGCAGGAACAGATTGGCCGCGGTGCCACGGCCGCCGTTCTGGGTGAACTGAAAGCCGGCCTCGCTCGATAGCAACGTGGGCAAGTCAACCGCCTGCGAACGCTCGATCGCGTCGCGGCCGATCACGGTCGTATGCGGCAACGCGTCGGGCAGCAATTGCTCGGAGCGGTTAGCCGTGACGACCACCTCCTTGAGTTGTGTTTGGGCCAGTACGGGCCAGGCGGGAACCAGGGCAAGTGTCAATGCGGCAAGCCGCTTGACGGTACGCGAAGGACTAGGAAAAAAACAGGTTTTCATGAGCAATGCAATCGACGAAAGCCGTTGCCGTCGTCCCCGACAGCGTATGGGCGTCACGGAACCGCGCAGGCGTGGCTCCACCGTGTTGGCCGGTATCCGGGCTGGTGGAGCTACTTTCATCGCCTTCCCAAGCGTGTGTTCAAAACGCTCAGTGGCCGTGATGGAAGCTGAGTCGCGGGACTCGTCCACTTACCGTTGCGGGGGCAGCGCAGGTTAGGAAAAAGGCATTGCCAGTTTTCCCTCCTGCTTCCCGTTGAACTGCGGCATGTGAACCACACCGCGAGCACCAACCAGCGGATTTTACGCTGGGACCAAGCGCACAAACCCTACAATCATTGGGCTATGTCGAACCAGTCTCAAATCGACCAAATTGCCGAGCGTGTCGAGCGCCTGTTGCTGCGCCATGCCGAGCTGCAACGCACCAATGCGCTGCTCGCCAGCCAGGTCGAAACCCTGACCAATGAGCGCGATTCGCTCAAATCGCGCCTGGGCGCGGCACGCGCCAGGGTCGATGCGCTGCTCGACCGCCTGCCCGAGGCGAATATGGCCAGCACGAACAAAACCACGCCATGAAGCAACTCGAGGTTCAGATAATGGGGCAGAGTTACCTGCTCAGTTGCCCGGCGGGCGGCGAGTCGCGGTTGCTGGAAGCAGTGGAACGTGTTGACACCGCCATGTGCAGGATTCGCGATGGCGGCAAGGTGCGGGCACGTGACCGGATCGCCGTCCTCGCCGCGCTGAATCTGGCGTTCGATCTGGGCGATCGCGGCACTGCCTCGGTCGCCGAGCCTCGTGCCAACGGGCTGAATGCCGGCGCCGCTGCGATCACCCCCCAGTCAGGTGACGAACTGATGCTCGCAACACTTCTGGACCGCCTCGACCGAGCTCTGGGAGAAGATGGTCAACTGCTCTGAAGCCGGCCTTTTTTGTGCCCTTGGTACACCCACACCGGCCTGAGTGCTTCTACAATCGAAAGCGTCTGCGGTGCTAATCGGGCTTTACATTTCCTTGAACCAATGCTCCTAGAGCCCGGGCTTGGAACATTGCCTGGCAGGTGTGATCATCTCGCGTCAGATGAACCCGAAGCCTATGCTGCCCTCGCCCACCTGAACCCCGGTTCAGGATGCCGGTCCGGTGGCACTTGCAGACACCTAATTCCGTTTTCCCACTGTAGAGCGCAAGAAGCGGCCTCAGTTGATGTTGGCTTTCGCCGTTGACCATCGCACGCTGGGACTGGCGGGGCTGCTGCGCGAAACTGGCCCTCTGCCGCTTGATCCAGCCCAGCTTGTCCGCCAGCCGCACGGCCTAATCGTTCACCACCTTCGGCGCTGCCACCTCAGTCTGCTTGTACCCCGGCCTCACAACGCCTCCCCGCCTTCATTCAGGATGTTGAGATAAGCGTCGTACACAAATACGCGGTTGCGGCGCTGGCCGGTGAGTTCGCGGGCAATGCCCATCTCCACCAGGGCCAACATGGCCTTGGACGCGGTGGGAAAGGTGATGCCCGCGCTCTGGCCGAGTTGGCGCAGGCTGCACAGTGGCCGCTGGCGCAGGGTGTCGAGCACACGCAGCACATTGGCCCTGCCACGGCCAGCACTTACACCTTGCCCGCCAGACTGCACGCGCTGGGTATCGTTCTGGAACAGGTCCACCAGGCGCCGGGCGGTCTGCACCGCGCCATGGGCGGTCTGCTCCACGCCCTCCAGAAAAAAATCCACCCACGCCTCCCAGTCGCCTTCGGACCGAACCCGGTCCAGCAACTCGTAGTACAGCGCGCGATGCTGCTTGAAGTACAGGCTCAGATACAACAGCGGTTGCGTCAGTGCGCCGCCGTCGTGCAATATCAGTGCGATGAGCAGGCGCCCGAGCCGGCCGTTGCCGTCCAGAAACGGGTGGATGGTTTCGAACTGCACATGGGCCAGCGCGGCTTTGAGCACCACCGGCAGTGCGGGCTGGTCGCCGCCGGCGTTCCCACCTGGATCGTCACCTGGACCATGGATAAACCGCTCCAGCGCGCCCATGCAGGCATCCACTTCAAGCGGTGGTGGTGGCACAAAACGCGCGTTGCCGGGCCGGGTGCCGCCAATCCAGTTCTGGCTGCGGCGAAATTCGCCGGGGGCCTTGTCGCTGCCGCGCCCGCGCGCCATCAGCCGCCCGTGCATTTCGCGCAACAGCCGGTTGCACAGCGGGAAGCCCTCCCGCAGGCGTGCCATGCCATGCTCCAGCGCGGCCACGTAGTTGGACACCTCCACCACATCGTCAAAGGGCACGCCGGGCAGTTCGTCGAGTTCGAACAGCAGCAGGTCGGACAAAGAAGACCGCGTGCCCTCGATCTGGGACGACAGCACGGCCTCGCGCCGGACATAGGCATACAGAAAAAGCTGTGGGTCGGGCAGCAGCAACGCAATACTGTCCAGGCGGCCCAGTGCCAGGGTGGCCTTCTCAAGGGTTGCCTGCCGGGCGCCGCCAAATTCCAGCGGAGGCATGGGTGGCAGTGGGAAGGGAACAAAGGCGCGCACGGTCTGGCTCCCGGCAATGCTGGTGGCGTACCGGCCGGTGGCGTCACGCCGCATGCTGATCGATCCTTGAATAAGACTTTGCACTATTAAACATAACCGCACTTTACTTTAATAAGACATCGTCTTGTCAATCGGCCAGATTGTTGGGCGCGCTCAGGGTCCCACGTACGCAGACTTCGGTACACACGCCAGACGGGTGCGATGACGTAAGCTGGAGACCACCTGCACGGCGCTGTGGCCTCGGTCATGGAGGGGCATGGGCAATCCCCGGAAAAACACGGTGAACTCTGCGAGTTCTTGAGCCGATGCGATACTACCCGGGTGCCTTCGGTGGAGGGCGCGCCGGTTGTGAGCGCTCAACCCGTCAGGGCCAAACGTTGGTCAATTTGTTGGTACATACTCAATAAAATCGCTTCCGCCATTGGAGAGAATGAACCCCGGTTCAGGATGCCGGCCCGGTGGCACTTGCAGACACCTTTGCTAAGTTTTGGACCTAAATCCCACCCTGATTTTCGAGCTGGCCGCATTAGGCCTTTGCACCGGCTTTCTGGCCGGCTTGTTAGGCCTGGGAGGCGGCATGGTGATGGTGCCGTTTCTGACCATCATCCTTGGCGCAAGAGCTTATCCTGAGACCATCACCGTCAAGATGGCGGTCGCGACATCGCTGGCAACCATATGTTTTACCTCGCTGTCGTCGGTGCGCGCCCATGACCGGCGTGGCGCGGTGCTCTGGCCGGTCGCGCGTGTGCTGGCACCCGGCATTGTGCTCGGGTCGTTCCTGGGTTCGCAGTTGGCAGCGTCCCTGCCGGCCCGATGGTTAGGCCTGTTGTTCGCGGGCTTCGTGGCGTTCTCGGCGACCCAGATGTTGCTGAACCGTAAACCAAAACCTTCACGGACTTTGCCCGGACCGGCAGGCATGTTCGGTGCTGGCGGCGTCATCGGCATGTTGTCGGCATTGGTCGGCGCTGGCGGCGCTTTCGTTTCGGTGCCGTTCATGACCTGGTGCAACGTCACCATGCACAAGGCCGTGGCGACGTCGTCCGCGTTGGGTTTTCCGATTGCACTGGCGGGAACCGTCGGATACCTGATCGCCGGCTGGAATCTGCCGCAAATGCCTGGCGCAATCGGTTATCTCTACTGGCCCGGCCTGCTGGTGTTGTCAATCACCAGCATCGGCACCGCCCCGCTGGGCGCACGGGTTGCACACAGCATGGACATCGCACCACTCAAAAAAGCGTTTGCGCTGGTGTTGTACGCTCTGGCGGCGTATTTCGTGCTGCGTTGATGTTTGTCCGCGCAGAAAGACCAGATGAAGATTTGTATTGTGGGTGCCGGCGCGATTGGGGGCATGTTGGGTGTCAAGCTCGCGCTTGCCGGCCATGAAGTCAGCCTGATCCTGCGCGGGGCCAATCTGGCGGCCGTGTTAGCCAACGGTTTGACGCTGATTGAACAAGACGGCAATCAACTGCTGGCGCACCCGCGGCGTGTCACCGACGTGATCGCGCAAGCCGGGGTGCAGGACCTGGTGATCCTGGCCATGAAGGCGCACCAGGTGGCAGTGGTGGCGGCCGATCTAGCCAGCCTGATGCACAACGACACGCGGGTGGTGACGATGCAAAACGGCATACCCTGGTGGTATTTCCACAAGTTGCCCGGCCCGTATCTCGGCACCGCCGTCACTGCGGTCGATCCGGATGGCGCCATCGCGCGCCACATCGATATCGACCGGGTGGTTGGCAGTGTGGTGTACCCGGCAAGCATGGTGGTGCGACCGGGTGTGATCCAGGTCATAGAGGGCAACCGGTTCAGCCTGGGCGAAATCGACGGCAGCGACACGCCGGGTATTCGCGCCGTCAGCGCCGCCTTCAAAGCCGCCGGGTTCAAGGCCCCGGTGACAAGCGACATCCGCTCCGAGATCTGGTTGAAGTTGTGGGGAAACCTGAGCTTCAATCCGATCAGCGCTCTGACCCACGCCACGCTGGAGGACATTTGCCGGTTTGGTCCGACGCGCGAACTGGCCGCGGCAATGATGCGCGAGGCCCAGACCATTGGCGAGAAACTCGGTGTGGTTTTCAAGGTAAGTCTTGACAAACGCATCGCTGGTGCGCAGGCCGTGGGTCAACACAAAACCTCGATGCTGCAGGACGTGGAGCAAGGCCGCGCGCTCGAGTTGCAAGCGCTGGTTGGCTCGGTGATTGAACTGGGTACTATCACCAACACGCCGACCCCGGCCATCAACGCCGTTTTTGCACTGGCCAGCCTGCTGGCCAAAACGCTGAGCGCACGCGGCGCGGTGCTTCGTGTCGGCTGACTCCGGCGCCGGCGCCCGAACGCAACACTTTTTTTCAACAACTTCCTAGCGGCCCCGGCTACCGATGACCCACTTCACAACCCTGGCCGAAATGATCGCGTTGCAAACACCGGACGCCATCGCCATGACAGCGCCCTCGGGTTTAGCGCTGACTTACGGCGACTTGCAGCAACTCATTGGTCGTACAACCCACACGCTGAACGACCTCGGCATCGGCCGCGGTGACCGTGTCGCGATCGTGCTGCCGAATTGCCCCGAGATGGCATGCGCCTTTGTTGCGGTAGCCAGCGCCTGCACCGTCGCGCCCTTGAACACCTCTTATCGGGCCGATGAGTTCGAGTTTTACCTGAGCGACCTGAACGCGAAGGCGTTGATCGTGGCCCGGGGCAGCAACAGCCCGGCGCTGGCGGTCGCCGTCAAGCTGGGTATCGCGGTGCTGGAGTTGCAGCCGTTGCCCGAACAAGGCGCGGGCAGCTTTGCCTTGTCGGCCAGCGCTGCAATGCCGCGCAGCGTTTCGCAATCCGGTGGCCCGGCTCAAACGCAGGACATCGCTTTGATACTGCATACATCGGGCACCACGTCGCGGCCCAAGATCGTGCCGCTGTCGCATCGCAATGTTTGCGCTTCGGCAGGCCACATCAGCACTACGTTGCGACTGAGCGCCACCGACCGCGAACTGCATATCATGCCGCTGTTCCATATCCACGGCCTGATCGCTGGTGTGCTGGCGCCGATGGCAGCCGGCAGCCAGATTTTTTGCACGCCCGGCTTCAACGCGTTGCGGTTTTTTGGCTGGATGAAAGAGTGCAAGCCGACCTGGTACACCGCCGTGCCCACGATGCACCAGGCCATATTGGCGCGTGCTGCGGGCAATCGGGATGTGATAGCGGCCAACCCGCTGCGCTTCATCCGTTCTTCGTCGTCGCCCATGCCGCCGCGGGTGATCGCCGAGATCGAGCGCGTGTTCCACACTCCGCTGATCGAGTCCTACGGCATGACCGAAGCAGCACACCAGATGGCGAGCAGCCCGCTGCCGCCCGCAAAACGCAAGCCGGGATCGGTTGGCATCGCGGCCGGCCCGCAAGTGGCGATCATGGATGACCATGGTGCGCTGCTGGGCCGCGGAACGATTGGAGAAGTCGTGATCCGCGGTGACAACGTGACGGCCGGTTATGAAAACAATCCGTCGGCGAATGCACTGGCGTTTGTGAATGGCTGGTTTCGCACCGGCGACCAGGGTGTGCTTGACGCCGACGGTTACCTGACGCTGACCGGCCGGCTGAAGGAGATCATCAATCGCGGCGGCGAGAAAATTTCGCCGCGCGAAGTCGACGAGGTGTTGATGGACCACCCGGCCGTGGCTCAGGCGGTCACTTTTGCGATGCCGCACGAAAAGCTTGGTGAAGAGGTCGCCGCCGCGGTGGTGCTGCGCGAGGGCCAGCACCTGACCGAACGTGAACTGCGCGACTTTGCCGCCAGCAAACTGGCGGACTTCAAGTTACCGAAAAGAATCCTTTTTGTGGCGGAAATCCCAAAAGGCGCGACTGGCAAGCTGCAGCGTTTGGGCCTGGCAGCCAAGCTGGGGTTGGGTGGATAGATACCACGCCGATGGCACGGCAGCACCACATCCGCAAGCTGCTGATCGCCAGCATCACGATTGCGATTCTCGCCAGCGCAGTCTATTGGGTCGCCGATGAACTGCAGACATCGCGACTTCAAGCGATGTTTTACACCAGGCTCGCGCGCGGCCTCGGATTCGAGGTCGCGGCAGGACCGACGGGCGACATCCGATTCCCCGGCGCCGGGCCTTACGACAAGCGACTCGGGTACCAACAGTTGCCGGGCTTTATCGAACGACTGACGCAACAGGGTTTTGCGGTGAGCGCACAGGCGCGGATGTCACCCCGGCTGCTGGAACTAAGCGGGCACGGTATTTTTCCCACTTATCCCGAGAAGGACCAGGCCGGCCTGGAGCTGCTCGACTGCCGCCGGCAGCCGTTGTTCAAGGCGCGCGTGCCGCGGCGCGTGTACCAGAATTTCGAGGCCGTGCCGCCGCTGCTGGTCGACGCTTTGTTGTTCATCGAGAATCGCGGCCTGCTCGATGCACGTTATCCAATGCGCAATCCGGCGGTCGACTGGGACCGTCTGTCCAAGGCGGCTTTCGATCGCGCGTGGCGTCAGTTGGACCCCGGGCATGCGTCACCCGGCGGCAGCACGCTGGCCACCCAGATGGAAAAGTTTCGCCACTCACCAGGCGGGTATACCGAGTCGGTTGGTGAGAAGCTGCGCCAAATGACTTCGGCGGCGTTTCGCGCCTACGCCGACGGCGAAGAAACGTTGCCGCGGCGTCGACAGATTGTCCTGAGCTACCTGAACACGGTGCCGCTGGCGGCGCAGATCGGTTTCGGCGAGGTCAACGGGCTGGGAGACGGGTTGTGGGCCTGGTACGGGCGTGACTTCGCGGACCTAAATGAACTGCTAACGACCATCGACCCGGACCGTGAAGCCGCCATTCCATTGGCCGGGCGCCGACGCGCGTTCGCGTTCAAGGAGGCATTGATTTTTCAGCAGGCGCAAGCCTACAAGCAGGCTTTGTCGCTGATGATCGCTCAGCGTCGCCCGGCACACTACCTGGCCAATGGCGCGCCGGGTCTGGCGGCGCTGACCGACAGCTACCTGCGTGTGATGGCCGATGCCGGCGTGATCAGCCCGTTGCTGCGCGACGCAGCGCTGCCGATGCCGTTGCGCCTGCGCACCTTAGTCAGTGCGGAGCATCCGGACTGGTTTGTCGAACGCAAGGCAGCATCCGCTTTGCGTGGCAGATTGGCGCTATTGCTCGACACACCCCTGGCCTACGATCTCGATCGGTTCGACCTGCTGGCGCGCGGCAGCATCGACGGTCAAGCACAGCAGCTTGCCACCGGCTGGCTACGCGGCCTGGGCGAAGCTGCCGGCGCGCGGGCCGCCGGACTATACGGCTTTCACCTGCTCGGGCGAGGCGATGATCCGGGCAAACTGAAATTCAGCTTCACCCTGGTTGAACGTGGAGACAAGACAAACCTGTTGCGGGTTCAAACCGACAGCGGCGACCAAGCGTTCGACATTAATGAAGGAGCGCGCCTGGACCTGGGCTCGACCGCCAAGCTGCGGACCTTGGTCACCTACCTGGAAGTGGTGGCCGAATTCCATGCCGGTTGGAGCGGGCTCAATCCCGAGGCGCTCGCCATGTTGCCGGTCGATAACGCAGACCCCCTGGCGCGCTGGGCGCGGGACTACCTGTCCAAAACATCCGACCGAGGCCTGGCTGCAATGCTCGATGCCGCGATGCAACGCAGTTATTCGGCCAGCCCGGCGGAAGCCTTCTTCACCGGCGGCGGGCTGCATCGCTTCGAGAACTTCGATCCACAGGACAATCATCGCGTCCTGAGCGTGCGCGAGGCGCTGGCACGTTCGGTCAATCTGGTGTTCATCCGCTTGATGCGCGATCTGGTGCACCACTACATGTTCGGCACTCCGCGTTCCGGCTCCAAGCTGCTGGAGGACCAGGCCGATCCGGCACGACAAGCCTTGCTGGAACGGTTTGCCGACAAGGAGGGGCGCGAGTTTCTCACCCGCTTCTACCCAAAATACAAACACCAATCCGCCCGGCAGGTCGAGCAACTACTGCTTCGGGATGTAGGTGTTTCACCGGCGCGTCTGGCCAGCGTGTTGTTCGGCCTTGAACCCGACGCCGGCATGGACCGACTTGCGGCCTTCCTCGGCCAGCAGCCCGCGCTCGCGAACTTGTCCGCACGATCGGTGCGTGACCTGTACGACAAATACGGCCCCGGTCGCCTGTCGCTGTCCGATCGCGGCTATGTCGCTGGCGTGCATCCGCTGGAACTGTGGTTGGCCGGATTCCTACGCGCCCAACCCGACGCAAGCCTGGCGAGTGCCTTCGCCGCCAGTCAAGACCAACGACAGGCAGTCTATGGCTGGCTGTTCAAGACCAGCAACAAGAGTGGCCAGGATGTGCGCATTCGCGCCATGCTGGAACTCGATGCCTTCGCCGATATCCAGCGCGCCTGGAAAAGACTCGGTTATCCGTTCGAATCGCTCACGCCGTCTTATGCGAGCGCCATCGGTGCTTCCGGCGATCGACCCGCGGCACTTGCCGAGTTGATGGGTATCGTCGTGAACCAGGGACTGCGACTGCCGCAGGCGAAAATCGAGTCGATCGAGTTCGCGCGCGATACACCGTTTGAGACCCACCTGGCATACCGTCCCGCACCGGCACAACGGGTATTACCCGAGGAGGTCGCCGCGACGCTGCGTCGCGCGCTCGTCGACGTAGTGCAGACCGGCACGGCGCGGCGCCTGAACGGGGTTCTGCTGCGACCCGACGGGAGCCCGGTTGAGATTGGCGGCAAGACCGGCACCGGCGACCATCGCTTCGACGTATTCGGAGCCGGAGCCCGTCTGGTGTCAAGCCGGGTCGTGAACCGATCCGCCACCTTCGTATTTCTGATCGGCGACCGGTATTTCGGAACCGCGATGGTTTACGCGCACGAACCCTTTGCGGCCAGGTACAAGTTCACCAGTGCACTGCCGGTGCAACTGCTGAAGTCGTTAATGCCCGTGCTGATGCCGCTGCTCGAACAAGGCCGTTGCAGCCGTGCAGGCGACTGAAGATCAAGGACGGCGGCGGATATCATGCCCGCATCGGCACAACAACCAAGTCACGCCATGATCGACCTGTACTACTGGCCAACACCCAACGGCTGGAAGATTTCCATCATGCTGGAGGAATGTGGTCTGCCGTACCGGCTGGTGCCAGTCAACATCGGCAAAGGCGAACAGTTCAAACCGGAATTCCTGGCCATCAGCCCGAATAACCGCATGCCCGCCATCGTCGACCACGACCCGTCTGGCGGTGGCGCGCCACTGGCCGTGTTTGAGAGTGGGGCCATACTGATTTACCTGGCCGAGAAAACAGGCCGCTTCCTGCCAGCGGACCTGCGTGGTCGCCACCAGGTGCTGCAATGGCTGATGTGGCAGATGGGCGGGCTCGGACCGATGGCCGGGCAAAATGGGCACTTCCTGCTCTACGCGCCAGAGAAAATCGCTTATGCGCTGGAGCGTTATGCTAAGGAAGTCGACCGCCTGTACGGCGTGCTGGATGCCCAATTGGAGCGCACGGCGAGTTGCGTGGCTGGCGCGGCATATTCAATCGCCGACATGGCAATTTTCCCCTGGGTCCGCACCCACAAGATGCAGCAGATAACGCTGGAAAAATTCCCGCATGTCCAGCGTTGGTATAACCGGCTTTTTGAACGTGATGCGGTTCGTCGCGGCCTGGACCTGGGCAAGGAACTGCGCGCGGCCGGGCTCACTGACGAGGCGCGCAAGGCACTTTTTGGCCAGACCGCGCAAAGCGTGCGCGACGCAACACGCGCGGCGGGCAACACATGATCGAGTTCTTTTTCGACTGCTCCAGCCCGTGGACCTACCTGGCGTTTCACAACATCCAGGCGCTGGCGGCTGAAATCAAGGAACCGATTGTGTGGCGGCCAATTCTGGTTGGTGGCGTGTTCAACAGCGTCAACCCGAGTGTCTATGCCCAGCGCGACAACCCGGTGCCGGCGAAACAGGCCTACCTGCTGAAGGACCTGCAGGACTGGGCCCGTGCCGCCAACCTGAAGATCGTCATGCCACCGAAGGTTTTTCCGGTCAACAGCGTGAAGGCCATGCGCGGCTGCATCTGGCTCGCACCTTCAGGCAAGCTGCTTCCATTCGCGACCGCCGTATTTGAAGCCTACTGGGGACGGGACGAAGACATTTCGGACGACGCCGTATTGGCGCGGATCTGTGCCGGCTGTGGGGTCGATGTGTTTACATTCCAAAGCGGCATCAACCAGCCCGACATAAAGAATCAACTCAAGGCCAATACCGGGGAACTCATCCGGCGCGGCGGCTTCGGATCACCGACCATGTTTGTGGGCGATGACATGTATTTTGGCAACGACCGCCTGGCACTCGTGCGCGCGGCGGTGTTACTCGGTCGAACCGCGCGCCCACCGGCGCCTTGAGCTTCAGCCCATGTGCAAGCCGCCATTGACCGAGAAATCGGCGCCAGTGGAATAACCACCTTCGTCCGAAGCCAGCCAGGCAATGATGGACGCGATTTCGCTTGGCTCGCCGAGCCGCTTGACCGGAATGGTGCCGACGATCTTGGCCAGCACATCTTCGCGGATCGACTTGACCATGTCGGTGCCGATATACCCCGGGCTTACGGTGTTGACCGTCACGCCCTTGGTAGCCATTTCCTGCGCCAGCGCCATGGTGAAACCGTGCATGCCGGCCTTGGCAGCCGAATAATTGGTCTGGCCGGCCTGGCCTTTTTCGCCATTCACCGACGAGATATTGACAATCCGGCCCCAGCCCTTTTCAACCATGTCAGCCACCACCTGTTTGGTGACGTTGAACATGGAGTTGAGGTTGGTTTCGATCACCGCGTCCCAGTCCTCGCGCGTCATCTTCAGGAACATGCGGTCCTTGGTTATGCCGGCGTTGTTAACCAACACGTCGATCGCGCCGTGTTCGATCTTTGTCTTGGCGAACGCGGCAACCGTCGAGTCCCAATCGCCTACATTGCCAACCGACGCGTAAAACGTATAACCCAGCGCGGTTTGCTCGGTGATCCACTTTACGTGGTCACGCGTGGGGCCACAACCCGCGATTACCTTGAAGCCGTCTTTATGCAGGCGTTGGCAGATGGCGGTTCCGATGCCACCCATGCCGCCGGTGACGTATGCGATTTTTTGACTCATGATGGGTTCCTCTTTGGTTTGCTCTACTGTGCCTTATTGCGAATTGCCTTGCAGTCAACGCTCGATCGTCAGCGCGACGCCCATGCCGCCGCCGATACACAAGGACGCAATGCCCTTTTTGGCATTGCGTTTTTGCATTTCATGCAGCAGCGTGACCAGTATGCGGCAGCCGGACGCTCCGATCGGGTGCCCGATCGCGATCGCGCCGCCATTCACATTGACCTTGCTGGTGTCCCAGCCCATTTCCTTGTTGACCGCGCAGGCCTGCGCGGCGAAGGCTTCGTTTATCTCCAGCAAATCCAGGTCCTGCGCCTTCCAGCCGGCGCGTTGCAAAGCCTTGGTGGACGCAGGAACCGGGCCCATACCCATGAAGGCCGGGTCCAGGGCACTGGTGGCGAAACTAGCTATGCGGCCCAGGGGCTTCAATCCCAACGCGGCGGCCTTTTTGGCCGACATCACCATCACCGCCGCCGCGCCATCGTTGATGCCCGATGCATTGCCGGCCGTCACGCCGCCGGCTTTGTCAAACGCCGGACGCAGGGCGGCCAGTGCTTCGGCGCTGGTTTTCTTGTTGATGAATTCGTCAGCGGCAAAAACAACCGGGTCACCCTTTCTCTGGGCAATGGAAAAAGGCATGATTTCGTCCTTGAAGCGGCCCCCTTCCTGGGCCGCGGCCGCCTTCTGCTGGCTGGCGAGCGCCAGCGCGTCCTGCGCGTCGCGGCTGATGCCGTATTTCTTCGCCACGTTTTCGGCCGTGATACCCATGTGGTACTGGTTGTAAACATCCCACAGGCCGTCGACGATCATCGAGTCGATCATTTTCCAGTCACCCATGCGCTGGCCGTCGCGTGAACCCAGCAATACATGCGGCGACGCGCTCATGTTCTCCTGGCCACCGGCAATCACGATCTCGCTGTCGCCATACGCCACTGCCTGCGCTGCAAGCATCACGGCCTTCAGGCCGGAGCCGCAAACGGCGTTGATGGTCAGGCCGGGCGTACCCTGGTTCAGGCCACTCTTTATTACCGCTTGGCGCGCCGGGTTTTGTCCGGCACCGGCCGCTAGCACCTGGCCCATGATGACCTCGCCGACCTGATCGGCCGCCAGGCCACTGCGTTTGAGAACTTCGGCAATTATTGCCGCGCCCAACTCGGTGGCCGGGGTCTTGGCCAGGGTTCCGCCGAACTTGCCGACGGCGGTGCGGGCCGCTGTAACGATGACGATGTCTTCCATGAATATCTCCAGTGTTGAAAATCAGACTTTGGCTTTGGCTTTGACGTAACGGCCGGGGGCCGCTTCGATCACCTTGTATTTTCCGTGGCCGTAACCCTTTGGCGCCACAACCTGCTTGCCGGCGTGGCTTTTGAGCCACTCCGCCCAGTCAGGCCACCAACTGCCGGGGTGCTCCTTGGCGCTGGCGATCCAGGCCTCGGCATTGGCCGGGAATTTGTCCGCGGGGCCGATCCAGTGGCTGCGCTTTTTCTTGGCCGGCGCATTGATCACACCCGCAATATGGCCTGAGGCGCCCATGACGAAACGTTTTTTGCCCGGTAAGTGCTGGGTCGACGCGTAAGCGCCGCCAATCGGCACGATATGGTCTTCACGCGAGCCATAGATATAAACCGGCAAATCCAGCTTGCGTAGGTCCAGCTTTTCTCCACATGCCGTTGCCTTGCCGGGCTTCACGAGCCGGTTTTCAAGATAGGTGTTGCGCAAGTACCAGGCATAGAACGGCCCCGGCAGATTGGTCGAATCGCTGTTCCAGTAGAGCAGGTCGAACGGCGGCGGTGTTTCACCCTTCAGGTAATTGCCGACCACATAGTTCCAGACCAGGTCATTGGGGCGCAGGAACGAGAACGTCGACGCCAGGTCGGACCCTTTCATCATCCCGCCTTTGCCCATTTCCATCTCGCGGTACTTCACAAAACCTTCGTCGATGAAGACGTCGAGAATCCCGGTATCGGTAAAGTCCAGCAGCGTGGTGAGGAACGTGGCGCTGGCCACCGGCTTCTCACCGCGCGCCGCCAACACAGCCAGCGCGGTGCAGAGCATGGTGCCGCCGACGCAAAAGCCCAGCGCATTGATATTCTTGGCGCCGGTGATCTCCTGCGTGACCGTGATTGCCTTGATCACCGCGTCCTGTATGTAGTCGTCCCAGGTCTTCTGGGCCAGCGTGGCATCCGGGTTACGCCAGCTCACGACGAAGGTGTGTTGGCCCTGCTCCACCGCGTAGCGAATGAAAGAATTGTCGGGCTGCAGGTCGAGAATGTAGAACTTGTTGATACACGGTGGGACCAGCAGAAACGGCGTCTCGTACACCTTGGCGCCAAGTGGCTTGTATTCGATCAGTTGGAACAGTTCGTTCTCGAATACCACCGCGCCTTCGGTGGTTGCCACATTCTTGCCGACTTCAAACAGACTCTCGTCGGTCATCGACACATGCCCCTGGCGCAGGTCGTGCATCAGGTTCTGAATACCCTTGGCGATACTTTCGCCCTTGGTGTCGATCGCTTTCTTCTGCGCCTCGACGTTGAACGCCAGGAAATTGCTCGGTGCCACAGCCGCCATCCACTGTTCCACCGCAAAACGCACCCGGGCGCGGGTTTTTTCGTCCGCCTCCACCGCGTCCGCCAGGCCCATCAACGTGCGTGCGTTGAGCAAATAATTGGCGGCCGAAAAGGCTGCCACCGGGTTCGTGGTCCAGGCCTCGCCGGAAAACCGTCTATCGACATGAGGAAGCTTGCCCGCCAGAGACTGGTTCCATAACTCGGTCGCTTCACGCAGGTACTGCTGCTGCAACTCCTGCAGTTTGACCGGGGAAAACGCGATCTGTGGCATCTGTGGCATCTGTGCCGGTGGCGCCGCAAAACCAGCTGGCATTTGCACCGGAACAATTCCCTGCAGGGACTGCATCGCCGAACTCCAATTGCTGGCAAACGTGTTCTGCAACTGCTCGGCCGACTGGCGCCAGAATTCGGGTGTAATCTGATTCACTTTTGTCTCCAAATGGTGGCTAGGTACTGCCCTCTAGTATCTCAGTTTCACGCTGCGTTATCTTGACAAACTCAAAAAAAGCCGACCCATGTACCTGCTCCCGATCGGATGGTTGTACGTCACTTTGATGATGGCATTGGCTGAAGCCACCAGCAGCAATGGCACCATGCTGGGCGCCATCATCACCTTTGTGCTCTACGGCCTGTTGCCGGTGTTTTTGGTGGTCTACCTGATCGGCTCGCCGGCGCGCCGCAAAGCCATGCGGGTACGGGACGCTGCGATATCAGTTGGTGATCCAGATGCAGGCAGCCATGCGGCCGTTGCCGCCCAGGGCGAGACTGTCGCGCCGGTGCGAGAAGAAAAGTGACGGGTTGCCAACCGTGCACCACGTCAGGCTGCCGTCGTTGCCATAGATCCTTGACAGGCCAAGTATTCGAAGCCGCAATCGCGCCAGGGCGGCCAGGTCGGCGAGCCACTTGCCGCCGGATTTCGCCGTGAAGCACTGGTGCGCTTCGGCATCCTGTTGCAGGAATACCTCGCGAACCTCGGACCCGACCTCAAACGCCTGCGGCCCGATACATGGCCCAAGCCAGGCCAAGGTCCGGCTTGACACCGGGTCAGACACCACAGCCCCTGGTTGCCCTTGCACCAAGGCCTCAAAGCAGCGGAAATTGCGCTCCAGAACGCCGTTTGCAAGCCCACGCCAACCGGCATGCGCGGCCGCCACGACGGTGCCATTCACATCGGTCAAAAGTACCGGCAGGCAGTCGGCCATGCGGACCGCGCAGACCACACCCGGCGTGGCGCTGACGCAGGCGTCGGCCACCATTGTTCTCGCCTCGCCCGGTGGTGCCGTCAACTGCACTGTCTCCACGCCGTGCACCTGGCTAAGGAAGACCGGTACAACTCCCAGCGCCGCTTGCAGGCGCGCGTGATTGGTGTCAACCGCGACAGGGTCATCATTGGATGGACGACCTAGGTTCAGACTGTCAAACGGTGGTTTCGATACACCCCCGGCGCGCGTGGTGCAAACGGACTTGATGTGGGGCGGCGCGGGCCATTGCGGCACCAGCCACTCGGGGTGCAGCGCCAAAGTCCTCAGCCCTCGTTGTCTGGACAGGCCGAGGGCTGGGCGCGCTGAAACGCTTCAAGCTGCATGCAGGCATCAAACGCCGCCATGGTGCGCGGCAAGCCATCGAGATCGACGTCGAAACGCTTGCCATTGAAGATTTGCGGCACCAGGCAACAGTCGGCCAGCGTCGGCGCGTCGCCCCAGCAATAACGCGAGACCGGGTATTGCGCGAGTTGGCGCTCAAAACTCTCCAGACCGTCGCGCACCCAATGGCGGTACCAGGAGTTCTTGGCTTCTTCACCGACCTTGAGTTCGCGCACCAGGTACTTGAGCACCCGCAGGTTGTTGAGCGGGTGAATCTCGCAGGCAATACTTTGCGCCAGTGCGCGCACCCTGGCACGCCCCAATACGTCTTGCGGCAACAGCGGCGGCTGTGGATGGGTTTCGTCCAGATACTCGATGATGGCCATCGACTGCGACAGCCGATTTGCCCCATCTTCGAGTATTGGCACCAGGCCATCGGCGGCAATGCTGCCATAGGCCGGCAATTTGTGATCGCCCCGCGCCAGATGCACGGCAATGTATTCATAGGGCAAGCCCTTGAGTGCCAGCGCGATACGTACACGAAACGAGGCCGATGAGCGGAAATAGTTGTAAAGCTTCATGCACCGAAGGATAAACCCGAAGCGTGGCAAGTGAAAAGGCGGCGGCGCTAAACTGGTTCACGGCACCACCGCCCAACCAAAAGGAGCCCCATGTTGCACCCTCAGGCGCGCGCGCTGATCGACTTGATTCAACAAAACGGCGTGCCACCGATGCACACCTTGCGACCGACTGAGGCGCGCAAGTTTTACCGGGAACGCCGCGCGTTCACGCAGCCTGAAGCGCCGCCGGTAGCCGAGGTTCGGGACCTGCAGGCAAGTGGCCCGCATGGCCCGATAACACTGCGTCTGTACAAACCACTCGCTGCGGCGCCGCTGCCAGTGCTGGTTTATTTTCACGGCGGCGGCTGGACCATCGGCGACCTGGACACCCACGACACCCTGTGCCGCGAACTTGCCAACCGGGCTGGCTGCGCGGTGCTGGCGGTGGACTATCGCATGGGGCCGGAGCACCGCTTTCCGTGTGCCGTTGACGACTGCCTGGCCGCCACCTATTGGTGTCGCGACCATGCCGCACAACTCGGGCTCGATGCACGACGCATCGCAGTCGGCGGCGACAGCGCCGGTGGCAATCTGGCTGCGGTGGTGGCGATTGCCGCGCGCGATGCCGGTGATCTAGCGCTCGTCTTCCAGATGCTGATCTACCCGGCCACCGACCAGCGCCGTGGCGCCGCATCACACACCAGCAATGGCCAGGGCTACTTGCTGACCAATGACACCATCCGCTATTTTCACGACCACTACATCACCGACCCGGCGCACGACCTCGACTGGCGCGCCTCGCCGCTGCTGCATCATGACCTGAGCCGGCTGCCGGATGCCCTGGTGCTGACAGCCGGTTACGACCCGCTGCGTGACGAAGGGCTGATGTATTCGCAGAGTTTGACGCAGGCCGGCAATCGCGCCACCCACATCTGTTTCGAGCGCCAGATTCACGGATTCATCACCATGGGGCGGGTGATCGATGAAGCCAACGCCGCGGTAGCCATCTGCGCCGCGCAACTGGCGCTGGCGCTGCGGCCGGACACCGCCGCAAGACCGTGAACGTGGTTTGAAAACCAAATCACTCAGCGCACGCCGGCACGGTCTGGCAACCAACACATGCCTTGCGGCGTGTTGATGTGCGCCACCATCGCTGGCGTGTTCTCGCCGGTTGGCAAAAAGACGCCGATCGGGCCCTCGATGCCCACGGACCGCAGCAGAGCGTAGATACGCTCTGGCTCGGGATGAAAGAGTTCCAGCCTGTGCAACGACAACCCCAGGTCTTTCAACCCGGCAGCCGGATGCCCGCCGATTTGCCACTCGATCAACGCCGGCCCGGCGCCGCTCAACGGCAACACACCATCGGCAGGAATCGTGATGAGCCATTCGAGTAGCCCGCGACGCATGGTCTCGATGGTTCCAAGGGCCTCTGGACAGGCGGCGACGCTGGCACGAATGTCGGGAGTACGGGCCACCCAGGCACGTAACGCGGGCGGCGAGTCCGGGCGCAGGTCGTCGAGCGCGAACCAGCGCGGCCGCCCTGGTGGCGGCACATTCGGGTTCGGCGCGATGACTTCAAGAAACACCGATTCGCCAAGCCGCAACAAAAGATTGTGGGTTGCCATACGGGCATGCTCTCCGCCTGCCTGCGGCGTGACTCCAAGCGATTGGCGCACTAACTGCGCACCGGTTTCAAGCGACGGCGCGGTGACGGTGATGTGATCGATAAAACAGCGCGGCATGACCACGATCCCGATCTCAAGGCTGGCGAATCAGCCAGTAGGTGGTGCCGTTACGTTGGCCTTTGAATGGATGTTCGCTGTCGCCTGGGTCGAACACCAAGGCTACCTGACCCTTGATGGAACTGGTAAAGGTAATCCCGCTATCAGTGGCCGTGATGGCTGGCGCCACTACCCCGAGCTTGGGGTTGTCGATCGTCATGCTCAGGTTCGCGCCCTGCACCTGTATCGTGGCCGGAGCTCTGCTCCAGCGACCGAGCCGAGGCAGCGGCATGTCGTCGGTGAACAACAACATCCAGGCGCTGTGGCCGGCAAGCACGGTTCTTACGCTGCCCGCTCCCGACGCGCGTGGTTTGTCCTGGGCGTTGACAGGCGAGTTGATGGCCAACAGCGCAAACACGCCGACCAGCAGCAACGCGATGGCTCGCCAAGCTGCCGGAAAATTTTGATGCGGCGACGAACGAACGATTGGCATGGTTTTGCTCCAATTTCCTACAGTATGCCTGGCACGAGAAGCGCCGGATGGGCTGCCGCGCGTGCCGTTCGAGGCGCAATATTTCCGTAGACGGCCAACGCTGCATAAGCGTCGCGGCAGCCTTGGACCGCTCAAGATGCCGATCTTCGTGCCTGATTACCTGCCTTGACGCGGATCTCACGAGGCGGTGTTGGCGCAGTGACCCGCGTCAGGCCACCCTGGCCGGGCCAAACACATGGGCAAATGCATGGCCCAGGTCGGCGATCAGGTCGTCGGGATGTTCGAGCCCGACCGACAGGCGAATCAGGCCCTCGCTGACACCGGAGGCCTCGCGCTGCGCTGGCGCCACGCCGGAATGCGTGGTCGAGGCCGGGTGACAGACCAGCGACTCGGTACCGCCCAGGCTGACGGCCGACTTGATCAGGCACAACTGGTCGATGATGGCAAACGCTTGGGCTCGCCCGCCGGGCACAGTGAACGAAAACGTCGAGCCCGGCCCACTGCATTGCTTTTCATACAGCTGCTTTTGCTCGCCCTGTGCGTACTCCGGGTGAAACAACGTGACCGGCACATAGGGGTTGTCGACCAGCCAGGCCGCCACCTTGGAGCCCGATGCCGCCGCGCGCTGCATCCGTATCGTCAAGGTCTCGAGCGAGCGGCAAATCATCCAGCAGGTGTGCGGATCGAGTTGCGAGCCAAACGCGCTGCGCGTCTTGCGTACCTGTTGCAGCAGCGATGTTTCACCGGCCACGCTGCCGGCGATCAGGTCGCTGTGCCCGCCAACATATTTGGTCAGCGAATACACGCAAAGATCGACACCGAAACGCAGCGGGCTGGAGAATACCGGCCCGAGCAGCGTGTTGTCGCAGACGATCAGCGCGCGCCGCTGATCGGTCGCCGTGGCGTGTAATACCTCGCGTTGCACGGCCTCAAAATCCACCTGCACATTGGTCGGATTGGCAGGCGACTCCAGGTACACCATGGCCACATGGCCAAGTTCCGAGGCCCGCGCCAGCGTCGGCTTCAATTGCCCCGACATGTCGTGGCTCGCAATCTCGAGCAGACGCACGCCCCATTGCGGCAGGATGTTGCGAATCAACGTTTCGGTGCCGCCGTACAGCGGTGTGCTGTAGATCAGCACGTCACCGGGCCGCAGAAAGGTCAGGAACACCGCGCTGATCGCCGCCATCCCGCTGGCAAACACGGCCGCCGTGTCGGCCTGTTCGAGTAGGGCCAGCCGGTCCTCGGCGATCTCCATGTTCGGATGGTTGAAGCGGCTATAGATCAAGCCTTCCGATTCGCCTTGCGGCACCGGCTTGCGGCCGGAAAAGCGGTCAAAAAAATCAGCGCCGGCCTGGGCACTGGGAAAAGTGAAGGTCGACGTCAGGAACACCGGCGGCTTGATCGCGCCCTCGGACAGCGCCGCGTTGTAGCCATGGCTCATCATCAAACTCTCGGGCCTGAAGCCCGTCTTGCCGTCAGGTGAATTGCGATTGGTGTTGCCCATGTCTGCCTCCAGGGGGCAATCTTCCCGCGAATCGGCGCAAAAGGGAACTGCTTTTCATGATTGACTCCCACCCTCCGCCGCCTAACAATCACCAGCACCATGCGAGCGGAAAGAAACGAACAGGTCACCCGCATCGGGCCGGGCACGGCCTGCGGCAATTTGTTGCGTCTCTACTGGCAACCGGTGGCGCTGCTGGATGAATTCAACCCGGCGCTTGACCCGGCCATGGCACTTCGGCCGGTGAAGGCGGTGCGGCTGCTGGGGCAGGACCTGGTGTTGTTTCGCGACGCATCGGGCTGTTATGGTCTGCTCGACCGCGACTGTCCGCACCGGGGTGCCGATTTGTCGTTTGGCCGCAATGAAGGTGATGGGCTGCGTTGCCCTTTCCATGGCTGGAAATTCGATACGCAGGGACGCTGCCTGGAAGCTCCGGGTGAGCCGCCAGCGCAGGTCGGCCGCCGCCTGTGTGAGCGCATCCGGCAGCGCAGTTATCCGGTGGCGGAAAAAGGCGGCGTGTTGTTTGCATGGATGGGCGAGCCTGGTTCCACGCCGCCGCCCTTCCCCGCCTTTGATTGCTTCACTGCGCCAGCCACACACAGCTTTGCGTTCAAGGGTCTGTGGCATTGCAACTGGCTGCAGGCGGTGGAGGTCGGCATCGACCCGGTCCACCCGTCGTTCCTGCACCGCTTCTTCGAAGACGAAGCCATTGACCAGAACTATGGCAAGCAGTTTCGGGCCGCCAGCGCGGGCGCGGTCGATGGGCAACAGTGGCCGATGTCGCGTGTGATGCGCGAGTTTTGCCAGCCCGAGATCAGCCATGCGCCGACCGACTGGGGCATGCGGGTTACCGCACTGCGCCGGATCGACGAGCAGCTAACACATGTGCGCGTGACGCAGTCGGTCTTTCCGCAAAGCTTCGTGATACCGCTGTCCGAGACCATGACGATTACCCAGATTCACGTGCCGGTGGACGACACACACACCTACTGGTATTCGTTCTTCACCAGTTTTGGCGCGCCGATGGACAAGCAGGCGATGCGCCGGCCGCGCCTGGAGGCGGTGACGCTGCCCGATTACATTCCGAAGTCCGGCCGCCACAACAACTGGGGTTTTGACGCGCACGACCAGCACACGCGCACCTACCTGGGCATGGGCGACGAAGACATCAATATCCACGACCAATGGGCGGTGGAGAGCATGGGCGCAATCGCCAACCGCACGCGCGAACACCTGGGCACAACCGACCGGGTGATCATTGCCAACCGGCGCATGCTGGTTCAGGCCATTGAGGCCGTACAAGCCGGGCAAAAAGCGCCGGGCATGGCCGACCCGGTGCTTGCCGCCAGCATGACCGGCCCGGACACAGTAGACGGCATTGCCCCCGCAGCCAATTGGGACACTTTCTGGCGCGAAGCCGCGGCCGCCAAACGCGCGGCGGCGCCATGGACGCCAGCGGCGTTAGCGCCAATCCCATGACTTCGTTTGCCCAACGCTGCGGCATCCAGGATGCGGCACGCGAGGCGCGCATCGCACAGGTCGGGCAACTGATTTCGGCCAGCGGCGTGGAGCTGGTGCGGTTTTCCTGGTGCGACCAGCACGGCGTGTTGCGCGGCAAGACACTGGTGGCCAACGCTGCTGTGCGGGCCATGAACGAGGGCGTGGGCATGGTGGGCACGCTGCTGCTAAAAGACACCTCCGACCGCACCGCTTACCAGGTGTTCGAACCCGGTGGCCTGGCCGGCTTGCCGGGGTTCGCGGGCGCCGCCAACCTGATACTGATGGCCGACCCGTATAGCTACCGGCAACTGCCCTGGGCCAGCAACACCGGCTGGGTGCAGTGCCAGCCCTGGTTTGCCGATGGAACGCCGGTGGAGATCGACACCCGGCGCGTGTTGCAACGTGCGCTCTCTCGGCTTAGCAATGCCGGCTTCAGCATGCAATGTGGCCTGGAAGTGGAGTTTCACATCTACAAGATCGAGCCCTCCAAAGACAATGGTATTGGCGCCCAGCTCGACCCCGAGCTGGCCGACTGGCCCGGTTTGCCACCCAGCGTGTCGATAATTCACCCGGGCTACAACTTGTTGAATGAAGCCTGGGCCGACATGGCCGACGCGCCGTTGCGCATGGTGCACCGGACCGCGCTGGCACTCGGATTGCCGCTGTTGTCGCTGGAAATCGAACTTGGTCCGAGCCAGGTCGAAGCGGTGTTCGAAGCAACCGATGCGTTGACTGCCGCCGACAACATGGTGCGGTTTCGTAATGGCGTCACGCAGGCGTTGCGTCGCGCCGGATACCACGCCAGTTTCATGTGCCGCCCGCCGTTTCCCAACATCATGTCCAGCGGCTGGCACCTGCACCAGTCGCTGGTCGATCTGGAGAACGCTCGCAATGCCTTCACGCGCGACGCGGCGGCCCCCGGGGTGTCGGTGCTGGACGCGCGGTCTGTCTTGTCCGAGGCCGGAGAACACTACCTTGCCGGCCTGCTGAAACATGCGGCGGGAATGGCGGCTTTTTGCACCACCACGGTCAATGGCTACGGCCGCTTCCGCCCCAATGCAATGGCGCCGCAGGCGGCGGTATGGGGGCGTGACAACCGCGGAGCGATGTTGCGCGTGATCGGCACCAACACCATCGACGAGCGCGGTTTTACCGGCGACCCAGCCACCCGGATCGAGAACCGGATGGGCGAACCGGCTGCCAATCCTTACCTGTACATGGCCGCGCAAATCCACGCCGGGCTCGACGGCATGGCGCGCCAGCTAAAGGCGCCACTAGCCACCGAGCGCCCATACGACGCCGGCCACACCATGTTGCCCACCAGCCTGGGCGACGCACTGGCCGCGCTGCAGGCCGATAACGTTCTTATCGAAGCCTTTGGCCCAAGCTTCGTGAACTACTACTGCAGCATCAAACGCTCCGAGTCGAGCCGCCATGCGCAGGCGCAGGACCCACACGACTGGGAACGGCGCGAATACTTCAGCCGTTATTGATAGACTCCCAGGCACCCCTTGCGCAGCCCGACACCAGCACCATGTCCACCAACCCCATCCTAAAATCCCAGGCACTCGGCTTCCAGTGGTCCACCATCGACCCGTTCCTTTTTTGCGTCTACCACGACGACGCTTACCCGCGTGGCAATACCAAGCTGGGGCCGGACGCCTCGCTTGCCGGGCGAGACTTGGGGCAGGACTTTGCCGGCAAGGACGGCTGGCGCATGTACCACGGCATGACGGTGCCGGGTTTTCCGTCGCACCCGCACCGGGGCTTCGAAACCGTGACCATCGTGCGCGAAGGTTTGATCGACCACTCCGACTCGCTCGGCGCAACGGCGCGTTTTGGCGGCGGCGATGTGCAGTGGCTGACCGCCGGGCGCGGCATCGTACACGCCGAGATGTTCCCGTTGCTCGACGCACAGCGGCCGAACCGGCTGGAGCTGTTCCAGATCTGGCTGAACCTGCCCTCCAGCCACAAGATGGTGGCGCCGCATTTCACCATGTTCTGGTCCGAGAAAGTGCCACGCCAGGTGTTCACCGACACCGCTGGCGCGACCACCGAAGTGGCCTGTATTGCCGGTGCCTTGAAACCTGCCGGCACCATGGCGCAACCCCTGCCTCCGCCGCCCGATTCATGGGCCGCGCAGCCGCACGCCGATGTGGCCATCTGGACGCTGAAGATGGCGCCAAACGCGCGCTGGACCTTGCCTGCCGCTGCTGGCAATAACACCCGCCGCAGCCTGTATTTCTTCAAGGGCGCGAGCATGCAGGTTGGCACTCAGCTGGTGAACGGCCACGCCGGCATGGAGCTGCGTTGCTGCGAGGATGTTGAACTTGTCAATGGCGATGCCCCCGCTGAGCTGCTGGTGCT
The DNA here is from genome assembly GCA_031403955.1 of Betaproteobacteria bacterium. GTDB lineage: Bacteria > Pseudomonadota > Gammaproteobacteria > Burkholderiales > Burkholderiaceae_C > CAISIP01. The sequence continues at coordinate 26,968 of JANNGR010000348.1, forward strand.
GCAGGGCAAACCGATCGCCGAGCCGGTGGCCCAACACGGGCCTTTCGTGATGAATACCGAAGCTGAAATCCAACAGGCCTTTGCCGACTACCGCCAGACCGGATTTGGCGGCTGGCCGTGGCCCGACAACGCGCCGGTGCACGGCAAACAACCCCGGCGCTTTGCTTCCCACGCGGACGGAAAGACCGAAACCCTGCCGATTCAGCCCGGCACGCGGGAGATACCCACACCATGATTCTCGAACTTGCCGACATCCGCATCCATCCGGGCCAGAACGCCGCCTTTGAAGAGGCCATCGAGCGTGGCCTCTCGACCGTGATTCGCAATGCCAAGGGATTTCACGGCTACACGGTAAACCGGGGCCTGGAAAGCCCGCAACGCTACATCCTGCAAATCCACTGGGACACGCTGGAAGACCACATCGTGGGGTTCCGTGAATCCCCCTTGTTCACGCAGTGGCGCGCCATAGTGGGGCCGTTTTTCGCCGGCCCGCCGACGGTGGAACACTTCGAGCTGTTGACCAGGTCGGCATGATCGCATCCAAGCCGGTTGCGTGTTGTTCAGCTATTCAGGCCGCACGGTGCATCAAGCGCTGGGAATTCACAAGGAAGAGAGGATTGCATGAGTTATGTTTTTCAACCCGCCGCGGTGGTATCGGTTCCAGTGGTCGGCCGGGCGGAAAATTTTCCGGTGCATCGTATTTATTGTGTTGGACGCAACTACGAAGAACACGCAAAGGAAATGGGTTTCACCGGCCGCGAGCCGCCATTCTTCTTCATGAAACCGGCCGACGCGGTAGTGGTGGTGAAGGCCGGCCAGACGGCAACGCTGCCTTATCCCAGTCTGACCAGCAATCTGCACCACGAGATCGAACTGGTGGTGGCGATTGGCAACGGCGGCAAGAACATCCTGGCCGCCAATGCCACCAAACACATCTTCGGCTACGCCGTTGGCCTGGATATGACCCGGCGCGACCTGCAGGGCGAGATGAAAAAACAGGGCCGCCCGTGGTGTATCGGCAAGGCATTCGATGCGTCCGCTCCGATTGGCCCGATCACGCCGATCGCCCTTGCCGGCGACGTGAGCCAGGCCGAGATCCATGTACAAGTCAACGGCCGCGATCGCCAACGCAGCAACATCTCCAAACTGATCTGGAACATTGGTGAAACGATTGAACACCTGTCCGCGGCATGGGAGTTGCAACCCGGTGACCTGATTTACACCGGCACACCCGAAGGCGTTGCCGCCGTCGCCGTCGGCGACACCATGGTCGGAGGTATTGACCGGCTCGAAACCATTCGGGTAGCAGTTCGCTGAGGCCGGATGCAAACCCGCCGGTCAACCCGCGTCGGGCGCCGTCTGCGGCTTCAAACCTTCATGCAGGAGAGCCCCGTTGCGCATACTTGAAGCGTTAGCGAAGTCCTGCGCCGTTCTGGCCGGGGCACTGCTCACCGTGATTACGCTGATGACCTGCATCAGCCTGATTGGCCGCAACACCGTCGGTATCACGCTGGCTGGCGACTTTGAACTGACCGGCGTGGCGGCTGGCGCGGCAATCGCCCTGTTCCTGCCCTGGTGCCAAGTCAGGCGCGGCAACATAATTGTCGATTTCTTCACCGCCAAGGCAAGCGCCCAAACCAACCAGCGCCTCGACCGTTTCGGCGCCCTGCTGCTGGCGGTTTCGCTGGCCGTGTTGGCCTGGCGCACAACACTCGGCGGGCTAAATGCCTACAACACCAGTTCGGGCACCATGATGCTGGGTTTCCCCGAATGGGTGGTGTACCTGTGTTTGGTGCCGCCACTGGCGCTCACCGCGCTGATCGGCCTGTGGCAGGCGGCACGCGGATTTGGCGACGAGGGGACAGCGTGAGCGGCGCCGGGCCGCCCCAAGTCGCGAAGCCTTGCAGGCCGCGGCGTTGCGAGACGCAACGCCTCCTCATGCCGTCCATACCGACGCGAGTCGGCATGGAGCCGCGGCACTCGGCCCCCCCGGGGCTGAGCCCCGCGGCTCCCAGTCTGCCTGCGCAGACTGGGACGGGGCGAAGGGCCGCAGCCTCCGGCTGCGGCATGTCCAGCGAAGTACGCGCAGCGACGAGCGTGGGGGCCATATGACCCCGCTGCTGCTGACGCTGATGATATTTGCCATCATGCTGGTGCTGATGGCGCTGCGGGTGCCGATCGCGATTGCGATGTTCGTGGCCGGCTGCGTTGGTTACGTGGCGCAGGCGGGCTGGCCGCCACTGGCGAGTTTTCTCAATACCCAGGCCTTTGCGCGGTTTGCGAGTTACGACCTGTCGGTTATTCCACTTTTCATATTGATGGGAAATTTCGCCACCCAGGGTGGCATTTCCAAAGCCTTGTTTGGTTTCGCAAGTGCCGTCATGGGCCGCTTCAAGGGTGGCCTGGCGATGGCCGCGGTGCTGGCCAGCGCCGCCTTCGGCGCGATCTGCGGCTCGTCGGTTGCCACCGCCGCAACCATCACCTCGGTGGCCCTGCCGGAAATGAAACGTCACGGCTATTCGGGCCGCCTGTCAACCGGCACCCTGGCCGCCGGCGGCACGCTGGGCATACTGATCCCGCCGTCGGTGCCGCTGGTAATTTATGCCATCCTGGCCGAACAGAACATTGCCAAGCTGTTTGCCGCCGCGATGGTGCCGGGCCTGATTGCGATGTTCGGTTACATGGTCGCGATCGGCATTTATGTTCGATTCGTGCCCGGCCACGCGCCCGACAACGATGAAGTGACCGAACACATTACGCTGCAGTCGCTCAAGGGGGTGATTCCAATTGCGCTGATTTTCCTGTTGGTGTTTGGCGGCATTTATGGTGGTCTGTTCACGCCCACTGAAGGCGCCGCGGTGGGCGCTGCTTCGACCTTTTTGGCCGCGCTGGCGCTGCGTGAACTGACTGTCAAGAAACTCAAATACTGCTTCTACGCGACTGCCGAAGGATCGGCCATGATTTTCATGATTTTTCTGGGCGCCGACCTGATGAACTCGGCGCTGGCTCTGACGCAAGTACCGGCGCAACTCGCCAGCGTGGTGCAGGGCTGGGGCCTGGCGCCGTTGATGGTGGTATCGGCCATTTTGCTGTTTTACGTGGTGCTGGGTGCGGTGATGGACGAGTTGTCGATGATTTTGCTCACCATACCGATATTTTTCCCGATGGTGATCGGACTGGACTTCGGCATGCCCAAGGAATCGGTGGCAATCTGGTTTGGCATCATGGTTTTGATGACGGTCGGTTTTGGCTTGCTGGCGCCGCCGGTCGGTCTAAACGTGTACGTGGTCAACGGCATGGCGAAAGACGTGCCGATTTCCGAGAGTTACAAGGGCGTCATGCCGTTTTTGATCAGCGACGTGTTGCGCACGTTGTTGCTGCTTTTTTTCCCGGGCATTTCCCTGTGGCTGGTGAAGTACATTGCCTGAGGGTAAATCCGGTCAACGGTGCACGCGGATTTCCGTTACCTTACTCGTACCAACCCCCTGGAGCTCCTAATGATTCAACGACGTACCCTGCTCAAGACCAGCGCCGCCGTGGCCCTCGGCGTGCCGGCCTTGAGTGGCCTCACGCAGCAGCCGGTCACGCTGAAGTTTCACACCTTCATGGCGCCGCAATCCAATGTCTGGCTGACCATGCACAAGCCATGGATGGAGAAAGTAGAGAAGGAGTCGGGTGGGCGCATCAAGTTCGAAGCCTATCCGGCGATGCAGTTGGGCGGCACACCGGTGCAGTTGTACGACCAGGCCAAGGATGGCGTGGTCGATGTGAGCTGGACGCTGCCAGGCAATACCGCCGGCCGGTTTCCGCGCATCGAGGTGTTTGAGCTGCCGTTCATTATGAACAACGCCGAAGCCACCTCCAGGGCCTATTGGGAATACGTGCAAACCGTGGCTGCGGACGAATTCAAGGACACCCAAGTGCTGGCGCTGCATGTACACGGCCCCGGCATGTTCCACACCAAGGACAAGCAGATCAAGACCGCGGCCGACCTGAAGGGCCTGAAGATACGTGGCCCGACGCGCCAGATTACCAAAATGCTGGGTTACCTCGGAGCGACGCCGGTTGGCATGCCGCTGCCGGCGATTCCGGATGCATTGTCCAAGGGCACGATAGACGGCTGCGTGATTCCGTGGGAGGTGGTGCCATCGGTCAAGGTGCAGGAACTGGTGAAGTACCACAGTGAGTTCGCGCCCGGTGGTGAGGCGCTGTACACCACCACCTTCGTGATGTCGATGAACCGGAGAAAATACGAGTCGCTCACGCCCGATCTGCGCCAGATCATCGACAACAACTCTGGGCTCGAGACGTCGGCGTGGTTGGGCAAGACGCAGCAAGGCAACGACCCGATTGGACGCAAGTCGGCGGTGGACCGCAACAACACGATCTACACCATTCCCGCCACCGACACGCAGGAATTCAAACGCAAGGCGGCGTTAGTGGAAGTGGAATGGATTGAAGACATGAACAAGCGCGGATTCGATGGCCGCAAGCTGCGTGATACCGCCAGGGCCCTGATCGAGAAACACGGCAAGGTGGCGCAGCCCAAGGGCGCCCCGGCCAAGAAGGCCTGACCCGAGCACGCGCTGGCACAGAGAAGGCTCCTGGCGGAGCCTTTTTGGCCTTCAAACTACACTGGGCGCATGCTGCATAGCCCCATCAAACATTGCAAAAACTGTGGAACCGCCGTGGTTTATCGCGTGCCGGACGACGGCGACACCAGAGAACGCGCGGTCTGCCCGTGCTGTCACACCATCCATTACGAAAACCCGCTCAACGTGGTGGGCACCGTGCCGCACCTGGGCAACAAGGTACTGCTGTGCAAACGCAACATTGAACCGCGTCGCGGCAAATGGACCTTGCCGGCGGGCTTCATGGAGTTGAACGAAACCACGGCGCAGGGTGCCGCGCGCGAAACCGTGGAGGAAGCCGGTGCGCAGTTCGAAATGGAAAGCCTGTTTTCGGTACTCAATGTGGCGCGCGTCGGTCAGGTGCACCTGTTTTATACCGCCAGGCTGCTCGGCGACCAGTTCAATCCGGGCCATGAAACGATGGAAGCGCGCCTGTTTGCCGAAGCCGACATTCCGTGGGACGAGATCGCATTCAGAACCGTAAAGGAAACCCTGGAGCGGTATTTCGCCGACCGCCGGGCCGGGCAATTGGTAATCCATACCGTAGACATCGTTTGACCTACATCAGGAGCGGGTATGCTGAGTCCCTTGAATGCAGAAGGCCGGTCACAACGCCCTGCCCGGTCCTCACGAGCCAAAACACATGACACCGATCGTTTCTTTGAACGCCAACACGATCAAAGTCGCCTGTTCCAGTTGCAACCTGCGCGAGTTATGTATGCCACTGGGCCTGAGCCACGCGGAACTGGAACGGATTGACTCCCTGGTGTCGATCCGTCGCAAGGTAAAGCGCGGCACGCCACTGTTTCGCAATGGTGACAAATTCACCAGCCTGTACGCGATCCGAACCGGTTTTTTCAAGACCTGTATTGCGTCCGAGGATGGACGCGACCAGGTCACCGGTTTCCAGATGGCTGGCGAAGTGGTCGGGCTGGACGGCATCGTGAATGATCGCCACACCTGTGACGCCGTGGCGCTGGAAGATGCCGAAGTGTGTGTGTTGCCGTTTGACCGGATCGAAGAACTGTCGAACGAAATCCATGCGCTACAGCGCCACGTGCACAAGATCATGAGCCGGGAAATCGTGCGCGAACACGGTGTGATGTTGCTGCTCGGCAGCATGCGGGCCGAGGAGCGGCTCGCCGCCTTTTTGCTCAACCTGGTGCAGCGCCTGCATGCGCGCGGGTTTTCACGCTCGGAGCTGGTGCTGCGCATGACGCGCGAAGAAATCGGCAGTTACCTGGGTCTCAAACTCGAGACCGTCAGCCGGACGTTCTCGAAATTCGTCGACGACGGGATCGTGCTCGTCAAACAACGCCAGGTACGCATCCTCAACGCGGACGCTCTCAAGGACATCGTCAATCCAAAGGTCTGTTCATGAACCGCGCGACCCCTGGTTGACTTCGATCGGCGACATCGCC
>JANNGR010000349.1:0-7765 GCA_031403955.1 Betaproteobacteria bacterium
GCCAGACCTTCGTCAACCACGATTTGACAGGCGCGCAAAACCCGCTCCTCTTCACCTTCGCAAAACGCAACCCGTTTACGCGCAGCGTTCTTGGCCGCGGCAAAGATCGGGCGCATGGCGGTGCCGGACGCATAGACAAAACTCTGCAGCCGGTCGCGGTAGGCGGCCATGTCCTGAATTGGCCTCAAGGCCACGCCGCTGTCGGCGGCGGCCTTGGCCACGGCCGGTGCAATCTTCATCATCAGCCGTGGGTCGAACGGCTTGGGGATCAGGTACTCCGGGCCAAACGCCAATTGCTGGCCGGCATACGCCGCGGCCACTACCTCACTCTGTTCGGCTTGCGCCAGTTCGGCTATGGCATGTACGGCCGCGATCTCCATCTCCAGCGTGATCGTGGACGCACCGGCGTCCAGCGCCCCGCGGAAAATGTACGGAAAACAAAGAACGTTGTTGACCTGGTTCGGATAGTCGGTGCGGCCGGTGGCCATGATGGCGTCGTTACGCACCGCCTTGACTTCCTCCGGCGAGATTTCGGGCGTCGGATTGGCAAGGGCAAATATCAACGGATTGGCCGCCATTTTCCTGACCATGTCGGGCTTTAGCACACCGCCCGCGGACAGGCCCAGAAAAATGTCGGCGCCCTCAATGACTTCACCCAAGGTGCGCGCCAGGGTTTTCTGGGCAAACACGGTCTTGTCTTCGTCCATCAATTCGGTACGACCTTGGTAGACAACGCCAGCCAGATCGGTCACGAAAATGTTCTGGCGCGAAATTCCCAATCGCACCAGAAGACCAAGGCAGGCAAGGGCGGCGGCACCAGCGCCGGAGGTCACGAGTTTGACTAACTTTGGGTCCTTGCCGACCACCTTGAGACCGTTGAGCATGGCCGCCCCGACCACAATCGCTGTGCCATGCTGGTCGTCGTGGAACACCGGAATCTTCATGCGGTCGCGCAATTTGCGCTCCACGTAAAAGCAGTCGGGCGCCTTGATGTCTTCCAGGTTGATGCCGCCAAACGTCGGTTCCAGCGAGGCGATTATGTCGACCAGTTTGTCGAGGTCGTTTTTCTCATTGATCTCGATGTCAAACACGTCAATGCCGGCGAATTTCTTGAACAGTACCGCCTTGCCTTCCATGACTGGTTTTGCCGCCAGCGGGCCGATGTCGCCCAGACCAAGCACGGCCGTGCCGTTGGTTATGACAGCCACCAGATTGCCGCGGCTGGTGTACTTGAACGCGTTGTTAGGGTCCCGAGCGATTTCCTCGCATGGCGCCGCCACACCGGGAGAATAGGCCAGTGCCAGATCATGTTGGTTGACCAATTGTTTGGTGGCTGCAATCGCGATCTTGCCCGGGGTTGGAAACTCATGGTACTCAAGTGCGGCACTGCGCAACTCGGCGCGTTTCTGGTCGGCACTCACTGTGGGATCGGGCATGGCTTGGCTCCTGCTGTGATTCGTGCGGCTGCATCGGCCAGTCAACGGCTTGTGCGTGGGACAGGGATTGTAGACCCCGGTATTGGCGATCCTTGGTGTGTCGAGCCGTGCAAACCGGCGTTTGGAGGCCTAGTCGCGACCATGCTTCCCGGCTAGCGGATCGGCATGTTCTGAAGCAGCGGCGGTCATCTGCAATCCGGTTGAGCCGGCTCAGACGCAATCCATAAGATGACTCGGCGAAAAATTGTTGCGCGATGTTCCAGGGATGATCTCCCGCCTGGACGGCGTACAGAAAATCTTCCGCATCGGTCGATCGCGCCGCCTGTGGTCAGGCGCGCATCAAGGCCTCGATTTCCTGTGGCTTCACCGGCACGCCCCGGCTGATCAATTCGCAGCCGGTGGACGTCACGATGGCATCGTCTTCGATCCGGATGCCGATATTGTGGAACTGTTGCGGCACGCCGTCGGCCGGTCGCACATAGATTCCGGGCTCGATCGTCAACACCATGCCGGGGCGCAACACGCGTGCCGGCCGGTTGATGATGGTCTCACCGGTCAACGCGTCCTTGCGCTCGCTGCTATGGCCCAACTCGCCGGGCTCGAGGTAGCCACCGCAATCATGTACGTCCATGCCCAGCCAGTGGCCGGTGCGGTGCATGTAGAACTGGAAGTAGGCGCGCTTCTCGATCACGTCGTCCAGCGCGCCAACCTTGTCGCGGTCGAGCAGACCCAGGTCCAGCATGCCCTGCGCCAGCACTTTCACGCTCGCGTCGTGCGGGTCGGTAAATCGCGCGCCGGCCTTGGTGACGGCCGCTGCCGCTTCCTGGCTTGCCAGCACCAGGTTGTACAACTCCCGTTGCGGGCCGGTGAATCTGCCATTGGCCGGGAAGGTGCGGGTAATGTCGCTGGCGTAGCCATCGAGTTCACAACCGGCGTCTATCAGCACCAGTTCGCCGTCGCGCACCGGGGCGCAATCGGCGCGGTAATGCAGCACACAGGCGTTCGCGCCGGCCGCCACGATGGAGCCGTAGGCCGGATGCTGCGAACCGTGGCGGCGGAATTCATGCAGCAGTTCTGCGTCCAGGTGGTATTCGCGCACGTCCTGGTTTTCACGCAACATGCGCGCCGACAACTGCATGGCCCGAATATGGGCGCCGGCGCTGATTTGTGCGGCCCGTCGCATTGTGTCTTGTTCATGTTGGTCTTTTACCAAGCGCATTTCATCCAGCAGACTACACAGGTCGCGTTGTTGCTCCGGACACAGGGCACCGTAACGTACCCGCGCGCGCAAGCTGCCCAGCCAGCCGTCGACACGCGATTCAAGCCCCTTGTGGATGCCAAACGGATACCAGACCACATCACGCCCGTCCAGCAATTTGGGTAATAACGTGTCGAGTTCCGCAACCGAAAAAGCGGCATCGATAGCCAGCCTGCCTGGTGCGTCGGCCGGGCCGAGCCGGTACCCATCCCAGATTTCGCGCTCAAGGTCTTTGGGTTGGCAAAACAGCGTCGTCGATCCATTGCCGGCAATCACCAACCACGCCTTGGGCTCGGCAAACCCGCTAAGGTAATGAAAATAGCTGTCGTGGCGAAACAGAAAATCGCTGTCGCGATTACGCGCCTGCTCCGGCGCCGTCGGCAAAATAGCGATTGCGTTATTGCCGAGCTGCGCTGCAAGCGCGACTCGCCGTTGGGCGTAAAGCGATGGTGTCATGGTCGGTTCAGTTTTGTTGGTTGGTCCAGTGTATTACGCTGTCCTGCTCCATGGCGTGGGGCGGGACCGATAGACCCGCTCCAGGCAACGATAAAATCGAACCCCCCAACCCCCAACCCCGCGGTCCCCGACCACCTCCGGAGCCAGGCTCTCACATGACAACTCCCCAAGTAATGGCCAATGCGATCCGCGCGCTGGCGATGGACGCCGTGCAACAAGCCAACTCGGGACATCCGGGCGGGCCGATGGGCATGGCCGACATGGCCGTCGCGCTTTGGGGGCCAGGCGCGCCGAGCGGATTTCCGGTGGGGCATCTCAAACATAACCCGGCCAATCCGCATTGGCCTGATCGGGACCGCTTCGTGTTGTCCAACGGCCACGCCTCGATGTTGTTGTACGCCTTATTGCACCTGAGTGGCTACGCATTGCCGATGGAAGAGTTGAAGCACTTTCGCCAGCTCCACAGCAAGACCCCGGGCCACCCGGAGAGGGAACTGACGCCGGGTGTGGAAACCACCACCGGCCCGCTGGGACAGGGTTTTGCGAATGCGGTTGGCATGGCCCTGGCGGAGAAGTTGCTCGCCACGGAATTCAACCGCGACGGCCATGCGATAGTCAACCACAACACCTATGTATGTTTGGGCGACGGTTGCATGATGGAGGGCATCAGCCACGAAGCGGCGGCAATGGCCGGTGTCTGGAAGCTCAACAAGCTGGTCGCGTTATACGACGACAACGGCATTTCCATTGACGGCCAGGTTGCCCCCTGGTTTGGCGACAACACCGCGCTGCGGTTTGTGGCCTACGGCTGGAACGTGATTGGACCCGTGGATGGCCACGACGCGGGCCTGGTATCCAAAGCCATCGCCGATGCCAGGAACTCGGTCGAACGCCCCACATTGATAATTTGCAAGACGCGTATCGGTCAGGGCAGTCCCAACCGGGCCAACACCGCGAAAGCCCATGGCGAGCCGTTAGGCGCGGAAGAAGTCAAACTAACCCGTGAAGCCCTGGGCTGGGACCAGCCGCCGTTTGTGATTGCGCCAGACCTGTACACCGCGTGGGACGCCAAGGTTTCTGGAGCGGCGGCCGAACAGTCCTGGAACGTCCGGTTTGCCGCCTATGAAGCGGCGCATCCGGAGCTGGCCAGGGAACTGGCGCGGCGCATGCAGGGCGAATTGCCAGGCGGGTTTTCACAGGTTGCCGTAGACACCGTTATCGCGGCACACGGCGCAGCGCTGACTGTGGCCTCGCGCAAGGCTTCGCAGTTGGCGCTGGAAGCGTTTACCGCGGCATTGCCGGAAATGCTCGGCGGCTCGGCCGACCTGACCGGCTCCAACCTGACCAACACCGGCAGCACCGCCAGCCTGCGCTTCAACCTGGCCGGTGAGGTGGTTCAAAGCACCGATGCCGCCGGGAACCGCGTGGGCGGGCGGCATATCAACTACGGCGTACGCGAGTTCGGCATGGCCGCCGTCATGAACGGCCTGGCGCTACACGGCGGTTTTATTCCATATGGCGGCACTTTTCTGACATTCAGTGACTACAGCCGCAACGCGATCCGAATGGCGGCGTTGATGAAGTTGCGCGTGCTGCATGTGTTCACGCACGACAGCATCGGCCTGGGCGAGGACGGCCCGACGCACCAATCGATCGAACACGCAGCCTCGCTGCGCCTGATTCCCAACCTGGATGTATGGCGCCCCGGCGACACGGCGGAGACAGCGGTTGCCTGGGCGGTGGCGTTGCAGAACAAAACCGGACCGACGGCGTTGTTGCTCAGTCGCCAGAGCATCAGTTACGCCCCCAAGGGCGACTCCGATATTGCGCCGCAGGCCAGCGGGCTGGACGCGATCAGCAAGGGTGCCTACGTGCTGGCCGAAGCCAGTGAAGTGGGCTTGCGCCGCGCGGCCCAGGCGGTAATTATTGCCACCGGGTCCGAAGTGCAACTGGCCTTGAAGGCGCAGGAGCTGCTCGCTGCGAGGAAGGTAGCGGTTCGCGTGGTTTCCATGCCCAGCAACACTACTTTTGACAAACAGTCCGCGGCTTACAAGAGCGCCGTGTTGCCGAGCGGATTGCCGCGTATCGCGGTCGAGATGGGGGTCAGCGACGGCTGGTGGAAATACGGCTGTGCGGCGGTGGTGGGTATCGACAGCTACGGCGAGTCGGCCCCGGCACCGGCCTTGTTCAAACATTTCGGGTTCACGCCGGAGAACGTAGCCGATACCGTGCAAAAGGCGTTGCGCAAACGTTGACCGGCGACCGGCCAGGTTTCCATTTTTAACCATTGAAGAGAGAAGCAAATGACTATCAAGATCGGCATCAACGGCTTTGGCCGCATCGGGCGCATGGTGTTTCGCGCGGCGGTACAGAACTTCCAGGACATCGAAGTCGTGGGCATAAACGACCTGCTGGAGCCGGACTATCTGGCTTATATGCTGCAGTTCGATTCTGTGCATGGCCGCTTCAAGGGCGACATAGCGGTGGACGGCAACCAGCTGGTGGTGAACGGCGCAAGGATTCGCCTGACTGCCGTCAAGGACCCGGCTGAACTGAAATGGGGCGAGGTCGGTGCCGATATCGTGATCGAGTCCACCGGTCTGTTTTTGACCAAGGATACGGCCCAGAAACATATTGCCGCCGGAGCCAAAAAGGTGATCATGTCCGCGCCCAGCAAGGACGACACGCCGATGTTCGTTTATGGTGTGAACGACAACACCTATGCCGGTCAGGCCATCATCTCGAACGCTTCCTGCACCACCAATTGTCTGGCTCCGGTAGCCAAGGTGCTGCACGACAACTGGGGCATCAAGCGCGGCCTGATGACTACCGTGCATGCCGCGACCGCCACGCAAAAGACGGTCGATAGTCCATCCAACAAGGACTGGCGCGGCGGGCGCGGCATTCTGGAGAACATAATCCCGTCCTCGACCGGCGCCGCCAAGGCAGTCGGCGTCGTGATTCCGGAGTTGAACAAGAAATTGACCGGCATGGCTTTTCGCGTGCCGACCTCCGATGTATCGGTGGTCGACCTGACGGTGGAGCTGAGCCGCGAGGCGACCTATGCGCAAATTTGCGCCGCGATGAAGGCCGCCTCCGAGGGTTCGATGAAAGGTGTGATGGGTTACACCGAAGCCAAAGTCGTCTCGACTGATTTCCGCGGCGAAAGCTGCACCTCGGTGTTCGACGCCGACGCCGGCATGTCACTCGACAGCACTTTCGTCAAGGTGGTGTCCTGGTACGACAACGAATGGGGTTACTCATGCAAGGTGCTTGAGATGGCCCGGGTGATCGCCCGGTAAACTGGGTTGTGCAAAACAGCCCGCTGCGTGGCATCGTCTTCCTTTGCCTGGGCGTTTTCATATTCTCGTTGCAGGATGCGGTGATCAAGCAGGTCAGCGGCGGTTATCCGCTGACGCAGGTAGTAGTTATCCGATCAATGGTGGCGATTCCGATCCTGCTTGCGCTGGTGCAGATTGAAACCGGCTGGCGCGCTATTTTTTCGCCTGATTTCTGGCCCCTGACGGCCCGTGCCGCCATCCTGTTCGTGTCCTACACCGCCTACTACCTGGCGTTTCCGGCGTTACCGCTGGCCGACGCGGTGGCGTTGTATTTCACCGTGCCGTTATTCGTGACGGCACTTGCCGGGCCGTTGCTGGGCGAGCGCTCTGGCTGGCAGGTGTGGACTGCCGTGGCGGTGGGTTTTCTCGGTGTGATGGTCATGCTGCAGCCGGGCAGTGGCTTGTTCGAGCCGGCTGCATTGCTCTCGCTGGTTGCGGCGGCCATGTATGCCATATCGATGTTGATGGCACGCAGGCTGGGCGTGGTGCAGGCGGCGTCGGTCATGGCCTTCTACCAGAACTGGGTGTTTCTGGCCGGTGCCGCGGCGTTGGCGTTTGGCCTGCACCAACTAGGCATCGTGCAAGCGGACCATCCGAGCCTGTCGTTTCTGGTGCGCCCGTGGGTCTGGCCGACTCTGTCCGATGGGGCTCTGATTGCCTCCTGTGGCGTCATCGCCGCCACCGGCATGATGTTTCTGACCAGTGCCTACCGGGTTGCACGGGCCAACCTGGTCACGTCTTTCGAATATTCGGGCGTGCTGTGGGCGCCGCTGTGGGGCTTTGTGTTTTTTGGCGAGGAACCGCGTTTGACCACCGTGGCCGGAGCGGCGCTGATTGTTGGCGCCGGGCTGGTTGCGTTGCGTGTGACAAGACACTAATTTTTTCGGAGGGCACATGCAAGACCTGAAAAGCGTGACGTTGACCGATGGTTGTATCGAACTTCAATTGGCGCCGGGCCAGAACTGGAAGGTGGCGAATTACTGGTTGCGCGATAACTGCCGTTGCGCCTTGTGCCGCCATACCGGCAATGGCCAGAAGCTGTACGAAATTGTTGACTTGCCGCATGACTTGTTGGCTTGCGCGGCCGAAATTGCGCAAGGCCAGACTCTGCACGTGGTCTGGTCGGACGGCCACCAGTCCGACTATGGGCTGCAATGGCTGGCGGCGCATGATCTAAACCGCGCCGCACGCGGCGTACGTGTCAACCGGCCGGAGTTGTGGCGCGGTGACATCGGCCAACATCTGCCAAGCGGGGACTGGCCAGAGATGCAGGT
>JANNGR010000350.1:0-33987 GCA_031403955.1 Betaproteobacteria bacterium
GTTTTCGAGGATGGCACCGAAACGCCATTCTGCTTAACGCTCGATATCCGGCAGATTGGACCGAACGCTTGAGCCCGGCACCGCCGTGCCGTTTACCGTCTGGACTGAGCGCGGCATGCAGCTACAGCTTGTCGCCAGCGTCGCCTAGGCCCCCCCTCGCACCGGGCTGGCCGACGCTGCGATGCCCTGATATTTAGCATATCAGCCGCGTTCGACTGGCGTGACGGCAGCTACGCCAATTGGCCGTAGCTCGCTGTCCATTATCTTAAGTTCGCCAGTCTCGCCGCCACCATGGCGCGCTGCGATTCGCTCATTTCCGTTTGGTGGGGTTTGTTGTGGGGTAGAGCGCTTTTTTTGCCATTTCCCATTGGGGAAGTGGCGGAAACGGAGGGATTCGAACCCTCGATGAGGCTCTACACCCCATACTCCCTTAGCAGGGGAGCACCTTCGGCCGCTCGGTCACGTTTCCTGTCAACTCTGGCTCGCGGCAATTATGTCACGACTGGGCGGCAGTGTCAGCCGGCAACTGGTCAAGGTCGAACGCCTTGTGCAGCGCGCGCACGGCGAGCTCCATGTACTTTTCGTCGATCACGACCGAGGTCTTGATTTCGCTGGTGGAGATCATCTGGATGTTGATGCCCTCTTCGCTCAGCACGCGAAACATCCGGCTGGCCACGCCGACATGGCTGCGCATGCCGATGCCCACGATCGACACCTTGCAGATCTTGGTGTCGCCGACCACGTCAAGCGCTCCCAGGCTGGGCATTATTTTCGATCTGAGCAAGTCGATCGCCCGCGCGTATTCGCCCCGGTTGACGGTGAAGCTGAAGTCAGTCTTGCCTTCCTTGCTCAGGTTCTGGATGATCATGTCGACGTCAATATTTGCGTCGGCTATCGGTCCGAGAATCTGGTACGCGATGCCTGGTTTGTCCGGCACTCCCATGACGGAAATCTTGGCTTCATCTCGGTTGAAAGCGATGCCCGACACGATGGCTTGTTCCATTTGTTCGTCTTCCTCAAAAGTAATCAGGGTGCCGGACTTGGCTTCTTCTTCGATCGGTATGTCCCAGGGCGTAAAGCTCGACAACACGCGCAGGGGAACCTTGTATTTGCCGGCGAATTCAACCGAACGGATCTGCAATACCTTGGATCCCATGGATGCCATCTCCAGCATCTCCTCAAAACTCACGGTATGCAGGCGCCTGGCCTCTGCCACCACGCGCGGGTCGGTGGTGTAGACCCCGTCCACGTCGGTGAAGATCAGGCATTCCCGCGCTTTCATCGCGGCGGCAACCGCCACCGCCGAGGTATCGCTGCCCCCACGCCCCAGCGTGGTGATATTGCCGAGTTCGTCCATGCCCTGAAACCCGGTAACGATGACCACCTTGCCGGTTGCCAGGTCGGCTCGCACCCGCTTGTCGTCGATCGACTCGATTCGCGCCTTGGTGTAGGCGCTGTTGGTTCGAATCGGCACCTGCCAGCCGGCATAACTGACCGATTCCATGCCTTGAGCCTGCAGCGCAATCGCCAGCAAGGCCGACGACGCCTGCTCGCCGGTGGCAGCCAGCATGTCGAGTTCGCGACTGTAGTCTTGGGACGGCTTGGCGGGCGCGAGCTCCTTGGCCAGCCCCAGCAGCCGGTTGGTCTCGCCGCCCATCGCGCTCGGGACCACCACCATCTGGTGTCCTGCACGGGCCCATTTGGCAACGCGGCGGGCGACATCGCGAATGCGATCGGTCGAGCCCATCGACGTGCCGCCGTATTTGTGAACAATCAATGCCATTGGAATCGCCGGATATTTGGATATTTTTGTGTGCCCACGCCGCTGTTGCAGCGGCTGCACCTGAACCTTCGCTGGTCTGCCAACATCACGCAGACAAGGCCGGATCGGCTTTTTCATTGTACCAAGTCAACACCGCGCCGCTGCGCACCGCAAACCCGCCCGCCACCTTGATCCGGATCTTGTGCGCGCGCGTTGTACAGTCCGCAATCTGGTCCAGCAGCTCTTCCAGTTGGGCGGTGTTCGGCACCGCACCGAATGATGATTTAAGCCACCAACGCACCAGATTGGCCTGCCGCGGACGCGACAGCACCTGAATCCTGGCGATCGACAAAGCGCCATCTCCGGCTCGCGCAACGACGGCGGCATCGGTGCTGGCCAGTTCCTCCAGCACCTGCTGCGCCTGGGCGGCATGCAGCGCGCTACGGGCGAAGGTTTCACGAAAGCGGGGGAATGACGCCTCCAGCGCCGGCAGCAAGTTGGCGCGTATCCGGTTGCGCGTCAAGCGCTGGTCGGTGTTGCTCGGGTCATTGACATAAGGGATGCCGCGATGCTCGAGCCAGACACGGATATCGCTGCCACGCACCGCCAGCAGCGGCCTGTGGTAAGTGACGCCACCACGCTGCCAGCGCGCGGGCATCGCGGCCAGGCCTGGCAGTCCGGCGCCCCGGCTCAACGCCAGCAAAATGGTCTCCACCTGGTCGTCAGCATGCTGCGCAATCGCCATGCTCCGGCACACCATCGACCCAGAGCTGTCGATCAGCACGGATTGAAGCGCCGCATAACGCGCGCCGCGTGCAGCCTCCTCGGGGCTTTGCCCGCTCGCGTGGCGCGCATCTACCCGCCGCACCATGAGTGGCACGCCCAACGCATCACAGAACTGCTGGCAATGGCGCGCAAAACCGTCCGCCGCTGGCTGCAGACCGTGGTGCACATGGACTGCACAAACCTGTCCCGGCCATTTTTCGACACACGCCAACAACAAGGCGGTGGAGTCGGCGCCACCGCTGTAGGCTACCGCCAACGGCAATTCAGGCGAGAAGGATTTGACCGCGTCGAGCAGTGAAATGCCCATGATTCATTCGGGTTTGGCTCCGCGCATCTGGCGTCGCTGGTCTGGCGCAGTATCAGCAACACCAGCCGACGGGTAACGCCGCCGGCGCAGGTGCGTTATCTGCCGGTCGCCTTGGTGTCGGCCTTGGTGTCGTTATAACGCCCGTAACTCTGCAGCCGCTCGTAGCGGCGGTCGAGCAACTCCTTGACTTTTAAGTCGCTCACCTGGCGGTAAGCATCATTCAGGGCGCGCTTCAGGAAAGCGGCCATTTGCCGGTGGTCGCGGTGCGCTCCACCGACCGGTTCATTCACGATCTTGTCAATCAAACCCAATGCCTTCAGTCGGTGCGCCGTGATGCCCAGCGCGTCGGCGGCGTCTTTCGCCTTGTCGGAGGTTTTCCAGAGTATCGAGGCACAACCTTCGGGACTGATGACCGAGTAGATCGAATACTGCAACATCAGCACCTGATCGCCGACCGAGATGGCAAGGGCACCGCCGGAGCCGCCCTCCCCGATGATGGTCGTGACAATCGGCACTTCGAGTTGCGCCATTTCGAAAATATTGCGACCGATCGCCTCGGATTGGCCGCGCTCCTCGGCGTCGATGCCGGGGTAGGCGCCCGGCGTATCGACAAACGTGAACACCGGCAACTTGAACTTCTCGGCCGTTTTCATCAGGCGCAAGGCCTTGCGGTAACCCTCGGGCTTGCACATGCCGAAGTTGCGCAAAGCCCGCTCCTTGGTATCCCGGCCCTTCTGCTGACCCACCACCATACACGGGTTGCCGTTGAAACGCGCCAGCCCGCCCACGATGCTCAGGTCGTCGGCGAAATGCCGATCACCGTGCATTTCGACAAAATGGGTGAATATCTCATTCACATAGTCGAGCGTGTAGGGCCTCTCGGCGTGGCGGGCGATCTTGGTAATCTGCCAGGGCGTGAGGTCGCTGTAGATGTCCTTCGTCAGTTGCTGGCTCTTCTTGCTGAGTTGGTCGATCTCGGACGAGATGTCCACCGCCGACTCGTTTTGCACGTAACGCAACTCGTCGATCTTGGATTCAAGGTCGGCGATAGGTTGTTCAAAGTCGAGGAATATCTTTTTAGCCACCAATTGCTCCATTCACTCGCGCCAAAACGCGGACAGGCAGGCGCCAGGGCCAGCCTTCAAATAAATCCCTGTGTCGACCAACACCGCTAATACTCCACCGGCAGCGGGTCAAGCGAACGCCAAATGTACCAAGTTGCCACGCTGCAATACGGAGTCCAGGCTAACGCCACCTCGCGTGCGTCACTGCGGCTGACAGAGTCGCCGGAGAAATAATTCTTGCTGATGCCGGTGATCAGGCCGACATCGTCCAGCGGCAACACATTGGGGCGCATCAAATGAAAAATCAGGAACATCTCGGCGGTCCAGCGGCCAATACCCCGGATGCCCACCAGTTCGGTGATGATCGCCTCGTCGTCCATCGTTGCCCAGGCGTCGACCTGAATGGCGCCACTGTCAAAGTGCAAAGCCAGGTCGACCAGGTACTCGACCTTGCGCGCCGACAAACCCGCCGCGCGCATGTCGTCGACCTTGAGTTTGAGCACATTGGCCGCGCTCATCTTGCGCGGCAGCAACGCAAACCGGTCCCACACCGTCTGCGCCGCCTTGACCGATATCTGCTGGCCAACGATGCTGCGCGCCAGGGTCGTGAACGCGTCACCGCGGGTCTGAAGACAGGCTCCGTCGGATTGCGCGATCAGGCGTTTCATCACCCGATCCTTGCGCGTCAAGTGCTTGCACGCCTCTTCCCAATAACCCGGCCGCTCCGGAGCCTTTGCCGTGGTTGCCATCTCAAGTCCCGCCGATTTTGCGCCGATGACCTGCCGCCGCGGACTTCATGGCGACCGCTCCCAGGTGGTAGCGTTGGGCGAGTCCTTGAGCACCACGCCCAAGTCCGCCAGCGCTTTGCGAATGCGATCGGCTTCGTCGAAATTGCGCACCAGCTTGGCCGCCGCACGCTGCTCGATCATGGTATCGATGGTGGCATCGTCCGCCCGTTCACGTGCCTGTGTTTCACCTGCGGCTGGCAGCCGCGCGGGGCCGTGTAGCCGGCCCTTCAGGAAAGCGCCTGGGTCGGCCTGCAACAGGCCAAGGAAACCTCCCAACAACTTGAGCAGACCCGAGAGTTCAGCCGAATGTGTTTTGTTGACTTCAGTCGCCAGCTCGAACAAAACCGCCACCGCCTCGGGTGTTCCAAAGTCCTCGTCCATCGCCGCTTTGAAGCGCGCCGCAAACGGATCAGACCAGTCGATTTGGCGCTGGCGCGGCTTGACCAGGTCGAGTGCGGTGTATAGCCGGCGCAACGCGCCGCGGGCGTCGTC
Source organism: Betaproteobacteria bacterium (assembly GCA_031403955.1). Taxonomy (GTDB): domain Bacteria; phylum Pseudomonadota; class Gammaproteobacteria; order Burkholderiales; family Burkholderiaceae_C; genus CAISIP01. Next base: position 5,200 of record JANNGR010000350.1, read on the forward strand.
CAGATGTACATCGCTGTAATTCAAGGCGCTGCGGTAATGGGCCCGGACCAGGAAGAAACGCACGGTTTCGGCGTCGTACCGGGCGAGTACCTCGCGAATGGTGAAAAAGTTTCCCAGGCTCTTGGACATCTTTTCGTTGTCCACGCGCACAAAACCGTTATGCACCCAAAACCTGGCCAGCGGTTTGCCGTTGGCGCCTTCACTCTGCGCAATCTCGTTCTCATGGTGCGGAAATTGCAGGTCCGCTCCGCCGCCGTGGATGTCGATAGTCGCGCCCAAAGTCTCGCCACACATGGCCGAACATTCAATGTGCCATCCGGGCCGGCCCAAGCCGTAAGCCCCGTTCCATTTGGCATCATCCGGTTCGGTTTCCTTGGCCGATTTCCATAACACGAAGTCGAGCGGATCTTCCTTGCCTTCGAGCACCGCAACACGTTCACCGGAGCGAAGTTCGTCGAGCGACTTACCGGACAACTTGCCATATCCCGGGAACTTGCGCACCGCAAAATTGACATCGCCGTTACTCGACCGGTAAGCCAGGCCCTTGTCTTCCAGCCGGCCGATCAGGCTCAGCATCTGCGGCACGAATTCAGTGGCCCGCGGCTCGAGCGTGGGGTCCTCTATGCCCAGCGCACCGATGTCGCGGCGCATGGCTTCGATCATCTCGTCGGTCAGGGCGCGAATCGAGACGCCGCGTTCAACGGCGCGCTTGATGATCTTGTCGTCGATGTCGGTAATGTTGCGCACATAGGTGACACGCAATCCACTGGCCCTGAGCCAGCGCTGAATCAAGTCGAACGCCATCATCATGCGCGCATGTCCAATATGGCACAGGTCGTAAATCGTCATGCCACATACGTACATCCGCGCATGGCGGGCATCGATTGGCAAAAACGGTTCTAGCACACGCGACAGCGTGTTGTGGATGCGCAGGCTCATGGGTGACGGGTGGGCGTCTTCGGAAGGCTGATCGAACCTGCAAAGGCCTCAGAGAACATGGGGGAAATGGGGGCTTGTATGGGTGTTGGCAAGGAAGCTGAGCGGCACCCCTGGACTACAATCCATTGCAGTATAAAGCCCCGATGTCCGGGACTGCAACACGTCTGGTTCAGGAAAATATGGACCCCCAATCTCACATTCTTTCACCGCCCCCACAGGGCATTTACCAGTACCTTCGCCTGGGTCTGCTGGCGTTGGCGCTTTGCGCCACGGCCGCGCTGGCAGACGATTACACACCGGTCAATCAGTTATTGCGCAGTGGCCAGTTCCCCGAGGCGATGGCTAAAGCCGAGCAGTACCTGGTGAAGAACCCGCGCGATCCGCAAATGCGTTTTCTCAAGGGCTTGATTCAGCAGGACTCCGGCAAGCAGGCCGAAGCGATTGCCACCTACACCCGGTTGATTGAAGATTATCCGGAGCTGCCTGAACCGTATAACAACGTAGCCGTGCTGTATGCCGGACAGGGCCAGTTCGACAAGGCGCGCGCGGCGTTGGAGATGGCAACACGCACCAGCAGAACTTACGCGATCGCACACGAGAACCTGGGTGATGTTTACGCGCGCCTGGCCAGCCAGGCCTACAGCCAGGCGCTGCAGTTCGACGCCGGAAATACGACGCTGGCGCCCAAGATGGCGCTGATCCGCCAGTTGATCGGCAACCCGGCGCAAACCAGAAGCACCAGCGCTGCGGACGGCGCCCCGGCCCCGGCAACGGCCGCGTCCGGCACAAAGTAATGTGGTCAGAACTGGACTCGATGAACTTTGAAAGGATGCACCGGTGAATTCGTCTCGCAATCCAGTTACCCGCCGCGTCATGTTGCTGGCCGCGCTGTTGGTCACCCTGGTGCCATCGGTGCATGCAGATGACAGCCCCAAAGTGAAATTCAGCACCTCGGCGGGCGATTTCGTGGTCGAGGTGTATCCCGACAAGGCGCCCAAGACGGTCGAGAATTTTCTTCAGTATGTGCAAGACAAACACTACGACGGCACCATTTTCCATCGCGTGATCGAAAACTTCATGCTGCAAGGCGGTGGTTATGACGCGAAGTACGCCGAGAAAAAAACGCGGCCACCGGTCGCGCATGAGGGACGCGAGGCATTGTCCAGGGGTGGACCAAGAAACCTGGTGGGTACCGTCGCCATGGCCAGGACCAACGACCCCAACTCGGCCAGCGCGCAATTTTTTATCAACGTCAAGGACAATGCATTCCTCGACCCGACACTGATCCCGCCCGGTGACCCGGTACCCAAGTTTGAATATCAGGGACGTGTCTATGAAAATACGCCACGCGCCAACCTGGTCAATGCGCCACAGCTATTTGGTTATACCGTGTTTGGCAAGGTCGTGAGCGGCATGGACGTGGTCCAGAAAATAAAAGCGGTGCCCACTGGCGCCGGTGGACCCTTCCCGTCCGACGTGCCCAAGACAACTCTGCTTATCAATTCCGCAACTTTGGTGAAATAAACCATGAGCAACCCGCAAGTCGAACTCCACATCAGCAATCTCGGCGTCATCACACTCGAACTCGACATCGACAAGGCACCCAAATCCGTCGCCAACTTCCTGGACTATGTAAACACCGGGCACTACCACAACACCGTTTTTCACCGCGTCATTCCCGGCTTCATGGTTCAGGGTGGCGGCTTCGAACCTGGCATGAAAGAGAAAAAAAGCGGTACGCCGATTGCCAACGAAGCCAACAACGGCCTGAAGAACGCGATCTATACCGTGGCCATGGCGCGCACCAGCGACCCGCACTCGGCTACAGCCCAGTTTTTCATCAACATCGCGGACAACGGCTTTCTCAACCATAACGCGCCTTCCGCGCAGGGTTGGGGATACGCGGTATTTGGCAAGGTCGTGGGCGGCACCGATATCGTCGACAAGATCAAGGTCGTCAAGACTGGTCGCAAGGGTCATCACGACGACGTGCCCAATGAGGATGTGGTAATCGAGAAGGCAGTTGTTATTTGAAGCCGCACGCCTGGCAGCCGGGTCTGCCGATATCCAGGCGTGGCCTGAATTGGCTGCGCCGCCTTCGTGGCGGATGATTGACTTCATCTCGGATTTGCATCTGCATGCGGCTGCGCCAGACAATTTTCTCGCCTGGCAAGACTATATGGATCGCGCCACGGCCCAGGCAGTCTTCATACTCGGCGACCTGTTTGATGTGTGGGTCGGCGACGACCTGGTGCATGGGGTGGCGTGTCTGCCATCGGCCACCGACAGCTTTGAGGACCGTTGCGCCCAGACGCTGTTGCGCGCATCAAAGCGGCTTGATGTGTTCTTCATGTGCGGCAATCGCGATTTCCTGGTCGGCGAGGCGTTCACGCGCGCCTGTGGCGTGCGGCTGCTGCACGATCCAAGCATTCTGAGTTTTGCTGGCCAGCGATGGCTGTTGTCACATGGTGACGCCTTGTGTCTGGCGGATACCAGCTACATGCAGTTTCGCGCACTGGTGCGTAGTCCGGCGTGGCAACAGGAATTTCTCGGCAAGCCGCTGCAGCAGCGCAAGGCAATCGCGCATGACTTGCGTTTGCGCAGCGAAGCCCGCAAACGCACACTGACCGTGTTGATTGACGTCGACACGCGGGCCGCGACGCAGTGGCTACTGGCCGCCACCGCCACCTGTTTGATCCACGGCCATACGCATCGGCCCGCCAACCACGACCTGGGCGGCAATCTGCGGCGTGTGGTGCTCAGTGACTGGGATCTGCAGGCCTGTCCGGCACGCGCCCAGGTGCTTCGTATCAGCATCGGGGCGAACGACGGGCCGGCGAATATGCAACGAATAGCCATGGGGTCGGACTGACACAGCCTCGTCGAACCATGCGCGGCTGGCTCAAAGCGATATGCGGCGTCCCCGCGCGGCGACCAGACATACCCGAGGAATTGTGGCAACAAACGCTGTCGCGTTTCCGTTTTCTGGTCACCCGTGGCGACCGGACCCAGGCTGGCTTGCGCCAACTGACCCGGCAATTTCTGCATCAGAAAGAGTTCCACGGCGCCGCCGGTTTTCAGATCACCGACGAGATCGCGGTCGCAATTGCCGCACAGGCCTGCCTCGCGGTGCTGCATATCCGCGCACCGCCTCTTGGGCTGGAGTGGTACGACGACTTCGTGGGCATCGTGGTGCATGCCGGACCGGTGCTGGCGCAACGCGAGACCGTCGATGAGGCCGGGGTTGTCCATTGCCACGGTGAGGTATTGACCGGTGAAGCCATGCAGGACGGCCCGGTGACGCTGAGCTGGCAGGATGTGGCCGATGCCGGGCGCTCGGCCCAACAGGGCTACAACGTGGTGATTCACGAGTTCGTCCACAAGATTGACATGCGCGGCGGCGCGCCGGACGGCTGCCCTGCGCTGACCAAGGGTTTCATGGGCGCCACTACCGCGGCGGCGGCCCGCGAAGCCTGGACCGCGACGCTGCAAGCCCGGTACCAGGAATTTTGCGACCAACTCAGCATCGCCGAACGATTCGGGGGTGATGCGCCGTGGCTCGATCCTTATGCATCGCATTCGATCGATGAATTTTTCGCCGTTGTGAGCGAGGCCTACTTTGTCAATCCGGCAAATTTCAAGCGCGACTTTTTCGCGCTGGTTCCGATGTTCGACGCGTTTTTCAACGCGCCGGATCGGCCAGATTGACTTCGTCGATCTGCCACGGGTCGAGAAACTGCTCGGCGTAGCGCAGATACACCTTTTCGCCGACAAATACGTCGAACAAATCCGGGTCTATGTGCCCGTTGTGCTTGAACCGGTTCATGATGCCCATCGCCTGCGACAGCTTCATGCCGGGCTTATAGGGCCGATCGCTCGCGGTCAGGGCCTCGAAGATGTCCGCGATTCCCATCACACGGGCCTGTACCGACATCTGGTCCCGCGTCAGCCCCTTGGGATAACCCTTGCCATCCATGCGTTCGTGGTGACCACCCGCATACTCCGGCACATTGCGCAGGTGCCTGGGCCAAGGCAACTGCTCCAGCATTTTTATGGTCGCGACAATATGGTGGTTGATCGTATTGCGTTCCGCCTGGGTCAAAGTGCCGGCGCGTATGGTCAGGTTCTCAAGTTCGTCCGAAGTCAGGAACTCGGTTTCCACGCCTTCGACGTTGCGCCACAACCGGCTGCCGGCGATCTGGCGCACCCGTTGCAAGGCATCGTCCATGGTTTTCTCGGCTCCGACATTGGTCGCGCGCAAGAAGGCCCGGTCGGCTTCCAGCGCGTCCATTTCGGACCGGTAGCCGGCCCAGACCGCTGTCTCGGCATCCGGGTTGACCTTGGCGCGCAATTCCAGTTGCTGACGCAATGCGCCGATCTCGGCGTCACGCTTGAGCACCTCGAATCGCGTATCGATCAGTTCGATGCGGTCAAACAGCGTTTGCAGCTTGGTCGCCTTGTCGACGACGTGCACCGGCGTCGTGACCTTGCCGCAGTCATGCAAGAGACCGGCGATCTTGAGTTCATACCGATCGCGGTCATCCATCGTGAAAGATGACATCGGGCCGCGCGTGGTCGCATTCACGGCTTCGGCCAGCATCATGGTAAGAGCCGGTACGCGTTGGCAATGACCCCCGGTGTAATGCGATTTCTCGTCGATCGCCAGATTGATGAGGTTTATGAAGGACTCAAAAAGTTCTTCCAGCTGACTGATCAATAACCGGTTGGTCAATGCGATCGCCGCCTGGGAGGCCAGCGACTCCACCAGGCTCTGGTCGGAAGAGGAAAACGTCACCACCTTGGTTGACCCCGGCTGCTGCGCGTTGATCAACTGCAACACACCGATGATCTCGCCCTCGTGGTTCTTCATCGGTACGGCCAGAAACGACCGCGAACGGTACCCGGTGCGTTCGTCGAAATGGCGCGTGCCGGAAAAATCGAAATTAGGCTCGGTGTAGGCGTCCGCGATATTCACGGTCTGATGGTGGATCGCGGCATACGCGGCTACCAATGAATCGTTGGGCGCCCCATTTTCGTCGAGCAAGGGAAGGTTTGGAAAACTGATCGGATTTCCCGACGTGCCCCCCATCGCGATGCGCAGCGTATCGGTGCGAAGAATCTCGAAACGCAGGGCCGTATGGTCGTCCAGCATGCGGTACAGGGTGCCACCATCCGCGTTCGTGATCGCCTTGGCCGCCAGCAGAATGCTTTCCAGCAAACGCGTGATATCGCGTTCCTTGGAAAGAGAAGTTCCAATCTGGTTGAGCTGCTCAAGACGACGCAGCAAGTCATCGACTGAATCCAATTTCAGCCTCTCCGGTTGGTTGTTGCGCGGGCCTGGCACATGCTGCCAATCATGGTCTTATTGTGGCAGGGATAACGCAACGCGAAGCACCAGCGCCGCCCGCGAGCGCGCCACACCGCCGCAACTCAGGATTTGAGCAGGACTTTCAGCACATTGCGCAAGCGCCGCTCGTGTCCAACATCGAAAGGTGAGGCAAACACCTGGCCGACGTCCTGCGCCCAGGTCTGCGCCGGGGCAGGATCATTGCGCCGGGTGAGCAATTTCAGTTGAAACAAGCGCCGCGCATCAATATGCTCCGCTGGGGTGGGTACTTCCGCGGCCATTTCCAGGCGCAACAGCGCCGTTTCGGGATTTGTGCCGGGCGCCGCACCCAAAGCCTGCAACCACGCCGCGCGGGCGGCAGGTGTGACACGCGGCGCCAAATCCTGGTTATTCGGCACCAACGCCGGGTCGCGTTTTTCCCACGCGCCAAGCAGTTGCGTCACGGCCTCGCCATGCGCCTGCGAAGCCAGTTTGCGCAGCGCCAGTTGCGCCCGCTCCAACGCGTCGCGCTGGGCGCGAAAGGCGGCGTCGCCCAGACGTGGCGTTGGCGCCCAATCAGGCCGCGGCCCCCGTTCTTCATGCCCGGCGCGTTCCGCTCCCCGGGCGCCTGTGCGTGTTTCACCCCGAGCGGCGCCAAAAGCAGTTCGCGCACCGTCCTTGCGATCGCCGAACTTGCCGCTACGCTCGGGTGGGCCAGGTTCGGTCCTTTTCATGCCCGGACGGTCATCGCCGCGCACGGCTACAACCGGTTTCGGCGCTGCCTTTTGCGCTGGGGCCGGCTCTATTGACGGTACAGCCGATGCGTCGGACGCCGGAGGCGAATCAGCGGAGGATTGCGCGGAAACGTCGTGCGTCGTGGCTGGCACCACACTCGGCGCTTGACCGGCTTGCGCGGCGGCCGATTGCGCCACACCTTGCGCCTGCGCCTGGCCCCGCAAAGCCGCGTCAAGAGCGACCATCGCAGACCGAATCTGCTGCGCATCGCCAGAGGCATTGGCGCTTTCGAGCTTCTTGGCCGCATCGAGCACCAGACGATCATATTCACCCAGCGCGGCCTCGGCTTTTTGGCGCTCAACCGTTTTGCGTTCAAACGCATCATCAATCGGTTTGCGAAATGCATCCCACAATTCCTGCTCCTGCCTGCGCTCCATGGGCACTGCATGGGCCTCTGCCTGCCAGCGTTGCTGCAGTGCCTTCACCGCATCAACACGCAACACCGGCGTCCCCCCCAACACCCTGGCCTCTTCGATCATCGCCTGGCGGCGCTCCAGGCTGACAAGTTGCAAAGTCTCCAATGGCGCCGCAGCGGCCGCAATGGCCGCTTTCCACAGGGGTTGCAGCTCCGCGAAATACCTTTCACCGACATGTCCGGCATCGCGCCATCGATCACCGAACTGGTGCAAAACACGGCCAAAGCCGCGCCAGTCGTCATCCAGGGCAGTCGAATTTGCCGCAGCCCACGCGTTCACCTCGTCGATCAGCGCCATGCGCTGCGCGCGGTGTTCAGCCGCCTCGGCCTTGACCTTCTCCAGCCACGCTTCAACCACTATGTGGGCCTGATTGCAGGCGTCGTCAAAACGCTTCCACATGGCATGGTTTGGCACGCCACCCTGGTCGGTCTGTTTCCACTGTTCGCGCAAGGCGCGCAGGATTTCCTGCATCTTGCGTCCGCCAATCGCCTGCCCTGGCGGTCGTGTCAACAGCCCTTCAGCCCGGGTAACCAGTTCTTCACGCAACTGGTCGGCGCGCCAGCGTTGCCAGCCTTCCAATTCGCCGGCCGCTGCCAAAGCGGCGTGCGCTTTGTTCTCCAGTTTGTCGTCAATGATCCTGCCGAATTCTTTAAGTGCGGTGCGCAGTGCCGCGGCCGCTCCTGCACTGGCTTTGCCGTGTCCTTGGGCGATTTCGCCCTCCAGTTTCGACAGCACCTCATTGACCCTGGCATTCGCCTGTTGACGCTGTTCCGGGTCAATCCTGGGTTTTTGAAGACGGGGCTGCACTTCGACCAGCACCCCTCGCTGCAAACGCAACTCGTCGGCCCACACCGGCACAGCGGGCAACATGGCGCCAACGTCACTGGCGGCGCTAACAGCCTGCGCCAGTGCGCTTTGAAAAGCGTCCCATACCACCAGCAGTTGGCCTTGCGACGCATCGAGCAACGGCGGATACTTCAGATCCACGCTCGGCCAGTTGGCATCTTCCACCAGGCCCGCCGCCTGGGCCCGCCAGTGGTCCACGTCACTTCGCAATCCATCCCACACCGCCTGTGCGGCAAGCCAGGATTTGGTTGACAAGACTTCAATTCGCTGGGCCAGCAAAACCGCTGCCTCGCGTTGCACCTGGACCCGATGCTGCAAGTCTTCAATGACGCGCACGCGCTCCGCGAGTTGACCCTTGAGTTCGAGCAGCGGTTCCTTGCTTAGTGGCGCGCCCGCCTTTGCCGCGTCACGTTGCCATGCCAACGCGTCGGCAATATTGAGTTTGGCCAGCGCCAGCAGGTCGTGTGCCTTGGCCGCCCACTCGGCGGCCAGCAATTCCTGTCCCTTGGCGCGCTTGATTTCGTCGAGCCTTTCACGCACTGGTCTGGCAGCACCCTTGTCGCGCGCGCCAAGTTCCCGAAAAACCTCCTGTAGCTGGTCTTGGCCTGGATCACGCGCCAACCAGGCACGTATTCGGGTCGAACGTTCGCCCGAGGTCGGCGCGGAAAATGCGCCTTCAGTCAATTCATCGAGCTGGTGAATGTCATTCTTCTTGGTGATTGCAGTCATCGTCGCTTTGGGCTCAGGCGTGTTCGGTTGGTCCAGGAAACCGGCTATTTTCACCGCTATTCGCAGACTCCGGCCCGATGTTGCATCAATTTGCGCAGAACTGGCTAATTCAAGACCAGGATGGGTGCGCCACGCCAGGAAGCAACCGCTACACCGGTGCCTGCGCCAGCAGCAAGGTATCGACCTCACCCGGGTGGTTCTGCCAGAACCCTGGTTCCAGAATCCCGCAAATCCCGGCACGCTCCGCGCGCGTCAGGTGTTCATGCAGCCAAAAAGAAAGCCCGGCGAACTGGCTCATCGCCTGTCCGTCGGGCTCGACGGCGGACACAAGGTCCATGCCGTCTTGCTTGCAAAGTGGGAGATTGAAGTCCCTCAATGCTATGGTGGCAAGAGATTGCCTCCATGGTTTGCCGGGGCCGCTTTATCAACATTACCCGAAGGTACGGACTGGCTACTGCCGACTGAGCGCCTGATTACTCAAGCCATTGCAGTCTAGGCCTGACGCGAGGGAAACACAAGATGATTTTGTTGATCGGCAACGAGCGACCAATCACCGACTCCCAACCTATGTCAAGGCATCGTCGTATTTATGACATAAATTATAATAAACTTAATTGTTATGGTTGACTTGATATATAACTTAAACCTAGAATTCTCTCAACCCTGGAAACCAAGGGTTAACCCGAATCGCTGCCGAACCCGGCAAATTCGACACACTGCCAAGTCCTGAAGACCGGCGCAGAATGTTGAACGCGTACCAACCCAAACGATGTGCCCACATCCGGCCACTGCCCCCAGTGCCAACCAATGCGGGCCCGCGCGAAAGAAGGAAGAGCCATGACAGCGTCAAAATCAATCGTCAACGGTCTGCGAACATTCGTTTCGGATATCGCCCACGGACTTTTCGAAATCACCCATAACGGATTTGCCATGGTCGGCTTGGCAGTAATGTTCGCTGCGGTGACATTGACGGTTCGCCCCGAGGTTCGGGAAATGGGTGAGGCGCAACTGAGGGACTGGCTTCAATCCCGCCAGGCTTCACCCGATGTTGCTGCCGCTGAAATCCAGCCTGACGCGATTGATCGGGCCATTGCCACCGATCCTAAGGAGTTACCCGAGCAGCAGGCCAGTGTGGCATTCTGGCTCAGCAAGAAATACCGTGTCGCGCCCGAGCCGCTTAGCACCCTGGTGGCTGAAGCGTATGACATTGGACGCCGTACCAAACTTGATCCGACACTGATTCTGGCCATCATGGCCGTGGAGTCAGGCTTTAACCCATTTGCGCAAAGCGCGATGGGCGCGCAGGGCCTGATGCAGGTCATGACCAAGATCCATGGTGACAAATACCAGGACTTCGGTGGCACCCTGGCGGCGTTTGACCCGGTAACGAACCTCAGGGTTGGAGTTAAAGTGCTGCAGGAATGTATTGCCCGCGCCGGCTCACTTGAAGGTGGTCTGCGGTTCTATGTCGGCGCCGCCAATTTGGAAGGCGACAATGGTTATGCCGGTAAAGTGATGGCGGAACACGCGCGGATCCAGTCCGTAGCCAGCGGGCGGCGCTTGCCAGTTGTGCCGGCGCAAATCGCGCCGAGCCCGGATTCCACTGGCGTGGAGAAAGTTGCCGCTTTATTCCGGTACTGAATCCGGCCCACTCGGTGGCGGTTTCAGGTAGCGCGAAGGCACGCCAGCGCGGCGTTATCATCAAAACATCTTGCCTTTTTGGACCGCCATGTACGACCGTCATATCCTTGTTGAGCAAACCGATCCGGAATTGTGGGCGGCGATCCTGGCGGAAAATGCGCGTCAGGAACAACACATCGAGTTGATCGCGAGTGAAAACTACGCCTCGCCGGCCGTCATGGCGGCGCAAGGGGTCACAACTGACGAACAAATATGCCGAGGGTTATCCCGGCCGGCGTTATTACGGTGGTTGTGAACATGTGGACGTAGCCGAACAACTGGCGCTTGAGCGGGTCAAGCAGCTATTCGGCGCGCAAGCTGCCAACGTGCAGGCGCATTGCGGCGCATCGGCCAATGAAGCGGTTTTCCTGGCTTTCTTGAATCCGGGCGACACCATCATGGGCATGAGCCTTGCCGAAGGCGGGCATTTGACCCACGGCATGGCGCTGAACATCAGCGGGAAATGGTTCAACGTCGTGAGTAACGGGCTGAACGCGCAGGAAGCAATCGACTACGACGCGATGGAGCGCAAAGCGCACGAGACCAGGCCCAAACTAATCATTGCTGGTGCGTCCGCCTATTCCCTGGCGATTGACTTTGAGCGTTTTGCCCAAGTCGCCCGGTCTGTGGGTGCGATTTTCATGGTCGACATGGCCCACTATGCAGGATTGATCGCCGCCGGCCTGTACCCCAACCCGGTACCACACGCCGACGTGGTCACCTCCACCACCCACAAGAGCCTGCGCGGCCCGCGCGGCGGCATTATCCTGATGAAGGCGGAGCACGAAAAAGCCATCAACAGCGCCATATTTCCAGGCCTGCAGGGTGGCCCACTGATGCACGTCATCGCTGCCAAGGCGGTGGCTTTCAAGGAAGCGCTTGCCCCTGAGTTCAAGACTTACCAGGCACAGGTGATGAAAAACGCGCACATCGTCGCCCAGACGTTGACCGAGCGCGGACTGCGCATCGTCAGCGGCCGCACCGAAAGCCATCTGATGCTGGTTGACCTGCGTGCCAAGGGCATTACCGGCAAAGAGGCGGAAAGTGTGCTGGGCAGCGCCCACATGACGATCAACAAAAACGCGATTCCGAACGACCCGGAGAAACCGATGGTCACCAGCGGCGTGCGCATCGGAACACCGGCCATGACAACACGCGGCTTCAAGGACGATGAGGCACGAATGACGGCCAATCTGATCGCCGACGTACTTGACCGGCCGCGCGACCCAGCCAACATAGAAGTCGTTCGAACCCAAGTCCACGCACTGACCAGCCGCTTCCCGGTGTACCGTTAACCGTGAAATGCCCCTTCTGCGGTCACTCTGAAACCCAGGTAGTGGAAACCCGGGTGGCCGAAGACGGGGACTTCATCCGCCGACGCCGCCAATGCGGCGCCTGCGAAAAACGCTTTACCACCTATGAGCGCCCTGACGTCAACTTTCCAGCAATTGTCAAGAAGGACGGGCGACGCATCGATTTTGAGCGCGCCAAGCTGCTGGCGTCGATGAACCTGGCGTTGCGTAAACGCCCGATAAGCACGGAACAGATCGATAGTGCGATCGAGCGCATTGAAGAGAAGTTGCTCAACCTGGGCCTGCGCGAAGTGCAGTCAAGGCGCATTGGTGAACTGGTCATGCGCGAGCTCAAGAAACTCGACAAGGTGGCATACGTGCGATTTGCCAGCGTCTACCGCAATTTCGAGGATATCGACGAGTTCAAGACCCTGGTGGACGAGGTGCGGCGGTAGCTACGGGGCCAAACTGCGGCTAGCAGGTTTCTTTGCTCGGATCACACATCCTGGCGCGTCCGGAGTTGCTCACCACCACCCGCCTTTCGCGCCCGGTTTCCACCGCTTGAAGTGCCAGGGTGCCATTCGCGAAGGAAGTGTAGCCTGGGCACAGAAAAGGAAATCCTGTGGCCGAGTAGGCATAGAAAGGGGCGGTGTGCGCAAAGGCGCCGGTGGTGGCAGCGTTAATCGACACCATTGGATTCAGCGCTTCATGCATTCCAAACGCATCTCCCACGCGCACGCAACTATTACTTACAACCGACAATTCCCAGCCGTTGGTCCAGACGGTGTTACCCAAGGTAGGCAATACCGCCACTATTCTCCCCTGCCGAATCGCCTCCGATCTGGCTTGCAAAATCGAAACCAAAAAATCGCTGCTGACGGCACCCAGTTGCTGGTTGATAAGGAAACTTCGGTACGACGGCGCAGCCAGACTAGCCAGCAGTGCCAGTATGGCCAGCGTAACCATAAGTTCAATCAGGGTAAAGCCCCTGACTGATCGAGGCGAGCCGCGGGAATGTTTCAATTGGTCCAACATTTCGCTTGGTTTGTACCAGTGCAAGCTTTGGTCCCGTCACTTTGCAACGTGATATTTCCGACTTCAGGGTCCGGAGTGGAACGTGTTCCAGTCACCGTGACACAAGCGCCCAGGGTGGACGCGGCACAGGCCGCCGCCGATATCGAGCAGGCGCTGGCCGCGGCCGTATCTCCGGAGAACTGCTTCATAGGTATGCCGGCAGCCACACTGGTATATCCCAAATAAGCATTCTGTTGGGTGTAATAACGCTCCTGCTGCTGCATCACCTGCATCAAGGCAGCCCGGCATTCGGTGCGTTTGCTGCGCGTGATATAGCTGGTGTAGGACGGATAAGCAATCGCCGAAATGATTCCGATGATGGCCACTGTAACCATCAACTCGATCAGCGAGAAGCCGTTATTTCTGATCATTTTCATGCATCAACTCAGGTGGAACCAGTGACCGAATTATTGGAAATTTGTAATCTCGCGCCAATTGATGCGACCCGCAATCGACGTGACGGTACTTTCCCGGGTACTCAAACCACCACCAACGCCGGGACTGATGGAATTGATTTTTTTCGTTACCAGGTATCTACCCGACGAACTTCTGCCCGTCCACACAGTATCTCCCACTTGCAGCAGGGACGCACTTCCGAGATAACCCTGTGTATTGAGCGTGCCAGTCGTAACAAAGCTAAATCCGGTTGCCGGGTTATACCGATACTGGTTTGACGCGCCAGTCGACAGACACGGGTCTCCGCTGGGAATGGTGGAATTCACAGCCATCAGGCCACTGTCAACCGCGGGATCGACCGCAACACGTTCCATGTTGTTGGATAAGTCGGCAAACCAACCCCGGAACTGGTTGGAGCCAACTGTGGGTGAGGTTCCGTAACTGAATTTGTTGCCAGTAATCGTGATCGTCACAGTTCCCGGAGTTACCGTTAATGTTCTGGTAATAAGCCCATTGATTGACACTGAAGTGGTACCAATTACCACCGAAGTTGGCACCCTCTCAAAGGTTTTTCCGTCATCCGAGTCCCAAATACCATACAGTGTCTGCTGCGCGGCGGAAGCCGGTAACGAGTCGCTTGGCTCAATAAACCTGCCGGTACCAAACCCGACCTGGTAGCCCTTGACCACATTTAACGTAATCGCGGGTATGACGGTAATCGGCTGGGTAGTGCTGCCCGCCGAATTCTTGGCAACAAATAACACCTTGGTTATGGCGGATCCGGTCCAGGTACTCGAGGCACCCCTCAAGTCAAATCTCCATAAGTTTCCCTGCAAATCACCCGCATAAGCAAACAAGACATTGCCGTTGATGCCAGTTGCGATCCCGGGCATGGCCATTCCGGTTGCTGCTCCGGTATTGGCGGTGGAAAACACGGAGTTGTCGGCGAATATCTTGAAATAGTTGGTTCCCAAAGTCCAGGCGGCACCGGGCGCCTTCTCCAGCGACAACAAGAACAATGCCTGTTTATCGCCTGAACCACCGGTTGTGTAGTTGTTGTAGCCGCTGGTCACCATGGCAAACCACTGGTGATTCGGCGTTGCGTTGGAGTTGCCCGACGTGGCGAGCTTCACTATCTTCGGTTCCGACAGCAGGTGCCCCATGTCGGCATCATCCGCATTGGTGAATTCCCACAACACATTGCCGGGGCCAAAACTGGCCGGATTTGTCACATCCAGCGCGAAAAGGCCCTTGGACCCACCACCCATGCCCGATATCAGAGCGGTGCCCCAATCGACCGTTCCTGATGCGGTTTTGTGAATGCGGGCTTCATTCACCGTCAAGGCTCCATCCACGTACGCTTCCTTCACGTAACCCGGGTCTGTCAGCTTGTTGAGATTGAGCGACACCGCGCGTGGAACATAGGCAAAAAGTTCCTTGCCGTTGTTCGGGTCCGTGGCTGACTCGGCGGCTCGGAAGGCGTGCAACATGCCATCATTGGTTCCCAGATAAACGGTGGGCGTCCGGCTGGCGTTGGTGGCGGCGAAACTTTGAAACGAGGTATCCAGAATATCCGTGCTTGGCGCGCCTTTTAGCACCGGAGCGGAATTGACACTGTCACCCATGATCAGCTTGCGGGCGCGGTAGACCAAGGTAGTACTGGTCTCGCCGGCACGATCACCCCGGATGTAATTGAGGCGCGCCTGCCCGTCTGCAACTGTCTCGACAATGTTGGTGGCCGGGTCTGTCTTCAACGCGTTCTGCACCAAGGTGTCCACACTGGCCCAGGTGAAGGTCACCCCGCTCAAACTGGTCGAACTGTAACTCACGATATTCCTGTTGGCCGGCAGCGGAAAAGGACTCAGCGTCGTCGTGCCCGCCTGTACTCCCGTCAGTATGTTGGCCGCATCCCAAACCGGCGTCGGATTTGACTGAAGTTTCAGGGTCGCGGTGTTAAACGTTATTTCCGTGCGGATAAGGGTGCCGGACCAGTCGTTTGAGTTGATTTGCGCCTGATAAAACGCGCCCGACTGCTGGGCTTGGCTTAGTCGGCTCACACTCAGTGAACCCCCGGCCAGATTGCCCGAGGGTTTGCTGGCCTGCGCAAAAATCTGCCTGATGGCGAGGATCAGACGTTCTGGCTGGCTGGCAGTGAAATAACCTACCGGTGACGTTGAGCCGTCGTTGGCCAGCCATTCACTGTCGCTCGTGGTGGGGGTGCCATTGACGTAGGTCTTGAACGGGCTACCTTCACCGGTGTTGTAACTCTGGTCAGCTCCGGCATCCGCAAAACCACCATATTTACCCGCCAGGTACAGTCCACGGCTGCGAACCAATGATCCATTGCCACCCTCGTCGACGTCAATCACATAAGTGCGAACGCGGGCCAGCGGTTTGTCGGGGCGAATACTTTGGGTATTGGCCCAGTATGCGATGCCAGCATACAAATAACTCGCGCTATCCGAAAACGTCGTTGACCACAAAGCGTTGAAGGGTGCTCCCGATTGGACGCCGGTAGCGCCGGTTGTGGCATTGCCGTTGGCAACGTTGGAAACACCTTGAGAGTCGGTGTAAGCGGTGGTGCCGTTGATCTCAAAGCTCGACACGCGACGTGTCCAATAGTCGGAATCAAGCGTCAGGGTTGCGGTTCCAGAAGTAAGGGTTTCCGCGGCGCGCGTCTGACTAGAAATGGTGCTGCCCGGCAAAAGCGCGTCTTTGGATGTGTTGTTATCGCCCACCAGCATGGCGTAATTCCGTTGGCAGGAGGTCTGCATCGGGTCCGACCAAGTGGTATAGACCGGATAACCCGCCGTCAGTGGCGCGGTCAGACTCGACACTGCGCCGGCGGTAGGCTGCTGGCCTTGAAAATACCGAATCGCCTCATAGTAGAGTTCGCCCACCGGGTCACGCCGCTTGTACACATCGATACCCACCCCATCGCTGCGGGTCAGCCGCCCAAACTTGTTGACATAGTTGACGACGCCGGTGGTAGTGAAGCCGGCCTCGGTGGCGGTATTGAGTGGCTTGAGTACGAAAACCCCGGTGGTTTCGTCCCATTCCTTGTCGGTATTCAACGAGACGATACCAGCAGCTGATTTCTGATTGGGCCCGACAAACTTCATCGGCGCCCGCAATACACCACCATATCGGCTACCCTCGCTGCCGGTACCCCAGTCGGCCGAATCGATCAGGTAACCAAACGCGGCCACCCGCACCTTGTCGGCGTTTTTCTGAATTTCGCCCACCGGCTTGTAATAACCGTCCCGGTTCTGCTTGCACAGGTCAGTGCGCACCGGACCTTCGGTGGTATCACACACCAATACCCGGGCCTTGAATACTCCGGTGACCGTGGTGCTGGGCGTCAAGCTGGCCACCGAAAGATTCGCATTGTTGCCCGGCGCGGCACAATCTCCGGTCGCGGTATTGCCAAAGAAAATTTTGTCGTCGCAGGCCTTGATTACCACCTGTGTACCAGAACCAAACGGTGTCAAAGATGCCGTCAAAGCACCGGCCGGCATGACCAGCTTGTCCCAGTTCCGGTTGCCACCGCTGTAATTGGTGCCGCCGTCATAGAAATTGGTATTGCGACCCCCACCGGAACCGGACGCGTCGGAGGGCAGGACTGCGCGTTGCAAAATCGTGCGCGGCGGCGTCACCGACACGGAGCTTTCGTCAACGAAACGATCCCCACCGGTCAGCGCCAGGCGCATGATGTCGACCGACGAGGTATTCACGAAATTCATCAGGTTGCCGCTCCAGCCGGTACCGGTGCCGGAAAGATTGCATTGGTAACCCGCGTTGGTTAAGCCGGTTGGTTCGAAGTAGCCGTTGGCCGATGTGCCACGATAGCCATAACAGGTGTTTGAGCTGTAATAACCGAGGTATTTCTTGGTCGTGACGTAGCCGCTGGCCCGATCCTTGTACGCCGCACCGACGGTCGGAAACTCGACTGACAGCACCAATGCGAGGTTGGATACATCGCCGGAGTTGATGATCGGGCCAGTCCGCAGATCGAGCATCGTGCGGGTCGACGTCTGGGCCACCGAACCACCGATGATGATGACACCCAGCACACATAGCAAAAAAGCAAATATTCGTCTCATGTCAGCACCCCGAGTTCGGTTTGTTGGCCGGCTTGTAGACCAGCGCCTGCAGCAACACCTGGGTTTCCACCCGGGTTCCAAAACCCATCGCGGTCACCAGGAACGCATATTCCGGTGTGACGGATGAGCCAACGTTGTCGTCTTCCGCCCCCGTGCCGGCATAACGCACGGCTTCAATGATGTAGCGCGGTGGTTTGAAAGGCAAACCACTGCCGCCTTGCGGCATGGTCTGGCCAGTGAACTGGCCGTATTGCACCGTCTGGTTGGTAACACCGGCTCCGGTTTCACTGACGTAAAGCGCCTTCACGGTTTTCCAGGCGTCACTGGGGGCGGCGGTATTCAGGCACATACCCACCTTTGCCACGGTACCGCAGCCCTCGACAAATTCAGCCGGTTTTTTTGAATCGAAAACACAGACCCGGTGGCCAACCAGTGTGTTCGGTCCCATCATGTCAATTTCAGCGTCCAGCAGTGCGGCTTCCGCACTTTGAAACGCGATCTGCCGATCACGGTCGTTCCTGGCAGTGCGCTCGCTGAAAAGAGACAAACGCGCCGAGATCACGCCCATTACCAGGATAACCGTCAGCATCATCAGCACCACGATCAGGCTGGAACCTTGCTGAGACTGCCGCTTGTCACCGGCATGCACTACATTCAAAGAGGGATGCCTTGTTTTCACAGTGGATTCCTCAGGTTGACTGTAAATGTCACCACCCGACGCAGGCGGCCATCACTGTCATTCACCACCAGGGTGTCGTTGACGTTCTGCGAGAAATTGATTCCAAGTGGCGCCAGCGTGGTGGTCACTCCGGCGGTGGTCGTGACTGCCACCCGATTCGGCGAGCGCAGGATCATTCCCACGCGAACCGACTTGACTCTGGCCCAATCCAACAGCGGGCCTGCGCCCAGCGCATCGACTTGTGCCGCATTGAGCCATTGATCGACGAACGAGTCCGCGTTGGTATCAATGCCGTACATGAACTGAATCTTCTCTACGCCACGCACGACCGGTGCGGTAAGAAAAACAGGAGTGAGAGAACCCGTGGTTTCGTATTTGCAGCGCAATTCAGGCTCAGCGGTAGCCGACGACTGCTGCACTTCAAAAATGCTGTAGGCACGCACTGGCACCAATGGTTCAGGCTGCGGTCGCCCAAGGCAGTCAATGATGCTGCCATCGCCCGGCGACACGCCGCTGCCTTGAAAGCGCGCAACCAGGGTATCGCTGTTATTCACACGATCCGTCGACCGGTCATGAACACCATGATCCAAACCGCCTTGCGCCGCCGTGTTGTTGTATCCCCTGAGGTCAGGCTGACCGTCCAAAGTTGCCACCTCGCGCCGCACCTGCGCGCCGGCGGAGGACCAAATATAGTTCTGGTAACCGGCCTGTTGAATGTTTCTGGTGATTATGTCGGTGGCGAATCTGGCGTTATCCTGCAAGATCGAAGCCGCCTCCTGGGTATCGCGTGAGCGGCCGGATCCAATGAAAAACGAAGCCGCTGCGATCACTATCACCAAAGAAATTACCAGCGCGACCATTAGCTCAACCAGCGTGAGCCCGCGCTGATCGCGCCTGAGCGCTGTTGCAGCTTTCATTCCGCGAACCCCGTCAGACCGCCCATCACCAACTGCGGATTGAGCGGCGTCAGGCTGATCGTCGATGTGATACCGCGCTCTTCCCTGTCGCGCCGGTCAATCCAGCCAAGCTTGACGGTAACCTCGGTGCCGTCATTGGTGCCGCAGCCCCATCTGTAGGTACCGTTTGCGTTTCGGGGCGCGGGATCGCGGCAAATTACGGCCCTTCCGGCCGCCAACTGCGTGGTCACCCGCTCCGCCCAGTCCGCCACATGCAGGGTACTGATTTGGGCGCCGGTACATGCCGCGCCCTGACAAAGTGCCGCCCCCGACAAGGGAGAGGCCGTAAAACTGGCGGAATTGGCGGTATCGAAAAGGTAGGGGTTCACCCCTGCCACCGTCGACGTGATGTTCGACATACTCAAATTCGACCGCATCATTTCGGTGTAATCCTTGGCCAGTGTGGCAGCCGTGGAAAAGCTGGCCGCGGACTGGCTGCTGCGCAAGGATGCAAGCTGGAGCCCGCCCATTGACAACACACCAAATGCCAGAATCAGCATCGATATCAGGACTTCGATGAGCGAGAATCCCTGGGCGCGGAAATTGTTCCGAGATTGAGACATGAGCGCACTGTAGTAACTTTGGAACCCTTGCGGCCGTACCAGGCGAGGAACGGTCGGTTTGAGCAGACGAATGGTTGGCGCGCTGGCCTCAACCGGAATGATCGGCATAACTTGAACAGTTTCATGCAAGCCTGCCATGCGCAGGCATTGATGGCGCGCACAGTGTGTCCACCGAACCCGGCAGTCGGAGCCGTGTTGGTCGATCCGGCCGGTGAAATACTGGGCCTTGGACACACGCAGCGCCGCGCCGGACCCCATGCGGAAATTATGGCGCTGCGTGATGCGCAAGCGCATGGCCGCGCGGTGCAGGGGTCGACAATGTATGTCTCGCTTGAACCCTGTTCCCATCAGGGGCACACCGGGCCTTGCACGCAGGCTTTGATCCGGGCCGGCGTCAAGCGGGTGGTGGCTGCCTTGGTCGACCCCAACCCGCTGGTCGCGGGGCGAGGGTTCGAGCAATTGCGCGGCGCCGGAATTGAGGTTGAAGTTGGCCCCGGAGCGGCCGAGTCGCGCGAACTCAACATCGGCTTTTTCAGCCGGATGATTCGCAAAACACCTTGGGTGCGCATGAAAGTGGCGGCGTCGCTGGATGGGAAAACGGCACTTCAGAACGGCACCAGTCAGTGGCTCACGTCCGAGCCGGCTCGCATCGACGCACACCGGTGGCGTGCGCGTGCGTGTGTGATCCTGACCGGAATCGGCACCATTCTCGAAGACAACCCCAGACTGGACGTACGACTGACCAGCACGCCGCGCCAACCCCATCTGGTCGTGATCGACAGCCGGCTGGAGACTCCGCCAGACGCCAATATTTTCATGCCTGAACGGCAGGTGTTGATTTACACCGCACAAGTTGACAAGCTTAGGCGGGAAGCACTCGAAACACGCGGGGCAGCGGTCATCTGTCTGCCCGCACAGGCAACCGCGAACGCATCCAAAGTCGATCTGAGCGCCATGTTGCAGGACTTGAGCGCGCGCGAAGTCAACGAAGTCCATGTAGAAGCCGGCCATAAACTTAACGGGTCGCTGATTCGGGCCGGATTGGTGGACGAGTTTCTGGTCTATCTGGCCCCAAAACTGGTCGGCATCGGACTACCCATCGCCAGCTTCGGACCACTCGATGCGCTCTCGCAAGTGGTAGCGCTTGAATTCGTGTCATCGATTTTGATTGCGCCGGATCTTCGTGTGGTGGCACGGATCGCGGGCCGCGATCAGTTTTGAACCCCGGGTACCGGTTGGAAACCCCGGAGTGAGATCAATGCCCCGAAGACCATACCGAGGCGATGGCGTGAATCAGCCTCAGGACTCAAATGAGCGCAGTGATTGGACGGTACTGCTGCTGGCCCTGATGATGTTCATCGCGCCCGCCATCGGAGTACCGAGCGAGGAGATGCTGCAGGACACGTTGAAATCCATCGTGATTTCCTTCGGTACATTGATGGCCTGTTTCATGTTTTTCTGGCAGTGGAAAAACCAGGACACAAAACTGCTTTGGCATCCGTTGGTTTGGCTGCCACTCGGGCTTGCGGTCTATGCGGTGGGAAGCATGGCCTGGTCGCACGCTTTCCTGGCCGGCGTCGAGGCAGTTCGCTGGTTTGTTTTCAGCCTGCTTCTCTGGCTGGGCATCAACTCACTGACCTACGAACGAGTGCCCCGGCTCGCGCTGGGCATCCACTTGGGTGCAACACTTGCCTCGGTCTGGACCGCCCTGCAGTTCTGGATCGACTTCAAGTACTTTCCTCAGGGACCCAACCCGGCTTCCACATTTGTCAATCGCAATTTTTTTGCCGAGTTCCTGGTCTGCACCCTGCCCTTTTCCATCTTTCTGTTGACCAGGCAAAGGAAGAGCCCATGGATTCTTGCGTTGACACTGTCACTCGCTTTCAATCTCACCGCTCTGCTGATGACGGGTGCCCGCTCCGCGCTGATCGGAACCATGCTGCTGCTTGCCATAGTGCCAGTCATCCTGTTTCTCTATTGGGACCAGCTTGAAGCGTCGAGCTGGAGCATCCGAAAATGTGTCGGGGTTGCGGCGCTGCTGGTGTTCAGTGTGCTCGGTCTGGGTTCGATACCAACCAATAACGCGCAGTTGATCACGGAATACGGCGGTGGGACCGGGATCGACCGGGCATTCAGCCGAACCCTTTCGATTACCAAGGCGAGCGAATATACGCAAGGCTCATTTTCAATACGGGCGGTGATGTGGAAGGCTACCGGCCGGATGATTGCGGCGCGGCCGCTTGGCGGCGTGGGAGCCGGCGCGTGGGAGGTGGATGCCCCGCTGTACCAAAACCCGGGTACGCAACTCGAAACCGATTTTTATGCGCACAACGAAATACTGCAGTTGCTCGCCGAGTACGGGCTGTTGGGCTGGGTGTTCCTGGCATGCCTGCTGGGTTATCTTGTTCTGGCGGCGCTGAGAACCTGGACCAACCGCAGCAGCGAGGGCCGGCGCGAGGCGCCATTGAGGGCGCTGACGCTGGCGAGCCTGCTGGTATTGCTGCTGGTGAGCAATGCGGGTTTCCCATGGCGCCTGGCTGGAACCGGCGCGCTGTTTGCGATCAGCCTGTCAATCCTGGCGGCGTCCGATGCGCGCCTCAATCGCCAGGTGTTCCCGCGCAGCATGGCACTCGGATGGGAAAGACAAAATTCGAAACTCATGTTGGGGATGAGCGCATTTCTGCTGGCAGTTGCTCTTTATGTTGCCGAGCAAGCCATGGCAAGCGAAAGCAAACTGGTCCGGGCGATCAAGATTGCCCTGACAATTTCCAAGTCCGGTGAACCGAGTAACCCGCAATGGGACAAAGCCAAGGCAGAAATGCTGGCCCTAATGGAACAAGGCATAAGGATCAATCCACATTACCGCAAACTGACGCCGATGGCGGCCGATGAACTGGCTAGCTGGGGCGACTGGACCAACGCAATCTGGATATACGAATCGGTTCTTGCATCACGGCCCAATGTGGTCGCGATTGCAGCCAACATTTCCCGAGGTTACATGCAGTTGGGTGACTACCAGAAGTCCATGGAGTATCTGAGTCGCGCGAGAAAGCTTCAACCCACGGCTCCTGCCGTGCGCTCGGTCGAGGTAATTTTGCTGACGCGAATGGGGGAACATGCGCAAGCGGCGCGTATCGTCCGGGAGCTGTTTGCCGCCAATACGGTTGATTACGACCTGGTGTATTCGGCCTATCTGATTGGCATCCGCTCGCAGGACTGGAAGCTTGCCATTCAGGCGCTTATGTTGCGTATCGACAAATGGCCGAGCGAGGCGGCCGACGGCTGGCTGAAGCTGGGGGACATTTACAACCGGGCTGAAGTCAAGGATGAAGCCAAGGCTCTTGAAAGTTACCAGGCGGCTCTCAAAGCAGCACCGGTTCAGGCCAAGGAGGCTGTATGGGCGAAAGTCCCGCCGGCTTACAAGGCGCAGTTGCCGGGACCGGCCACGCCGTGATTGCGGTCTGGTGCGCGCTGTCATTCGAGTCCCGAACCGGGTCGCCCCAGCTTGCACGGCGGTGAAATTCCATCAACAGCGAATTGGCAGCGCCATTCCCTGCGAAAATGCGCCCATGTTTACCGGAATCATTAGCGGCGTGGGGCGCATCGCCGCCATAGACGCCCTGGGAAGCTCTTGCGCACACGGCAAGCACCTGACGGTGTCGTGCCCGACCGAGTTTGTTGACGATGTGGCCTTGGGCGACAGCATCGCACTCAATGGCGCGTGTTTGACCGTCACGAATATCGACCTGCAACAGCAAACCTTGGGCTTCGACATGTCGGCCGAGTCACTGAACAAGACCACGGGGCTGGACCAACCGGGCAAAGTCAATCTTGAAAAGGCCCTGCAGGCCAATGCGCGGCTCGGCGGGCACCTGGTGGCCGGTCATGTGGACGGCGTGGGAAGGGTGACTTGTTTTGCCCCGGTCGGCGAGAGCTGGGAATTGCGCGTGCTCAGCCCGCATGATTTGGCCAGGTACGTGGCCGTTAAGGGCTCGATCACGGTCAATGGGGTAAGTCTCACCGTGAACCGGGTCACGGATACAAGCGCCGGATGCGAGATCAGCGTCAACCTGATTCCGCACACCGTACACAACACCGCCCTCGGCACGCTCGACATCGGCTCGCGCGTGAACCTGGAAATCGACCTGATTGCGCGTTATGTCGAGCGTATGTTGGGTACCGATCAACGGGGGCTCACCAGCAGCGGGCCCGCAGACGCCAAAGGAAACCAATGAACGCCCGCATCGCCGCCGCGATTTCGCCGGTTCAAGACATAGTGGCCGAGTTGCGCTCCGGCCGCATCGTGATCCTGGTGGACGAGGAAGAGCGCGAAAACGAAGGTGATCTGGTGCTTGCCGCTGACCATGTGACCGCGGCGGCAATCAACTTCATGGCCCGTTTCGGCCGCGGCCTAATTTGCCTGACACTCACGCGCGCGGCTTGCGAGCAGTTGCAGCTAGCGCCAATGGCGGTGCGCAACGGCACCAAAATGGCAACCGCCTTCACGGTGTCGATTGAAGCCGCCGAAGGCGTGACAACCGGAATCTCGGCAGCCGACCGGGCCCGAACGGTACAGGCTGCGGTGGCCAAAGGCGCGAGCGCCAACGACCTGGTGCAGCCCGGACATGTGTTCCCGCTGCAGGCGGTGGACGGCGGCGTGTTGATGCGCGCCGGGCATACCGAGGCCGGTTGTGATCTTGCGGCGATGGCGGGTTGTACCCCAGCCGCGGTGATCTGCGAAATTATGAAAGACGATGGCACGATGGCCCGGCTACCCGACCTGCAGCTCTTCGCGACCGAACACGGGCTGAAGATCGGCACCATCGCCAGCCTGATCGAGTACCGCAGCCGGGTTGAGTCGCTGGTTCAAAAATTGGGCACGCGGTCGATTCAGACCGCTTCGGGCGAGTTCACTGCGCACGCGTTCCGGGACAAGCCCGGGCAGGGCATTCATCTCGCGCTGGTCAAGGGCCAATGGGGACCAGACGAGACGGTGCCGGTAAGGGTACATGAACCACTGTCGGTACTGGACGCGCTTGAAGTCAACCGGGCCATGCATTCCTGGAGTCTGGACGCCTGCCTGGCACGTATTGCGTCGGTTGGGCAGGGAGTGGTGGTGCTGTTGAACTGCGGCGAAACCGCCGCGCAATTGCTGTCCCAGTTTGAAGGCACGGCACGTGCCAGTCATGGACCGGAGCGCGGCCGCATGGATCTGCGTAGTTATGGCATCGGCGCCCAGATCCTGCTTGAATGTGGCGTGCACAGGATGAATCTCATGGGCAATCCGCGGCGCATGCCCAGCATGGCTGGTTATGGCCTGGAGATTGCCGGTTACATCACCCATTAACCAAGATCACCAGGAACTCACTATGTTTGGCGCCGACAAGGGGAAACTGGAATCCGGCGACAAGCGCTTGCACGGAGACAAACTCCGCGTGGGTTTGGTTCAGGCACGCTTTAATGAAGTCGTCACGAACGCCCTGGCGCACGCCTGCAAAGCCGAGTTGCTGGCGCTCGGCGTGCTGGAAGAAAACATCGACCACATCCAGGTGCCGGGCGCGCTGGAAGTGCCGCTGGCCTTGCAGGCGCTGGCCGAGACGGCGAAATACGACGCCCTGGTTGCGTTGGCGTGCATCATCCGCGGCGAGACCTACCACTTCGAGCTGGTAGCCAATGAGTCCGGCGCCGGTGTCAGCCGCGTTGCGCTGGATTACCGCTTGCCGGTGGCCAACGCCATATTAACCACCGAGAACCTCGAACAGGCGATTGCGCGCCAGACCGACAAGGGACGCGACGCGGCCCGCGTGGCGGTGGAAATGGCGAATTTGATGGACGACATCGGATGAACGGCGCCAGGCCGGTGCCGGCCGGCACACGCCCCCCGCGGCAATCGCGCACCGGATTGACCAGCACCGGCGCGCGCAAAGCCGGCAGCAAGTCGGCCCGCAGCCGCGCGCGTGAATTCGCTTTGCAAGCCCTGTACCAGCACCTGGTGGGCCACAATCCGGTCGCCGAAATCGACGCCTTCACGCGTGACCTGGCCGGTTTTGGCAAGTGTGACTCGGCGCATTTTGACGCCCTGCTGACTGGCTGTGTGACCGACGCGGCGGCGCTGGACGCGCTGATCGTCCCGCTGCTGGACCGCAAGCTGGCGCAGATATCGCCGATCGAACATGCCACCATGTGGATTGGCGCCTACGAGCTGCAGCATTGCCTCGACGTTCCCTGGCGCGTGGTGTTAAACGAGTGCATCGAACTGACGAAAGAATTTGGCGGTACCGACGGCCACAAATATGTCAACGCGGTGCTCAATGCGGTCGCGCCCGGCCTGCGTGCCGCCGAAGTGGCAAGCGACCGCGGGGTGCCCCGGAGCCGGACCTGACGTCGGCGCACTGCCACCCATGAGGATTTCCAGCCGCGCCCAGCGCATCGAGCCGTTTTATGTGATGGAGATGGCCAAGGCAGCGTCTGCCCTGGGCCGCTCGCTGGCCGAGACCGATGCGCCGATGATCTACCTAAATATCGGCGAGCCTGATTTCACCGCCCCTGAACTGGTCTGCGTGGCTGCCGAACGGGCAATTCGCGATGGCGCGACCCAGTACACCCAGGCTACCGGACTTCCCGCGCTGCGCGAACGCATCAGCGGCTGGTACCAGCAGCGTTTTGGTCTGGATGTGCCCGCGGGGCGTATTGTGGTCACCGCTGGCGCGTCCGCGGCGCTGCAACTGGCTTGCCTGGCGCTGATTGAATCTGGCGACGAAATCCTGCTGCCGGACCCGAGTTATCCGTGCAACCGGCACTTTGTCAGCGCCGCCGACGGCACACCGGTGTTGCTGCCGACCAGTGCCGCGGAACGCTTTCAACTCAGCGCGGCCAAGGTCGAGCAAGCCTGGGGCGAGGGGCGGGGCAGGACGCGCGGCGTATTGTTGGCCTCGCCATCCAATCCAACGGGCACTTCGATTCACCCGGACGAGTTGCGCCGCATGCATACCCTGGTTGACAACCGCGGTGGTGTCACGCTGGTGGACGAAATCTACCTCGGCTTGAGTTTCGATCCCCAATACGGCCAGAGCGCGCTGGCGCTGGACGACGAAATAATCAGCATCAACAGTTTCAGCAAGTACTTCAACATGACCGGTTGGCGGCTCGGTTGGCTGGTGGTGCCATTGGCGCTCGTGCCGGTGCTTGAGCGGCTGGCGCAAAACTTGTTCATTTGCCCCAGCACGGTATCGCAACACGCCGCCATGGCTTGTTTCGAGCCGCAAAGCATTGCCGAATACGAGCGCCGTCGCGCCGAGTTCAAGGCACGGCGCGACTATTTCATTCCGGCCCTCAATCAGCTCGGTTTGACCGTGCCGGTGCTACCTGACGGCGCCTTCTATGCCTGGGCCGACTGCTCCGCGGCCTGCGCGCGGCTGGGTGTCAAAGACAGTTGGGACTTTGCCTTCGAGGTCATGAACCGGGCGCATGTCGCGGTGACACCCGGACGCGATTTTGGCAGTGCGCAAACGGCCAACTTCATTCGCCTGTCCAGCGCCAGCTCAATGGCCCAGCTACAGGATGCGGTGGTGCGCCTGAAAGCCTTGCTGGCATGAACACGGCGGCGGCATGTAATGCGCCTGCATGACCAACTTCCGGTTACGTCTTGCGCTCTGGAAATTGGCCGCACGTGCCTGACAATCAGCCGGCGGACGCGCCTGGCAAAGATCCGCCACCCATACTGGAAGCCTTGCAATGAATCAAGACCTGTCGATACTGCATCTGGTGCTCAACGCCAGCGTCGTGGTTCAACTGGTCATGTTGCTGCTGGCAGTGGTATCGGTGGCAAGCTGGGCCGCGATTTTTCGCAAACTGTTCGCGCTCAAGCGGGTCAAAGCCCTGAACGAGACTTTTGAGCGCGAGTTCTGGTCCGGCACCAGCCTAAACGAACTGTTCGCAGCCGCGGCCAAGAATGCGCGGCTATCGGGAGCGATGGAACGTATTTTTGCCAGCGGCATGCGTGAGTTCCAGAAACTGCGCGAACGCCAGATCGCCGATACCGGCACGCTGATGGACGGCGCCCGGCGCGCCATGCGGGCCAGCTTCCAGCGTGAAATGGACGAAGTCGAATCCAACCTATCGTTCCTGGCCTCGGTCGGGTCGGTCTCTCCCTATGTGGGCTTGTTTGGCACCGTGTGGGGCATCATGCACGCCTTCAACGGGCTGGCCAACCTGCAACAGGTCACGCTGGCCACGGTGGCCCCCGGCATTGCAGAGGCACTGGTAGCAACCGCGATCGGTCTTTTTGCCGCCATTCCGGCGGTCGTCGCCTACAACCGATTTGCGCGCGACATCGATCGCATCGCCATCCGGCTCGAGACTTTCATTGAAGAGTTCTCGAACATTCTGCAACGCAACGTCGGCGCACAGTCGGCGTCGGGCCGCTAGGGACACCAGCAGATGCCATCCACCGTCAGCCGCGGCCGGGGCCGGCGCACCATCAGCGAGATCAACATGGTGCCCTTTATCGACGTGATGCTGGTGCTGCTGATCATCTTCATGGTCACCGCCCCGCTAATCAGCCCGAGCGTGATTGACCTTCCCAGCATTGGCAAGGCGGCAAAACAACCTGACCAGGTGGTTCAGATCGTGATCGGCAAGGACGAGTCGCTGGACCTGAAAACGCCGGACCGGACGACCCGGATAAGCATCCGGGACATCGCGGCGGCGGTCAAAAAGGCCCAGGCCGGCGCCAGCAATCCGGCAGTGGTAATCAGCGCTGACCGCGGCGTCAAATACGAAGTGGTGGTCAAGGTAATGGACACTTTGCAACGCGCCGGCGTGCAGCGCGTCGGGCTGTCGGTACAACTGGCGAACTAGTAGTCCGTTTCATCAAAGGCATTACGAAATGAAACCGATGGATTTTTTCGCCAGGCTAGGCGTAGACCCGCAGCCGCACTGGCAGTGCGGCAAGGGGCTGCAACGACGCATGGCGGAAAAAGCCGCGGTTTCATG
>JANNGR010000351.1:0-2207 GCA_031403955.1 Betaproteobacteria bacterium
GCCAGCGTCGGCGTTGCGTTCGTGGCCATCGCCTGCCGTGTCCGGCTCGAGCCCCAGCTGGCGCGCGAGGCCATGCGCAGCGGCTTTGTGGTGTCGTTTGCCGTCTACGCGGCCGGTTGGGCGGGCATGCCGGTGCACGACGCGGACATGCTGTCGCTGGCGGCTGGGCTGGCAGCTTCCATGCTGCGGCTGGCGGTGGCTCGATGGCGGCGGTCGCGCCCTGGCGGCGTCAGTTCAGGGTCGGCAGGTCTGGAACCAGGAATTGCGCCGCTCGCTCCATGACCAGCGCCGTGATCTCATTCGCAAAAGGCAATTCGGTTTGCCAGTGATGCCAATACAGCGGCACGTGCACGCGGTGATCAGGTGCCAAGTCAACCAGGCTGCCGCTGGCCAGCAGCTCCTTCGCCTGCGGCATGGGCACCAGCCCGTAGCCGGCGGCGGCGACGATGATGTCGAGGAGCAGCCCGGGTGCGGGAATGTGGTGGCAGATGTAGCGCTGGACCTTGAATCCGAACACGCGTTGCAAGAAGGTGTCGTGCAGCGCGTCCTTGCGGTCGAACAGGATCGCCGGAGCGGCCAGCACACCCGGCAACGTCAGGCCGTTCGGGAAATACCTGTTCGCGAACGACGGGGATGCCAGGCACATGTACACCATGCTGCCCAGCGGCTCAGCCACGAAACCCGGAATGGCGACAGGCTCGCTCGACACGCAGCCGATCACCTCGCCGCGCGAAAGGCGCTGGAACGTGAAGTCCTGGTCGTCACTGATGACTTCCAGCGCCACCCGGCCCCGCCCCAGCAAGTGCCCCACGATGGGGGCGAACCAGCTTGCCAGAGAGTCGGCATTGACGGCAATGCCTGCCGCGATTGGCGCCAGCGTCTGGCCACCGGGCGCCAGGTCGTGCAAGGTGGACCCTTCGAGCGCGCGCAGGGCCTTGACATGGCGCAACAGCACTTCCCCGCGCCGGGTTGCCTTGACGGGCTTTTCACGCAGCAACAGCACTGCAGCGACCGCTTCTTCAAGCGACTTGATGCGCTGAGACACCGCACCAGGCGTGACGTTCAGGGCGCTCGAAGCCCGCTCGAAACTTCCCAGTTCGACGATGGTGGCAAAGGTTTCCAGATGTTCGCGATTGAGCATTGCCGATTCCCCTGTTGAACTTTTCTGGCTTGCGCTGTCATGAGCAACAGCTTGCCGCGCGCTGGACCGTTGCACCGATCTTGCCGCACCGATGTGACGCTGGCTGACATATGAAGGCGGTCAGATGTTGCGCAAAGGTAACCATGCTTGCACTCGAACTTGGGTGTGCCCTGCGGCCGTGTCGGGAGTTGTCGAGTTAGCAAATTTCCAGGTCACCAACAATTTGTGAAGCGCGCGGTTTTCAGCACCTCGCGCCCTAGGATTTCCTTGGTCGGGTCGTTCGAGCGCCGCCGTTGCAGCGGATGAATCACACCCACCAATCGGGAGCACAAATGCAGGTGATGACTGAAATGCAAGTTGACGCGCAGCCGAAGGTTCATGGTGCGGTGCCCGCGGCAACACTTGTCGGCGTCCTGAAATTTCGCGCCAAGGCAACGCCAGACAAGTTGGCCTATGTCTTTCTGGAAGACGGCGAGAACCGCGAACTGCCCATCACTTATGGCGAGCTCGATCGCCGCGCGCGCCAGGTGGCGGCGCGTCTTCAGCAAGTGAATCCGCGTTCCCACGACAGCCGCGTGCTGTTGATGTTTCCGCAGGGACTGGAGTTTCTGGTGGCTTTTTTCGGCAGCCTGTACGCTGGCGCCGCCGCCGTGCTGGTCTATCCCCCCACCAACAGCAAGATGGCCACGCGTTTGAACGTCATCGCGGGCGACTGCGACGTTTGTGCCGTGCTGACCACCACGCTTCAGCTGGACAAGTCGGCCGCGTTCGCCACCCCGGCCTCCGCAGCCGACAGCGGCGCCACCGACCTTGGCGGGCAGCGCCTGGCCAGCGTCCCATGGTTGTGCAGCGACGACCTGGCTCCCGGCCTGGAAGCGGCTTACGCCGACTGGGACATTGCGCCCGGCCATGTCGCATTCCTGCAGTACACCTCGGGCTCCACGGGCTCGCCCAAGGGCGTGACGGTCACACACGCCAACCTGATGGCAAACCAGCGCAGCATCCAGGCGATCTATGGCAGTTCATCTGCCAGCAGCGTGGTGGGCTGGCTGCCGCTGATCCACGA
>JANNGR010000352.1:0-2647 GCA_031403955.1 Betaproteobacteria bacterium
GGCCGCGATGCGTGCCTCGCTTTCGCCAATGGCAATCGCCTTTGCCTCAACCGCCGTCAGCGCGTGCGCATACCCGGCTGCAAGAAAAATGGCGGCGAGAAATAGACTTCGAAACGGCATGGAAAAAACCTGTAGGGTGGGCACGGTGATGGATGTCCACACTGCAACTCCTGGTATCAACCGAGGCTTGAAGCGCGCAACCGTACCAGCGTACGGTACGCGCTTCAAAACTTCAGGTCGGGTCGCGCAGTACTAACGCCTCACTTCTTCGCCAATTCCATCTTCGCCGGCTCATCAGGCTTCTTGTCGTTGCCTTCGATATACGGGCTCCATGGCTTGGCCTTGACCGGACCAGGCGTCTTCCACACCACGTTGAACTGGCCGTCGGCCTTGATTTCTCCAATGAACACCGACTTGTGCAGGTGGTGGTTTTTCTCGTCCATCTTGCTCACGATGCCGCTCGGTGCCTTGAAGGTCTGACCGGCCATGGCGGCGATTACCTTGTCAACATCGGTCGACTTGGCCTTTTCGACCGCCTGTTTCCACATATTGATGCCGATGTAGGTGGCTTCCATGGGGTCGTTGGTCAGCGGCTTGTCGGCGCCGGGCAGCTTCTTGGCCTTGGCGTACGCAGACCACTTCTTGATGAACTCGTCATTGGACGGGTTCTTGATGGACTGGAAGTAGTTCCAGGCCGCCAGGTGACCCACCAGCGGCTTGGTGTCCACGCCGCGCAACTCTTCTTCGCCCACGCTGAAAGCCACCACTGGCACGTCCTTGGCCTTCAAGCCGGCGTTGCCGAGCTCTTTGTAAAACGGCACGTTGGAGTCACCGTTGATGGTCGACACCACCGCCGTCTTGCCACCGGCGGCAAACTTCTTCACGACGGCCACGATGGTCTGGTAATCGGAGTGGCCGAACGGGGTGTATTTCTCGTCGATGTCGGTATCTTTGACGCCTTTGCTCTTCAGGTAAGCGCGCAGAATCTTGTTGGTGGTGCGGGGATACACATAGTCGGTTCCCAGCAGCACCCAGCGCTTGGCGGCACCGCCGTCCTTGCTCATCAGGTAATCAACCGCCGGAATCGCCTGCTGGTTGGGCGCGGCGCCGGTGTAGAACACGTTCTTGGACAGTTCTTCACCTTCGTATTGCACCGGATAGAACAGCAGGCCGTTCATCTCCTCGACCACTGGCAACACCGACTTGCGCGACACCGAGGTCCAGCAGCCGAAAATTACGGCCACTTTGTCCTGGCCCAGCAACTGCTTGGTTTTTTCAGCAAACAGGGGCCAGTTGGAGGCCGGGTCAACCACCACCGGTTCAAGCTTCTTGCCGAGCACGCCACCCTTGGCGTTGATCTCGTCAATCGCCATCAGCACGGTGTCTTTCAACACGGTTTCCGAAATGGCCATGGTGCCCGATAGGCTATGCAGAATGCCGACCTTGATAGTGTCGGCGGCATTGGCTGGCAGGACGGAAATGCCCGCCAGGGCGATGGCAGCGCTAAGTGCCTTGAGCGTAAAACGACGTTGCATGTGTGCTTCTCCGGTAGTGAAAGAACCCTGTCGCTGCGCGGCGGCCCGATGACCGGCCGGTACGCAACGATGGGGCCACTTTAGGCAAACACCGGGCAAATGGGAATACGCCGTGTGGCGTATGTGGGGGATGGGCGGCAGATTCATGGCGCGACAATGCCCGCATGCAAAACGTTCAATCCTGGGGTGAGACCCTGCGCCTGCTGGTGGAGCTGGCCGCAACCGCGGCGTTTGCGTTGTCGGGAGTACTGGAGGCGGCGCGCAAACGGCTCGATGCGGTGGGTGTTTGTGTGCTCGGTTTCTTGGCTGCGTTCGGCGGCGGCACCTTGCGCGACCTGTTGCTGGACCAGCGGCCATTTTTCTGGGTCCGGCATATCGAGATGTTGTGGGGCATCCTGGTGCTGTGTGTGCTGGCCATGTTGTTTTTGCGTCGGCGCCATTTCGAACTGACCGAAAAGGCAATTCAATGGCCAGACGCATTGGGCCTGGGCCTGTTTGCGGCCACCGGTGTGCATCAGACCCTGACGTTGCAGATGCCGGCCGTGGTGGCCGTGCTGATGGGCATCATCACCGGCGTCTTCGGCGGGGTTTTGCGCGACATGGTGTGCAACGAAATCCCGAGCGCCTTTCGCGACCACCGGCCCTACGCGGTATGCGCTTTTGCTGGCGGCTGGGTCTATGTGGGCCTGTGGCACTCCGGCGCGCCAGGCTGGCTGGCGCTGCTGGCGTGTGTCGGTATTACGGCCGGTCTGCGTGTGATGGCCTTGTGGCGCAACTGGGAACTGCCGGCCTGGCGGGTCTGAAGCGTGACGATTCACCCCCGGTCATGGTGCGCGGATCAACGCACCGGCCGGACCATGTAGACCTTGGCGTAATACTGGCCATCAACCTTGATCGCCCGTGGCAACCTGCCACAGACAGTGAATCCGCAGCGGGCGTAAATCGCCTGGGCGCGGTGGTTGCCGGCCGTCACGGTCAGGTCGAGTTGTTCGAGCCCTGCGCCGGCGCTGGCCAGCCTGATCAGTTCCCGCAGCAGCGCCAGACCGATGCCCTGCCCAGCGAATTCGGGTACGACGTACATGCCCACGACGCTGGCGTTGTGGCGCTCCTTG
>JANNGR010000353.1:0-5336 GCA_031403955.1 Betaproteobacteria bacterium
GTACATCACCAGAATGCGGTTGCTGATGTGTTTGACCACCGCCAGGTCATGCGCAATGAAAATCAGCGCCAGGCCCATCGACTGCTGCAACTGCTTGAGCAAATTGATGATCTGGGCCTGGATCGACACATCCAGCGCCGACACCGGCTCGTCGCAAATAATCAGTTTGGGCTCCAGGATCAAGGCGCGTGCAATGCCGATGCGTTGGCATTGGCCGCCGGAAAACTCGTGCGGATAACGGTTGATCTGTTGCTGCGTCAAGCCGACCCGCAGCATCATGGCCTGCACACGCTCCATCACTTCCGCGCCAGGCATGCCCGGCCGGTGCGTCTTGAGCGGCTCGGCGATTATCTGGGCGATCGTCATGCGTGGATCGAGCGACGCCAGGGGGTCCTGAAAAATCATCTGCACGTCTTTGCGAACTTTGAGCCAGGCCGATCTGGACGCACCGTTCATCTCCTGTCCGATCCACTGGATACTGCCCGATGTGGCGGGAATCAAGTTAAGTATTGCGCGCGCCAGGGTCGACTTGCCGCAGCCGGACTCGCCGACCACCCCGAGTGTTTCCCCGGCGCGGATGTCAAACGAGACACCATCGACCGCCCTTAGCTTGCGGCTGGGCGTCCAGGGCCAGGCTTTGGCATCCCGGACATCGAAATAAACCTTCAGGTCGCGCACCGACAGAATTGGCTCGGCGCGCTCAGACATGGGTCACTTCTTCCCGGTCCATTACACGCACCACCTGCTGCACACTTCTGTGACAGGCCCTGAGCACGGCGGAGCCGGGTTCGGCTCGCAGCACGGGCATGGAGTCGCGGCAAAACGTGTCGGCCATGGCACACCGCTCGCTGAACGGACAGCCTTTTGGCAATCGCGCCATATTGGGCGGCGCGCCCGGAATCGCCACCAGTGCCGCGTCCTCCTGGTCCAGCCGCGGCACCGCGCCCAGCAGGCCGACGGTATACGGGTGCGAGGCACGGTAAAAAATATCCGGTGCGCTGCCCTGCTCCATCACACGACCGCCGTACAACACCATCACCTGGTCACACAGGCCGGCCACCACGCCCAGGTCGTGCGTGATCAGCACAATGGCGGTGCCGAAATCACGCTGCAGGTCACGCAGCAAACTGAGGATTTGCGCCTGCACCGTGACGTCCAGGGCAGTGGTTGGCTCGTCCGCGATCAAGACTTCGGGCTCACACAACAAGGCCATCGCAATCATCACGCGCTGGCGCATGCCGCCCGAGAACTCGTGCGGGTACATGCTGATGCGGCGTGCCGCTTCGGGAATCTTGACCGCGTCGAGCAGTGCAACCGAGCGTGCTCGCGCACCCTTGCGGTCCATGCCCTTGTGGAACTGCAAAACTTCGGTCATCTGCCGCTCAACCGTCAGGTAGGGATTGAGCGAGGTCATCGGAGCCTGAAAAATCATCGCCACCCGGTTGCCGCGAATCCGGTTCAGCTCGGCCGCCTTCATGGCCAACAGATCCTGTCCGGCGTACAAAGCCTGCCCGCTGGCGCGGCCGTTCTGCGCCAACAATCCCATCATCGCCAGCACACTCTGGCTTTTTCCGGAGCCGCTTTCACCCACGATACCCAGGGTTTGCCCGCGATCGAGGGCGAAGTTGATGCCGTTGACCGCGTACACCAGCCCGTCGGAGGTCTGGAACTGAACCCCAAGGTCCTTGACTTCTATCAGGCTCATGGAGCGGTGCAACTCAGCGGTCTTTCGGATCGAGCGCGTCGCGCAGTCCGTCGCCGATGTAATTGAAGCAATACAGCGTCACCGACAAAAAGGCCGCTGGAAACAGCAACATCCAGGGCGATATTTCCATCACAGCCGTGCCGTCATGGATCAGCACGCCCCAACTTGTCATCGGCTCCTGAATGCCCAAACCCAGGAACGACAACACCGACTCGGTCAAGATCACGCCCGGCACGGTAACCGTGGTGTAAATCACAACCACGCCGAGCAGGTTGGGAACGATGTGCTGAAAAATTATGCGCCGCGTCGGCACTCCGACGGCGCGTGCGGCTTCGATGAATTCCTTGGAACGCAACGAAAGCGTCTGCCCGCGGACCACACGCGCCATGTCCATCCAGGAGAACACGGTTATTGTGATGACGACCAGGTAGAACGCGCGCCCGAGGATCGTCACCATCAGGATCGCGATCAGCAGGTAGGGAACGGCGTACATCATGTCGACCACCCGCATCATGAACGCGTCCACCTTGCCGCCCAGAAAGCCGGCGGTTGCGCCCCAGGCGATGCCCAGCGAGACCGATGCCAGCGTCGCCAGCAGGCCCACCAGCAGCGATACACGGCCACCGATCAGGCTGCGCACCATCAGGTCGCGGCCGGACTCGTCGGTGCCGAAAAAGTGCGAATTCTTGAGCGTCGGTGGCAGGCTCATCGAGTCCCAATCCGCGCTGTCAAAGGCATGCGGCAACAGGTAGGGGCCGACGATGCAGATGAATACGATCATTACCAGCAGGCACAGGCTAACGACCGACGCCTTGTTGCGCAGAAAACGGGTTCTGGCATCGGCCCAAGGACTACGTCCCGGCACCGCCGCCTCGACCGCCTCACCCAAGGCGCGCACCAGGGAATCCTGCTTGTTATTGAGCAACATGCTGGCTAGTTCAGTAACGGATTTTCGGATCGAGCGCGGCGTACGCCAGGTCGACCAGCAGGTTGAATGTGACCGCGATCACGGTCACCAGCACCACCAGCCCCAGCACCAGCGTGTAATCCCGAGTGCCGGCGCCGTTGACGATCAGCTTGCCCAGGCCCGGCAGCGAAAAAACCGACTCGGTGACGACCGCCGAGGTAATCGACGAAATCGCTAGTGGGCCGATCAGCGAAACCACTGGCAGCAGCGCGGGTTTCATCGCGTGGCGCAGGATCACGGTATGCAGCGGCAGGCCCTTGGCGCGCGCGGTGCGGATAAAGTTGCTGTGTAGCACTTCTATCAGGCTGCCGCGCATCACGCGCCCGATGGTTGCAACGTTGATGAAGATCAGCAGCGCCATCGGCAGAATCATGTAACGCGGCGCGAAATCGTTCCAGCCGCCCGCCGGAGCGACTCGCAGCCAGATCGCGAACACAAGTATCAGCACCGGGCCAATCACGAACGACGGGAAAGCACTACCCAGATTTCCGAACAGCATCACGATGTAGTCCACCACGCTGTTCTGGCGCAACGCGGCAATGGTGCCCAGCAATATACCTATGAAAAGAGCGATCACGATCGACCCGCCGCCGATCGCGGCTGAAACCGGCAAGGCCTTCGCCACCAGTTGATTGACGGACCAGTCTTCGTAGCGGAACGACGCACCCAGATCGCCGTGCAGCAGGCTATTGAGGTAATACAGGTATTGCTTCCACAGCGGTTGGTCGAGGTGGTACTTGGCCTGCAGGTTGGCCAGCACCGCCGCCGATACCTTGCGCTCGTCATCGAACGGTCCGCCCGGCGTGGCATGCAGAAGCAGGTAACACACCGTGATGACAGCCAGCAGCGTAGGTATGGTTGCCAGCACGCGGCGAAAGGTGTAAGACCACATGGAAATTCCTCCGCCAGGGCGACCCGCTCAAGGTTGGAACGAAACGCAGGCGCCGCAACACCCGCGCTTGTTCAGTTCAGAGCAAACATCAGTGTTTGATGATGTACATATCCTTGGCGCGGTAACGGTCTAGCGAGTTGGTGTTTGAATACCCGCCGACATACTGTTTGACCAGGCGCGGCACGGTGTACTGCAGCAGCGGGATCATCGGATAGTCGTCCATGATCATCTTGGCCGCCTGCGTCAACAGCGTCTTGCGTTTGGCCGGATCGAGCGACTTGTTGCCTTCGTCGATCAACGCTTCGGCTTTGCGGTTGCAGTTGCCCTGGCTATTCTGGTCGGAGTCACACTGCACCAGCGTCAGGAACGTGGTTGCATCGTCGTAATCCGCGACCCAGCCGTTGCGGGCCATCTGGTAGTCGCGGTCGTTGCGTTTCTTGATCAACACCTTGAACTCCATCGCCTCCATCTCCAGGTCGATGCCCAGCTTGGTCTTCCATTCCGAGGCGGCAAAGATCGCCATCTTCTTGTGGTACTCGCTGGTGTTGTAAGCGAACTTCAACTTGGTTCCCGGCGCCACGCCGGCGTCAGCCAGAAGCTTCTTGGCTTCCGCGACCTTCTTGTCCATCGGCCACTTGGCCCAGTCGTACGCGGTAACGTTTGCGCCGGCGACACCGTCAACAATCACCCCGTAAGACGGAACCTGGCCGTCGGCGGTTACGCGCTGGGCCAAGATGTCACGGTCAATCACCATCGACAGCGCCTTGCGCACGCGCACATCCTTAAACGCCGGGTCGGCATTATTCAGCGAGTAGTAACGCAAACCCAGCATTTTGGTGTTGCGGATGTCTTTGGGATATTGCGCCTTGTACTTGTCATAGGTGTTGGGCGGCAACTGGTAGACCCAGTCGTTTTCGCCCGACTCGAACAGCTTGACATCCGCGTTCTGCTCTTCCACCGCCAGATAGGTCATCTTGTTGAGTTGGACGTTTTTCGCGTCCCAATAGGTGGGGCTTTTGCCCAACACGATCTTGCTGTTGACCTGCCAGTCTTTCAGCGCGAAAGCGCCATTGCCCACCATATTGCCGGGTTTGGTCCATTCCTTGCCCATCTTCTCGATGGTCGCCTTGTGCACCGGGCCGAGTTGGAGGTTGGAGACCACTTCAGGCAGGAAACTGGCCGGGAACGGCGTCTTGATTTCGAGCGTGTAGGCATCAACCGCCTTCACACCGAGTTCAGCCGGTGGCTTCCTGCCATCGATGATTTCCTTGGCATTCTGCAAGAAGATACCGTAGGTCGAAGCGTATTTGGACGCCGTCGTTGGATCGACAAAGCGGCGCATGCCATAAACAAAGTCCTCCGCCGTTACGCCGTCGCCGTTCGACCATTTGGCATTCTTGCGCAGCTTGAAGACCCAGGTTTGCGGGTCGGTCTGTTTCCAGCTTTCCGCCACGCCCGGAACGACCTTGCCGTTTGAATCGACGGCGGTCAAGCCTTCAAACAGGTCCCGAATGACATTGTTGGCCGGAACGCCGGAAGCAATCGCCGGATCGAGCGTTTCCGGCTCGGAACCGTTGTTGCGCACCAGTTCCTGGGTGTCATGCAGCTTTACGCCGGCCGGCAGCGTAGCGGCCAGCGCCACACTACCGTAGGCCGCGCCAATGCCAATCGCCAATGCGCAGATTCTGAGTTTGATATTCATGAAAACACTCCAAATAGAAATTGATATCGCAGTGACAGCCGGGTCGCCGGAACAAGCATTGTGCGCCACC
>JANNGR010000354.1:0-2149 GCA_031403955.1 Betaproteobacteria bacterium
GAAGCGGAAGACAGGTAGGCTCTCCGGAGGTTGTTCGCTTCTGGAAAGGTAGAGACGCATGGGACGCTTCGTGATTGTCGCGTACGCACCCAAACCAGGCAAGGATCGCGAGCTTCTCGCCGCGGTGAAGAAGCACCTCGCCGTCCTGGGCGCCGAACGCCTGGTGACCGACAAACCGGGTTACGTCATGCGGGCCGCGGACGGAACCATAGTTGAAGTGTTCGAGTGGCGTTCCGCAGAGGCCATCAAGGAGGCCCACTCCAATCCCGCGGTCGGGGCCTTATGGGTGGAGTTCGGGGCCGCCTGCGAGTTCACCCCTCTGACCAAACTCCCGGAGGCCCATCAGATGTTCGCACTGCCAAATTCACGACAGCGTGTGACTTGTCGCGCACCTTCCTGGCCAATGCGGGCGTCAACTACGACAAGACCGAAGTGGCTGGGACCGCGGTCGCCACGGTCAAGGTGGGCGACCGGGCGATCCTCGGTTATGACGCTACCGGGCCCAGCGCCAAGGAAGAAAAGCCGCGCTTCGAGAAAGAGGTTCGAGAAGCGCTCAACACCGCGGGCTACCCGGCCAAGGCCGATCCGATTCCGGCCTTCAGCAGCAACTGGTGGATGATCGTCCTGATCCTGACCATCATGGTGATCTACGTCACGATGGTCTACGGCCCGATCGCGGCGATGCTGGTGGAGTTCTTCCCCACGCGCATCCGCTACACATCGATGAGCCTGCCGTACCACATCGGCAACGGTTGGTTCGGCGGCTTCTTGCCAGCGATCTCGTTCTCGATCGTGGCCGCGCAAGGCAATATCTACAGTGGCCTGTGGTACCCGATCATCATCGCCATGATGACCTTCATCGTCGGCGTGCTGTTCGTCAAGGAAACCAAGGACGTCGACATCTACGCCGACGACTGACGGTGAGGGTTGCAGCGCCGTGCGCCGCAACCCCTTTTTAGACCTCGGCTCGCACAACCGAAGAGACACCGCAAATGTGGAAAGTGGCGATCGGCTTCGTGATCTTCGCAGCGCTGGCCCTGTTCATTCTGAACAAGTCCGGTGGTGACATCGATCTCGGCGGGGAGAAACACGAAGTGGCACCCGCGGCGGACACTGCCTTGCCCGCAGCCTCCGCGCCGCTGGCCGCGCCTGCGGCCTCAGCCACGCGCCCTTAGCGAATCTGCTTCACCGGGGTAGAGCGCCACAGCGCGCCAGCCTGGGCGCTTCTAAACCGACAATCAGGCGCACTACCGCAATCTCACGGCTGCTCAACGCAGCATTTCGCGCGCTCGGCCCTCGAGCATGCGTCCGGCCACATCGCCATTGCCCTTGATCGCCTTGGCGGTGAACTCTGGCAACAGCAACTGCAGATCGGCACACGTGTAGCACTTCTCGAGCTTGAGCGTGAAGAAGAAAGCGCGCAGGCCGATCGCGTCGACGACCGTGTCGTTCATGAATTTCTGCGTCGACCTGAAGCGCTCGGCGTCGGAGACCGGCGCCGCAGGGGCGGCCACGACCAATGCGGTTGGCGTGAGTGCCATGGCCGCCCCGCAACGCACTGCGTGTTTCAACGAGGCCATCGCGGTGCAAGGTCACCAGCACATCGGAAGGCGCGCCCAACGAAGCCGCGACCACTTCCAGTTGTCCGACTGACAACACCCCGTCCACCAGTACCAGCACCGTGCGCAACCGCGGCTTGAGCCCGCGAGCGCGGCTGCGCAGTTCTTCTGCGCCATTGGACGTTTTAAACACCACATCAGAACTGTTCATTTGACACCTTGGAGGCAGTCTCGAGGACTTTGCGCAGCCAGCGTCGCGGGCAATTGGCGATCGGTAGCCGCACTTAATTTGTGTGCATTGCCGCGGGAAAGCGAGCCCTTGGCAATGTCCCTTTACTCAGTTTCGTGTCAGGCAGCGAATCGACCCTGCGCGCAGCTTGATCCGAACCGCTGATTGAGGCGCCGGGTAAGCCAACAAACGGCACGACGCCGTTCCTTGAAGCGCCCTCGACAACCTGGGAGTCACCAGTGAACACCATCAATCCCACCGTGCCACTCATTGCAGCACGGAACCGTCCAATGACACGCGAAGAAAAGCGTGTGATTCTGGCTTCTTCTGCTGGCACGATCTTCGAGTGGTACGACTTCTA
>JANNGR010000355.1:0-5341 GCA_031403955.1 Betaproteobacteria bacterium
GCCGGCGTTCTTGCGCCCGATCAGCTTGACGTCGTCCGAGGTGGTCACAAACGTGCCGATGACAACGTAGTCGTCGCGCTCGAAACTGCGGAACATAACGGGCGTGTCAGATGCGGTGGCGATGTCGGCGGCGCCATCAAACACGAGCTGGAGGCAGATGTGCCCGCCCAGGCAGTCGATGATTTTCGGCGCCAAGCCCTCGGCGCTGAAGTAGCCCTCGGCCTGCGCCACGTACAACGGCAGCGACAGTGGCGTGCGGGCGACCGCAAGGGTGAGCGTGGCCGCCCATACCGGCACTGAAGCGGCCAACCAGCACAACGCCGCGAGCTTCAGCGCAACCAGCGCACAACGGCGCGACGCGGATTGGTAAAGGTGGTGCATTATTCGAGTCCTCTAATCGTCTACGGGCTGGTGAAGAACACACTTTGCCTGATGGCCCCACCCAATTGACGACACAGTTGAACGCCGTGACACCGACGACCAGGTTGTGGATACTGGGCTGGAGCGGGGCGCGCGTCCCGCCGTGCGTCGCGCTACGCCGCGGTCGCCCGACCCGCAGGCACACTGTAGCAGCGCCAGCGCGCGCCGGAGTCGTGTATGCATAGGGGTTTGTCCAGGGTAAACCGGCACCCGAACCAGGCTTGATTCAGAACCTGGCTGGTTAGGATCAAAGCGCTTCAATCCAGCTGTTGGAACCAGTGTCTGACTGGACAACCGATGCGCAAGCAGGTGATTGACTGCCCGCCACCTGATCCTGAGATGCAAAAAGGCCGGTCTGAACCGGCCTTTTTTTTGGGATCAACAAGAATCCCATCCACACGCAGGCTGCATCTCAAACCAAAGACTACATCTTGAATTCAAAGGATGTGGGCGCGTCGACAGAAGACAGGTGCGCGTTCATCTGGTTGAAAATCCCGCCAACCGTTGAAACCAAATAGTCCAGAAACCGCTCATCATCGAGCCCCTTGGCAAAGGTTTGTGCATCAATGAAACGACTCATCTGGTCCTTGAATTGCTTGCTTTTAACGATCGCCGGGAGTCGCTCAATCGCGTGACCCAACAGCTCTGCGTAATTGGTAATGCCATAGTCAATGATTTTCTTGTCCACGAGACCAGCATTGAGCACCACGCTCTGCTGACTGAGCCATGCGAGATCCCAAATATCGCGATGGCGGATGTTTTTGGTGGATGCCGGAAATGCAAGAACCTTGTCGGCCATGACTTCAGCCATTGATTCGGTCGCCACCAGGACGTTGTTGTAACCCCTCAGAAAGTCATAGTTGGATCGCAGTGGCACAAGCTCCTGGGTATAAGCGGGAATGTTGGCTACCTCCAGCTTGATTCTTTGCCGCGGCAAGTCGCGCCTTCCAGGCGAGGTTTCGACGCTCACCTGCCATTTGCTGACCTTGACGTTGCCCGCATCGAAGCCGAATTCTTCCGGTTCATCGACCAGGACATTGAATCCATACCGCGCACCGATGAAGCTCTCAAGGCATTCCTTGACTCGTACCATCTTCTGCGCCGTGAAATCCGTGCCGCCGGCAAAGTACAGGTCCTCGCTGAAGCGGTGTGAGCCGCGGCACAACCGCAGCGATGTCCCTCCCTGAAAAATAAGCCCCTTGAGCAGGCCGCCTTGGTCCAGTGCGTGGAAGATGTCGTAGTGAAGGATTTCCTTTTCCACCACGGGACGCATAACAGACAGGCCCGGGTTATTCATTGCCAGTTCGACCAACTGGTCGAAGTCCTGTTTGTCCATGGTGTCCTCGGTGCCTATAGTTCGGATTGCATGATCATGTTGGTATTTCGGCCAACCCGCATAAGGTCTTTGATCGCAGCATCCTTGCGGGCGATGCGCAAGGGGCGCCCCTCGACCGATATCGTTCGTTGAATGATCGCTGGCGGACGACGCTTGGTGCGGGTAAATTCGATCGTTCCGTAGGGGGTCTGGTAGGTACCGCTGGCGCCAGTGGTCATGACTGTGATGCGGCTGGGCGGAATCTGGGAGATGACCCCGTATTCGGAGAGTATCGACTCAAGGCTCAGGTAGTTGAAGTGGCCTGGGCGCATGGTCTGTGCGATCTGCTCGACAACACGACTGTTTTTGGAGAGGGCCGCTGGATTGAGATAAAAGCCCTTGGCCACACGCACCAACAGACCGTCAGCAACCATACGCTGAAGCGACTTTTCCAGAGCCTTTTCCTGCTCATCCGGGAACATCTTTTCGATGTCACCCTTGCTCAGAACATAAACGCCATGGCGGTCCAGTGCGGACAGCCCTCGAATCAAGTCGATCTTTTTCATAAGTAAATCGAATCCCTATGTTTAATTAGGTGTTTACTAAACTTATTTTAGCCAGGAATGTAATTGTCGGTATTTTGTATAGCCTAACCCTATGAAAATATAGGTTAGTAGGTAACTTATTACTACGCCCATTAGCCTGAGCTGGACCAGCAATGGCTACATTGACGCGCGCTGGTAGGCACGGGTGGTTTTCAAGGAACAGGCTCCGTGGTTCACGATATCAAGGAGTAAGCCAAGAGCTAACTCCGACGACAGGCAAACCGGCCGGTGCGAACCGGCCTTTTTTTGCGTTGTCAGTCGTTCATCGGGCGTCGCGCCAGACCCGGGATGCATCGCCGGCATTTAGCCGGGCCATGATGTCATCGGTGTGTTCACCATTGGCGGCCATCTCGCCCGGCGCGTAGGCATGTCCGTCGAAACGGGGCGCCGGCGCGGCCTGCAATACACCTTCCTGTTCCAGATACACCTGACGCGCCACATTGTGCGGGTGTCGTGCTGCTTCGACCGGGCTTAGCACCGGTCCAAAACAGATATCCGTTGCTTCCATTTCCTGTTGCCATTGGGCACGGGTTCGGGTGCTGAAAATCGCGCCAAGGCGCTGTCGCATCACCGGCCAATTTGCTTTGTCCCACTGGGCGGATTGAAAGTCCGGATCGGCTTGCAACCCCAGTTGTTTTAGCAGCAGCGCATAAAACTGGGGCTCGATGGAGCCGATCGTTATGTGCTGGCCGTCGGCACAAACATAGGTTTCATAAAACGGCGAGCTGTCGTGGATGTTTTGGCCGCGCTCGTCACTGATCATCCCGGATTGACGGGCGTGCAGCAGCAGGTTCAGCATATGGGCCGAGCCATCGAGTATTGAGGCATCGATTACAGTGCCGCGGCCGGTGGCGCGCGCGTTCAACACTCCGGACAACAGGCCGACAGCGAGATATAGTGCGCCGCCACCGATGTCACCGACCACTGTGAAAGGCGTTACCGGGCGTTGCCCGGCCGGGCTGGCGTGCCATAACGCGCCCGAGACCGAGATGTAGTTGTTGTCATGTCCGGCCGCGTGGGACAGGGGGCCCTGCTGGCCCCAGCCGGTCATGCGGCCATAGACCAGGCGCGGGTTGAGCTGCGCGCAAACCTCTGGCCCAAGGCCCAGCTTTTCCATTACGCCGGGGCGCATGCCTTCGATCAATATGTCGGCATGTTGCGCCAACTTGAGCACCGCATCCCGACCCTGGGGTGTTTTCAGGTCGGCAAAGACCGAGCGTTTGCCCCGGTTAAGCACGCTGCGCGCTCCCGCAGCGCTGGCGGATGGCACTTCGCGCCCGACAGAAATCACATCCGCGCCCAGGTCAGCCAGGTGCATGGCGCAAAACGGGCCTGGGCCGATACCACTGATCTCGACCACGCGCAGGGTTGACAAGACTTTCATGAACAGTTCCTTGGTGGGCGTGTGCCACCCGATTACCGTGGCAGGACGA
Organism: Betaproteobacteria bacterium; assembly: GCA_031403955.1. Taxonomy (GTDB): domain Bacteria; phylum Pseudomonadota; class Gammaproteobacteria; order Burkholderiales; family Burkholderiaceae_C; genus CAISIP01. Next base: position 3,774 of record JANNGR010000355.1, read on the forward strand.
CGAGCGGATATTGCCACGGGAAACCGAACCCATGTGTTACGGTATTTCTTCTAAATACCAATTGGAAGCCACGATGACTACGGCCGCCGTTCGCCCTGTAGCGATCAAGATCGACGCGGATATCAAGGAGCGAGTAAAACGCTTGGCTGATGCTCGCCAGCGCACCCCGCACTGGCTGATGCGCGAGGCCATCCGCCAGTACGTCGAGCGCGAAGAAAATCGCCAGACGTTCCGTCAGGATGCCATCAACGCCTGGAACGAGTACCAGGCCACAGGTCAACATGTGACGATGAAAGAGGCCGATGCCTGGCTTGCGAAGCTGGAGGCCGGCACAGACGCTGAGCCGCCTGCATGCCACGGCTGGGTTGGTCGCCGCATGCGCTACGCGTCGTGCAGCGTCCTTCCCGCTTGCTGGCCAGGAAAAACATCGTAGCCGCCAAACGCGCGGTAATGTCGATCCGCGAAGGAGTGAAAGTCATTGCGCGCCAGCCGGGCATTGGCCGGCTGGTTGAAGACATGGAGCCCGAGTACAGGGAATGGGTGATTGACTTTGGCGACAGCGGATATATGGCGCTGTACCGCTTGGACGGGCAAACCGCGGTAATTCTGGCCGTGCGCCACCAACGAGAAGCTGGGTACTGAATCCGCACGCGGTGTTCTGAAACGATGTTTCAGCGCAGGCGTTGTGCGTGGATGCCGCGACCCCGCCGCTGGTTGGCCAACATGCTGAGATAGGCTTCAATCTCCGGCTGCCTCATGTCGCGCGGATGCGGCAGACCATGCCATTTCACAAACAATTTGACCCATTGGACGTCGGTTTGTTCGGTGCGCAAGCTATAGTGTTTGTAACGAATGCGTTCACGCACCTGGTCAAGCAAACGCGTGGCACGCAACACATGAAAGGCGGCGGGTTTCATGAGGCGATTTGGTACTGGTATTTTGTACAGTGTATCGCGCGCAAAGCCTTATGCCAAGGGGTTCCTGGAGTTTTTTGGCAGTCAGTTTGGACCGCGGCGTGGAAGATATGGCCTGCATTAGGCTACGGTCCACATTGGGTTAGGCCCCACAGGAAAGTCCGAGCACTTCCAATTTCAGCCCGAATGCAAAAATAAATGGCATAACACTTTTACAGGCACAGATGATTGCCATAGTCTGATTAATAGCCAAATGGCACAATATTCGCAATGTTTTAAACTTTAACCGAATATTAATATTGATTTATTTCTACGAAATTGGAACCGTTCCACAATCTAAGGAGATAACTATGGCATCCAAGCAAGGGCAAGTTGAAAAGACATCAGCAAAGGTTGCAAGCAGCGCTGGTAAAGTCTTGGCCAGTAAGTCAGCATCACAAACGGCAAAAACACTGCTGCGTCCGCACTTTCACAACGCAACGCATATAATCAGAGCAGCAAGAAGACTGCCAGTGTAGCTTCAAAAGTTCTTAATGATCCAATGTCAACACCAGCCGCAAAATCTCTTGCTGCGTCTACTCTTACGCAAGCACCCAATAAGAGGAAATGAAACCTATGAGCAGTGCGCTCAATGTACTTATCAGTTCCTGCAAA
>JANNGR010000356.1:0-3097 GCA_031403955.1 Betaproteobacteria bacterium
GATGTACCTGATGCTGCCTTATGTACTGTCTATCGTGGCTCTGATTCTGGTCGCCCGCAAGGCCAGTTACCCGCAGGCGTTGATGAAGCCTTACCGCAAAGGCGAACGTTAGGCAGGCGCAAGCGACGCACAAAAATAATGATTGAGAGCATGGCATGACCGTCGCGAACAAGGAACTCGCAAACTCAAACAAGCTGGCGGTCGAGGTCCGCAACGCCTCACTGATCTACAACCCGGCCGACGCGCCGGTGCACGCCCTCTCCAACATTGATCTCTCGATCCACCCCGGCGAGTTTGTCTCGCTGATCGGACCTTCGGGCTGTGGCAAGACCACGTTGCTGCGTGTGATCGCCGATCTGGAGCACATCACTTCCGGCAGCGTGCTGGTCAACGGTGTTTCGCCGCACGACGCGCGCCTGGCGCGGGCTTATGGTTATGTGTTCCAGGCGCCGGCGCTGTTTCCCTGGCGCACCGTGCTGGCCAACGTCAAGCTGCCGCTGCAAATCCAGGGCCGCGCTGCGGCCGAGTGTGAATCGATCGCGATGGAACAGTTGGCCCGGGTTGGCCTGGCTGGTTTTGAAGGCAAGTACCCGTGGCAACTCTCGGGCGGCATGCAGCAACGCGTGTCGATCGCGCGTGCGTTGTCGTTCGAGCCTCGCATCCTGATGATGGACGAGCCGTTCGGCGCGCTGGATGAAATCACCCGTGACCGGCTAAACGAGCAGTTGCAGCAACTGTGGCAACGCGAACGCCGCACGGTCGTATTTGTGACCCATTCGATTGCCGAGGCGGTGTATCTGTCTTCGCGCATCGTGGTGATGTCGCCCCGGCCCGGGCGGATTGTGCGGGTGATCGATTCCACGCTGCCCGACGAACGCCATCTGGGCCTGCGCGACTCGGCTGAGTTTGTCGAAATGGCGCACGCGGTACGGGAGGCGCTGGCCCATGGCCATGAAACCTGAAACGCCTGCTACGGTTGCCGCCCAGCGCCTGCTGCGCCAAGCGATGCCAGTCGCGGTGGTATTGGCATTTGTGCTGCTGCTGTGGTACGGCCTCACCTGGCTACTCAACGCGCCCGGGGCGATCGAGCGTGTGCTCGAACCCAGGGGCGCTTGGACGTGGCAAGACTTGTTCAGTGCCACCATGGCCATGCAACGCCCGGTGCTGCCAGCGCCGCACCAGGTGGCGCTCGACCTTTGGTCCAGCCTGGTCGACTGGCCGCTGGATTCGCCGCGCAACCTGCTCTACCACGTGGCCGTCACCGGTGAATCGACCCTGGTCGGTTTTGCGATGGGCACAGTGCTCGGGTTGGTGCTGTCGGTGTGTATCGTGCACTCGCGCACACTGGATCGGGCTTTGTTGCCGTGGATTGTCGCGTCCCAGTCGGTGCCGGTGCTGGCCATCGCGCCGATCGTATTGGTGATACTGGGCAGCCTGGGCTTCTCTGGCGTCGCGCCGAAGGCCGTGATAGCGATGTACCTGTGTTTCTTTCCGGTCACGGTCGCGATGGTGCAGGGCCTGCGTTCACCGCAGGTGATTGAAACCGAAATGTTGCACACCTACGCCGCGTCGCGCTGGCAAGCGTTGTGGATGTTGCGGTTTCCGGCCTCCCTGCCGTTCCTGTTCCCGGCGCTGCGGGTCGGCATCGCCGCCGGTCTGGTAGGCGCCATGGTGGCTGAACTGCCCACCGGTGCGCAGGCCGGCCTCGGTGCCCGTTTGCTGACCGGCTCCTATTACGGCCAGACGGTACAAATCTGGTCCGCGTTGGTCATGTCGGCGCTCTTGGGCCTGGTGCTGACCGCTGCCATGGCCGGCATCGAACATCTGGCATTGCGTAACCGGAGGCAGGCGTGAGACATGCCCTGGCAACCGCCGTATTGGTGCTGGCGTCGCTGCTGGTTGCGGCGCTTTTTCTGCTGTCGCCGCTTGCTTCCGGCGAAACGCCCACTCAGGCCGGCTTCTGGCTTGCCACGGCGGCGCTGGCCTGGCTCGCCGTGACCGGTATCCGCCGCGTGGCGGCGCTGGATGGCCATCGCGCCTACGCCAGCCTGACGGCTGCGTTGTTCGGTATTTGGGTCGTGTATTTCTGGCAATTGCTGGTGGTGGCGCTGGAGGTGCCGCGTGTGTTGTTGCCCGCGCCGTGGCTGATCGTGCAGTCGCTGTTCAACCACCTGCCAATGCTGGGAACCGATTTTGTGCAGACCGTCGTCAAGGCGGTGTTGCTTGGCTGGGCACTCGGGTCCGGCCTGGGTTTTGGCGTGGCGATTGCGATCGACCGGCTGCCGTTCCTGCAGCGCGGTTTGTTGCCCATCGCGTCATTGACCAGCACCATTCCGCTGGTCGGTGTGGCGCCGATTGCGGTTATGTGGTTCGGGTTCGAGTGGCCATCGAAGGCGGCTGTGGTGGTGCTGATGACGTTTTTCCCGATGCTGGTGTCCACGCTGGCCGGCCTGCAGGCATCGAACCGCCTGGAACGCGAGTTGATGCACAGTTACGCCGCAAGTTACAGCCGCACCCTGTGGTCGCTGCGTTTGCCGGTAGCCCTGCCATTCATGTTTGCCGCGCTGAAGGTGAATGCCACGCTGGCGCTGATCGGCGCCATCGTGGCGGAGTTTTTTGGCTCGCCCACGTCGGGGCTCGGGTTCCGCATCTCGACCGAAGCCACCAAAATGAACATGACACTGGTCTGGGCGGCGGTTGTGGTGGCCGCCGTGACCGGCTCGGTGGCCTACGCGTTGCTGGTGGCGCTTGAACGCCGGGCGGCGTTCTGGCATCCTTCGGTGCGTGGCAAGAAATAGGTATTTAACATGGTTAGGTTTAACGGTTGCGTGTAATGCAAACCAATTCGTCCGCCGAAGTTGAAACCGCATGGAGCCGGGTGATCGCGTTGGATCGGCTGCGCGAGTCTGGCCGCGCCACTGTCAAGATCGGGGACAAACAACTCGCGTTATTCCTGCAAGACGGGACCGTGTACGCCTGCAACAACCGCTGCCCGCACGAAGGTTATCCGCTGGTCGAAGGCGCGCTCGACGCCGACTGCCGCCTGACCTGCCACTGGCACAACTGGAAGTTCGATCTTAAAAGCGGCGCCAACCAC
>JANNGR010000357.1:0-7714 GCA_031403955.1 Betaproteobacteria bacterium
CGACAGCCACAGTCTGAGGGATGGTGTTGTCAAACATTGGGGGCTGAGGAAGGCTGCCTGGTTCACCAAAGCGCCCGAGTCGACGAGCCCTCAGGTCAGCAATAACTCGATTGTGGAGGTTGTTTGCTTGCACCTTGGTGGCCACGATCCCGAGTGCAGGGATCGAGCGGCCGATGTCCTTTGCAAACCACTCTACATTTTCGACGATCTGGTAGATGCCCCAGGTGGAAACGATATCCGGAATTGTCGGGATTACGTAACCCGTCGAGATCCGTAATCCATTCTTGGTCACAGTTCCGAGGCTTGGTGGGCAATCGATGATGATGTAGTCGTAACGGTCAATAACGGGCTGCAGAGCACCTCGCAAGATCTCCAACGGGTTGGCCGTGAAGTTCCCGGCCATCGCGATCATCGGAATGCGGTCTTGCAAGTCTATTAATCTGATACTTGATGGCAGTAGGTCGAGTCGAGAAATGCCGTCGTTGATCGTTGACACCCGGCGCGCAATGGCCGTTTCGATGTCGAACCTTGGCGCAACGTGCGGGTTGATTCGATCTTCGAAAAGTTGGGCGATTGTTCGTCCTTCACGGTCCATTTCCGCCCACTTTTCCTCAGAGATCAGCGTGACAGTTGCGTTGGTCTGAGGGTCCAGGTCGATCATGAGGACATGCTTGCGGGCATCTTGTGCCAACATCTCTGCGACGGCCACGGCAGTTGTGGTTTTACCAACTCCCCCCTTCAGGTTGATGAAGCTCAAAATGTGCGTTTCTTCGCCCTTGAAGGTCTTTACCCACTCATTGACCTTCTCGCGATCCCAGACCGGCCCGCTTTGGAGGTTCTGGATGGGGCGCGGGAAGTGGTCGTAACGCACCCGCCAGTTGCTGACGGCTTGTTTCGTAACCCCAGCTAACTCGGCAATTTCGGCAACACCCAAGAGTTCAGTGGACATGTGGAGGCTCCGTTCGATGAAGAAGGACGGCGTGCTGACCTTGCGCATGCCGAAGCAGGCGTATGCACAAGCGCGGCGGATCGCCGTGACTGCGGCCTGATGGTCGATCTGTGACGCATCTGATGCCATTTTTCGAAAGGATGAACCATGACCAAGCTTGCAGAGCAACTCAAACAGGGCGCGGATCAGGCCTGGGAGTCGCTGTCGGAAGGCTGGCGTGAGCTCAGCGCCCGCGCCAGCGGCGCTCTGACGCGATTTCGGCCGGCTGCCGCGCCAGGCAAATCCAGCGCCGGAGACGACCAACTGCCACCATTGAGCAACTGGGCGTTCATGGCAGCCGATGTGTTTGATGACGAAGACAGAGTGATCGTGCGCATCGAGGCGCCCGGCATGCGGCGCGAAGACTTCAACGTAGAGTTGAAAGGCGACCTCCTCACCGTATGGGGCGAGAAACGGCTCGACCGCGATTCCAGCTCCGGACGCTACCGGATGGTGCAGTGCGCCTATGAGAGCTTCCGCCGCGACGTGACATTGCCTGTGTCGGTAATCGTTGGCAAGACAAAGGCCAGCTACCGGGACGGCGTGCTGCGCATCGAGATCCCAAAATCCGAGGGAGCACGCGCGCGGCGCATCGCCTTGCACACCGGCTGAGCCACTGCGTTGGTCGATTTGCGCCCGGTCGACGCCGCCAATCGAGGGCAGCCTATTCACACCACCCGGTTCCGACCGGGTGGTCGGTGAGTTGCCTGCCGATTGAATTCGCTGGCGTTGGCCGCCTCACCGGTATCGATCATCCGCTGCCGTCGCATGTCGCGCCCGTGCAGGGGACCCTCGCGCCCTTCGAGCTGTCCGACACCAAACGTTATTAGTTGGCACAGAAGGCCAAGACCTGTCACGGTTGCTGGCATCTTTCATTGGAAACGTCATACTTGGTTGCAAGGAGGGATCAAGCTTGAAGCAGGCTTGAGAAAGGACTCCTGGATTCAGGTCGTATCTAGATCACCATTTTTATCGTAGGCACCTCACCATGAAGAAATCTCTCAGGGCTTTTTCTCAAACCTTGCTCGGCTTCGGCTTTGCGATTTCGGCGGGGGCGCAATCGGTTTACTCCTGCCAAGACCAAAATGGACAGCGCAGCTATTCCCAAATGCCCTGCGCTGCCGGTACTCAATCTCTGGAGGTCAAGACTCTTGGCCGAAATGCACTTGCCGACGCAAGCAAGTTTGGTCCCAAGGTGGCGGTCGATGTACCCCCGGGAACTTCAGACGCTGCAAGGCGGCCCCTTGACGCATCCAAACCCGGGGGAAAGAACAGCTCGTCATGAAGATGTCGCCCCTGGTCTGGCGCCAGCGCCCACATGCCTGATTTGCGCGAAAGCCATGGTACGCCGCACGGCAAAACGCGGGGCGATTCGCGAAAGCTGCGCGTCCCGCCTCGCGCCATTCTGTTCGCAAATGCCGCTGGCGGTATTCTGTCGTTTGGATTGGAAAGTCGTGCTTACCCCTTCACACACAGCACTTGTTTGAGCGTATGCAGGATTTCCGTCAGGTCGACCTGGTTGGCCATCACCTGATCGATATCCTTGTACGCCCCCGGAATTTCATCCAGCACACCCTTGTCCTTGCGACAAATCACACCCGCGGTTTGTTCAACCAAGTCGGCCTCGGTAAAGTGCTTTTCCGCGGCGGTGCGGCTCATGCGTCTGCCCGCCCCATGGGCGCTGGAGCAAAAACTCTCCGGGTTGCCTTTGCCGCGCACGATGAAACTGCGCGCGCCCATGCTGCCAGGGACGATCCCAACATCACCTTCGCGGGCGCGAATGGCGCCCTTGCGCGTGACCCAGACGTTTTCGCCATAGTGGTGCTCTTGCGCCACATAGTTGTGATGGCAGTTCACGGCCTCCGTCGTCACGTCAAACGGCGGCAGGTGGCGCTGGAGCGCGGACACTACCAGTTCGAGCATCGAGGTCCGGTTTTGCATCGCGTATTCCTGCGCCCAGTGCACCGCTTCGACGTAGTCGTAGAAGTGCTCTGACCCTTGCGGGAAATAGGCCAGATCGCGATCGGGCAACTGGATCATCCAGCGCTCCATGTCCCGCCTGGCCAGCTTGATGAAGTAGTCGGCGATGGCGTTGCCGATACCCCGGCTGCCGGAGTGCAACATCACCCAGACCTGGTCGGATTCATCCAGGCAGACCTCGATGAAGTGGTTGCCGCCACCCAGAGTGCCCATCTGGTTCGGCCATTTGGAAAACTTTCCAAAGGCCTTCAGCAATTCCGGGTGGCGATTCGTCAATGACTTCAGGCCGGGCTCGAACGGTTTGGCCGCGTCCACCAGCACACGGTTGTCCGCATGTTGTCCGCGCCCGACCGGCACATCACGGCTAATCTGGTCGAACACCTTCTTGAGGGCTTTTTCATCGATGTCATTGGCGGTCAGCGACAGGCGCGCAGCCACCATCCCGCAACCGATGTCCACACCGACCGCCGCCGGGATGATGGCCTTATGCGTCGCAATGACCGAGCCGATGGTGGCACCGATACCCAGGTGCACATCGGGCATGGCGGCGACGTGGTGGTGGACGAAAGGCAAACTGGCGATATTGGCCAGCTGCTCTTTCGATCTGTCGTCCACGTCGTCGGTCCAGATCTTGACGGGCACGCGTTGGTTGGTGAGAACTTGTCGAATCGGCATATCCAATATCCTGTGGTTCAGGCTTTCGCCCAACGAGAATTCCGCCCCACGCGGTGGGCCAGCCAGTCGTGTACGTCGCCACGAATGTTGCGCCCAGCCAGCAGGAACCCCTCAAAGATCGAGGGAGCGTAAGGCGCAAAGAGCAGTCGCATGCGCGCCTGCTCCGGCGTGCGGTCCGCCTTGCGGCTATTGCACGCGCGACAAGCGCAAACCACATTCAGCCAGTCATCCTGGCCGCCTTGTGAAACCGGAACGATGTGCTCGCGCGTCAAATGGCGATCATCAAAATGACCACCGCAATAGGCGCACGTCATGCGGTCACGGCGGAACAACTTGAAATTGCTCAGGATTGGCACGGCGTCAAATAGGTTCACGCGCGAAGCGCCATTGGTGGCCATGATGGGATGCAAATCTATCGTTGACTGCAAACCGGTGATGGCGTTGGTACCGCCATGCAGCGTCTTGCACACATCCCCCACCGTCCACGCGACGGTGCTGGTGGCGTAGTAGCCGGCGGCTACTTCAGGAGTAATCCACTCCTGAGGCATCCCCTGTATGTCGAGTTGCAAAATCTGCATGGCAATAGCCGCCTTCCCCATATTTTCCGGTTGTTGAGGGTTCACCAACAGTCTGGTGTCATGTTTGTCCGAATACAGGCCCCCCGCTTCTTGCGATGGAAATGCCGGCGGCTCGTCAGAGTGCGCCGGCGATCCGGGCGATCCGGACAAACTCTTCGATCGAAAATCCAGGCTTTGGCGGTCCATCGTGGCCCCGCGTCGGCGTTGCAGGCAACACCGCTGGAGCGGGCAAACGTTTGACGGTATCTGCTGCCGCCACTGGCAACGATGGTCTTGCAATCGTCGGTACAAATGAAGCCAAACGCATGACACACTCCTTTCTTTTAGGTGGGTTGACTTGTCAGGATCGTTGCACTGCCCGCTGAGCTAACGGGGCAATGCGTTGATGGCGTTGCGCTGGTACGGAAAAGTAGTGGCGCGTCTGGAAAGATTCGAACTTCATGCCTCCTGGTTCGAAGCCAGGCGCTCTGTCCAAATGAGCTACAGACGCAACGAAATAACACGTGCTGGAATGCAGAGCGAGATTCGAACTCGCGTGGGGTTTCCCCGGCGGATTTGCAGTCCGGCGCCTTCGACCACTCGGCCATCTGCATGGGAACATGATTGGTGCATGGAGGGAGAAACGGACGGTTTGCTACCATTTCGTCAGCATTCACAGCGCCCGGCATTCGCCGTCCTGGAGCGCTGCATTGGTGCAACCTCGGGCGAGGCCGCACCAACACATTTCGGTCGGGATCCAGAAATCCTCGCGACGACTTATGTTGCAAACACTGACGAAATGGAGTGACGAGCGACCTCGGGCAACGGTCGCGACTTTAGATCTTGGCAACCGTGCCGGTGAGGTCCTCTTCACCCGTTTCGAGCGGCTTGGGCCCGGTACGTTCGACTGAACGCATCGGTATGGACCCCACGCCGCCACATGACACCAAACTGTTAATGAACGCTGGCTTGTCTGGCACGATGGCCTGAAAAGCAAAAAACCCGGACCAGTTGCCTGTGTCCGGGTTAGCGGTAAGGAGTAAACCCTACGAAGCGGCTACAAGCCACCTCCACCTGGATCAGGATCTGAAATAAACGATGTTTCAAAGGGGCTTCTGAAGTTCCGCGAGGGGAGCCGCTTGGAAATGACGCTGTGTTCCGATGCCATGGACCAATCTCGACCGCGATACGAATTGCCGAACGCGCACGGCCGTCCGACAGTTATCAGCTGGGTCGTCGTATGTTGCGGTGTTCTGCGTACCACGATGGTTCTCTTGGAGGGCTTTGAAGATAGGGGTTGAACTGGATGACGGGCTGAATAGTAAACGCCGTTTACCTCGATGTCAACCATCTTTCAAACTATTTTTTCCTGTTGCTTGATTGCCTCACGCATGGCATTGGCAAGTCCCTTTCGCGCCGCGGGTGATGCCAGGTAAGCCCTCTGGGCGAGTTGCAAGAACTTGGCCAATGGCTTTGACTGATCCGTGCCATGGCTCTCATCCATCCATCCCTGTTCTTTCTTGCACAAGGTTTCGATCTGACGGGCCAACTTGTCACCAATCGTGCGTGCGCCAGACTTCATCCCGGAGAAGTAGGTGTTGTGCACCTGAATCAGTGCCGCAAACTCCCTGTCAAGACCGCTGATTTGCTCGGACGGCGCGTCTGCCATGCGTCGGCTCACGTGCTCTGAAAAGAGCTGCAACAGGTTCGTTCGACGGATGTCAGGGAGTTCCGAGAGTTTGGGAGAATCCATCGAGGAATTGTCCCATAGTCAACGTTGTTGACTTACTTTCAGTCCCGGTAGCCGCTTCCGGCGTCCAACCCGTTCCACTCCCAGTCCGTCAACCGGCACAGGAATTCGGCTTGCCGGGAAACGATCCAGCGACCAGCCTTTGGTACTGCGGTCCGTTGCGCCGCGATACCGTGCTCGTAGCGCTTTTGGGGCTGTCAATTCATGGTCCGCCGTCTCATCTGGCGGCAGCCGAGCAAAACCGGCAGACAACAGCACCGACGCAATCAGGCTGGGCAAGACCGCGCCCGACGCGCGCGCATCAAACGCCGATCTCGATCACCATCGATCCCACTTCGTCAATCTGGACGCTCTGGCCCGGACCGACCAGCGTCGTGGCATCGAGCTGGGTCACGATGGCCGGGCCGAAGAACCGGGTATCCGCGCCCAGTTTGTTGCGATCATAGACCGGACAGTCGCGCAGGCCGTCCTGAAAGAATACTGGCTGCATGCCGATGACGGCGTCCTTTAGCGGGCCAGACTTCCTCAGCCGGGGCAGTTCAGGCCGGGACAAGGTACCGACCGCCGTCACGCCCAAGGTGACGACTTCCACCGGCGCATCCTCCTGGGCAAAGGTGTACATCTGGCGATGCAAGGCGTGGAACTGGCGGATGCAGGCCTCGGTCGAGGCCGGGCTGGCCAATCCCCCGTTCCAGGGCACTGTGAGCTCAAAGCCCTGGCCCTGGTAACGCAGGCTGGCCGAGCGCTGCAACACCCGGCTCTGCAATTGAAGCCCCTCGCGCTCGAACCATTGGTTGGCCTTGTGCTCCAGTTCCCGAAACACCGCTTCCATGTCGTCATGCCGGTAATCGGGTGGCCGCTGCAGGCAGGTGCGGGCATAGTCCGAACGCAGGTCCGAAACCATCAGCCCCAGCGCCGACAACACCCCAGGTGCCGGCGGCACGAGGATCCGCCGCACGCCGAGCAACTTGGCCAGGGCGCCGCCGTGCAGGGGACCGGCACCGCCAAACGGCAGCAGCACGAAGTCGCGCGGATCGTGGCCGCGCTCGATCGACACCACCCGGATCGCGCCCACCATGTTGTTGTCGACCACCGCCAGAATGCCGCGAGCAGCCTCCTCCACGCTCAGGCCCAGCGGCTCGGCAACCTTTTGGCGGATCGCCTCAAGGGACTTTTCGCGATTCAGCGCCAGCCTGCCCTGGAGCAGATAAGGCGGCAAGTGGCCCAGTGCCAGGTGGGCGTCGGTGACGGTGGGCTCGGTGCCGCCGCGCATGTAACACACCGGGCCCGGCACCGCACCGGCGCTGCGCGGCCCCACGGTGAGCCCGCCCGACGGTGACACCGAAGCAATCGAGCCACCGCCAGCGCCAATGGTGTGGATGTCGATCATCGGCAGCGAGACTGGCCACTCGCCGATGCGGGTGGCGGTGGTGGTGTTGGGCGCGCCGTTCCTGATCAGGCAGATGTCAGCCGAGGTGCCTCCAATGTCGATCGTGATCAGGTCCTTGAATCCACTCGCCTGTCCCACAAAAGCCGCCCCGACGACGCCGGCCGCGGGACCCGACAGGACGGTGTGTACCGGCGTGACCTTGATCTCCTGGGTGCCGGTGACGCCCCCCGAAGACTTCATTAGCAACAGCGGCGCCTCGATGCCGCGCTGGCGCATGCGCGATTCAAGCCGCCCGACATAGGTCGACACCGAGGGCATGACATAACTGTTGAGCAAGGTCACCAGCGTGCGCTCGTACTCGCGAAACACCGGCA
>JANNGR010000358.1:0-2936 GCA_031403955.1 Betaproteobacteria bacterium
TCTCCAATGCGGAAGAAATCACGATCGGAAGTTGATGGGAGCCCAACCGAAACACGGCATGGCACTTGGGCCACGGTACTTGAAGGCGGGTTCGCTGGTCTGTGCGGTGTCGAACAGACAGGTGCCGGCCGGTCAAATAGCGTCATACACTCAGCTACAAGGATTCGCCCATGAAAGCCCGCCCGTCGATCCGCTTGGGCCCAACCGGCTCAAGGCGTCAGCCGTGATCAAGATTCGCACCGGCCAGGCGCCGGACCCACTTGCGCGTGCGCAATTCAGCGACCGGTTTCGAGCCTCTTTCATCGATCCGGCATTCCGCGGCGAAGACCAGTCAATTACGCGTCTGGAGCAGATAGCGTGGCAAGCCTATTCCGAGGGTCGCAAAGCGCCCTTCACGCGCAAGGCGGGGCCGGGTTATGCCGATCCGGACTACGACTTGTCAACCGAATGGATGGCCACGAAACAGCGCATCGACGCGGCGCAACTGCTCTGGGCCGACCCTGCCAGTCCGTCCCGGGTGCTGCTGGTGTGCGGCTCGGCGCGCAACGATGGCACCTGCCCGGGCGAAATGTCCAAGAGTTTCCGGCTGTTGGGAACCGCGCGTGAAACGCTGGAGAAGGCGGACATGGTGGCCGATGTGTTGGACCTGAGCCTGCTCACGTCCGACTACGGCCGCCATATCCATCCTTGCAAGGGTTGTGTGTCGACGGCGATGCCGTTGTGCCATTGGCCATGCAGTTGTTACCCCAACCATGCGCTTAACCAGACCAACGACTGGATGGCCGAAATCTACCAACGCTGGACCGCTGCCCATGCGGTGATCATTGTCACGCCGGTGTACTGGTACCAGAGCCCGAGCCCCCTAAAGCTGATGATTGACCGCCTGGTGTGCGCCGACGGCGGCAACCCCGATCCAACGACGACCTCGGGCAAACAGGCCGGCAAGGCGAAACAACTCGAGATGGCCGGCTGGGACTACCCGCAACACCTGGCCGGGCGCGCTTACGGCTTGATCGTGCACGGCGACGTGGCAGGTATCGAAGGTGCGCGCCGCTCGCTGTCGGACTGGCTCGACTGGATGGGTTTCATCGACGCCGGCGCGCCGGCACGCCTGGATCGCTATATCGGTTATTACGAGCCGTACGCGAGCAGCCACGACGCTCTGGAGCGCGATACCGCGGTGCAGGAGGAAGCGCGCAATGTGGCGCGTGCGGTAATCAAAGCGGTGCGGGAGTTGCGTGCCGGCCGGCTCCAGGCGGTGCAGCCGGATGTGTCGCGTCCGAGGCCGAAGTAAACGATTCGGGGGTTTTCCGCACCTTATGTACGCCAGCGCACAGTCCGCCGGGCGGCATGCGCGCATCATGCACGACTCGGGTCAATACGACTTTCGTCAACCCAATGGAGGAAGCCATGCTTTACCGACGTATTGCGATCTACGGCGCCTTGCTTGCCAGTGTGCTTGGGCTGGCTGCCTGCGACATGATGCCGATGATGTCTGGCTCCGGCGCGATGAGCGCGCGCCTTTCCGGGGCCAGCGAAGTGCCGGCGGTTGCCACCGCGGCAAACGGCACACTCGACGCAAATCTGAACAAGCAGACCAATGTACTGAGTTGGACCGTCACTTATTCCGGTTTGAGCGGTGCCGCCACGGGTGGCCATTTCCATGGTCCGGCGATGACCGGGCAAAACGCTGGCGTGGTGGTTCCGTTCGCCGGCAGCCTGGCCAGCCCGATCAGGGGCACGGCGACTCTCACGGCGGCGCAGGTGGCCGATCTGGTGGCGGGCAGGTGGTATGTCAACCTGCACACCGCGGCCCACCCGGGTGGGGAAATTCGGGGCCAGGTCAATCCACGCTGAACTCCGCTGACCGTCCGAAGGCCGGTTCACGACTTTTCTTGATTTCTTGGAGGAACGGCCATGAGCCAATACCAGATCGCGGTTGTCGTTGGCAGCCTGCGGCGCGATTCATTGAATCGCAAATTGGCCAGCGCCATAACCGCGTTGGCGCCGGCGGACTTCGCTTTTACGCAACTGCGGATCGACGACCTGCCGCTTTACAACCAGGATGACGATGCCAATCAGGCCGAACCGGTCAAGCGTTTGAAGGCTGAGATCGCGGCCGCCCAGGGGCTGCTGTTCGTCACGGCGGAATACAACCGTTCGATTCCGGGGGTGTTGAAGAACGCGATCGACCATGCCTCGCGTCCCTATGGCCAGAATGCCTGGGCCGGCAAACCGGCCGGTGTATTGGGCGCTTCGGTCGGCTCCATCGGCACCGCCCTGGCGCAACAACACTTGCGCAATATTCTTGCCTACCTGGACGTGCCAACCCTTGGCCAACCCGAAACCTTCATACACGCCAAGGAGGGTTTGTTCGACGCCGCCGGCAACATCGGCGCGGACAGCAAGAAGTTCTTGCAGGCCTGGATGGACCGCTATGTTGCCTGGGTGAAAAAACACGCGGCCTGATCGCCGCTGGCTGGAGCCGGCATGAACATAGTCATGGTCCTGACCTCCCACGACAAGCTTGGAAATACCGGCGGCAAAACCGGTTTCTGGCTGGAGGAATTTGCTGGCCCGTATTATGTTTTCAAGGACGCCGGCGCCCACATCACGCTGGTTTCACCACTCGGTGGCCAGCCGCCGCTGGACCCCAAAAGCGACGAAGCGGCGGCCCAGACTGACGCCACGCGCCGCTTCAAGGCCGACTGCGGGGCACAGGCCGCGCTCGCCAGCACGCTCAAACTGCGCGGGATTTCCGTCGCCAGCTTCGACGGCGTGTTTTACCCCGGCGGCCACGGTCCCTTGTGGGATCTGGCCGAAAACGGCTATTCCATCACGCTGGTCGAAGCCATGCTGGCGCTCGACAAACCGGTGGCCACGGTTTGCCATGCGCCTTGTGTCATGCGCCATGCCACCACCATGAGCGGCAATTC
>JANNGR010000359.1:0-8253 GCA_031403955.1 Betaproteobacteria bacterium
TCTCTACGTCCAGCGCCTGCAGACGTTTGTCGGACTTGAGATAAGGCAAAAATTCAGCGCGCATATCCACCAGGAACCGTATGCCTTCGGGAAACGCGCTGAAACGTTGCAACAAACGCCTGCGCGGCGACACGGTGGCGCGACGGTAGTGCACCTCGGCCGCCGCTTCATCCGGCGTACCAACCGCCTGTGCGTACTGCGCCTGCGCCAACTTGACAGTTGACGGATCGGCCACAAACTGCTCGCTCATCAGCAGCCACATGTCGCGCCGCTGGTCCACGCTGGCATCGGCGTACCAGCGTGCAACGCCCTTGGCGCGCAGACCACCTTCGACCTCGCTCACCAGCGGGTCCACAACGGCTCTCAATTCCGCCAGCGTGCGGCGCAAAACACGTGGCGACAGTGCCTCTTCCTTGTGCCGCAACGAGCCGGCCAGGCGCTCGCGCGTGGAACGTAAACCGTCTGCTGGGGCGTGCTGCGGCGAAGCCTTTTGCATGATCTACGGTCTCTTGCTACTTGCGGCGTCGCGTGGTCGTGACGGCATGCTGTTGAGGGCCGCTAACAGTGACCGGCCGGGTGCCGAACCACCACCATAACCCGGCACCGACCAGAATCATCGGCACACACAACCACTGCCCCATACTCATGCCGAGTGCCAGCAAGCCCAGATGCGCATCGGGTTCGCGGAAAAACTCGGCGATGAAACGCAGCACGCCATAACCAGCCAGAAACGCCGCCGCGACCTGTCCGGTGTGGCGCCTTTCACGCCCGTACCACCACAACGCAACAAACAGCAACACACCTTCGAGCAGGAACTGGTACACCTGCGACGGGTGGCGCGGCAAGTCGCCAGCGCCGCGAAACACCATACCCCATGGCAACTCAGGGTCGCTCAAGCGCCCAGGTAACTCTCCGTTGATGAAATTGCCGACCCGGCCCGCCGCTAGCCCGGTCGGCACACACGGGGCGACAAAGTCCGCCACTTGCCAGAACGGCCGCTGGCGCGAGTGGGCAAACCAAACCATGGAAGCCACCACACCCAGCATGCCACCGTGAAAACTCATGCCACCCTGCCAGACCGCGAACACTTCCAGCGGGTTGGCCAGGTAATGAGCCGGCTTGTAAAACAGGCAATAACCCAGGCGCCCGCCCAGCACCACACCCAGCACACCCAGGAACAGGATGTCTTCCACATCCTTGCGGCTCCAGGCACCCGCTCCGGTGATGGATGCAAATGGCTGGTGGTGCAAGCGCCGCATTCCCAGCCACATGAACAAGCCAAACGCGGCCAGATAGGTGAGCCCGTACCAGTGCACGGCCAGTGGACCGAGTTGCAGCGCGACCGGATTGATTTGCGGGTGGATCAGCATGCCATGCATTGTGCATGTTGGCCGGTACCCTCTCCCGAGGCGTTTACCAGCCCATCGTCATGGCGGGCCAGATGCCAAATCGGATAAACCCAGCGCCGCCAGCAACGAGCCGCTGAGCGCCAGTTGCCGCAGCCGGGCGCTTTGCAGTCTATGCACCTGTTCGGCCCGGCGCTGCTGTGTATTGAAACGGCTGTCACGCAACTGGATCAACTGCGCGACGGTGCGACGCCCGGCCTCGAACTGCAGTTCACCGGCACGGACCAGCACGTTGTATTGCTCAATCTGGCGCTCCAGCCGGGTCACGGTGTTGCTGGCTTCGGCGATGCGTGGGCCCAGCGTGGCCAATTCCGCACTCACCGAACTGGCCACCCGATAGGCCTCGGCCTCGGCGGCCTCGGCCCGCAAGCGGGCCTCAGCCTGGCGCGACTGCAACTCGCCGCCGATCGGAAACTCCCAGCGCGCGGTCACCAGCCAGCCGTGTTGTTGTTCGGTTGTCAGTTGGGGCAAGGTGCGGTTGCTGAGCTGCTTGCGTAATTCCAGGTCCACGCGCGGCGCCAACAGTGAGACCAGCGGGCGCACACGCTCGCGCGCCGCGCGGGCGCGTTCCAGCGCAGCAGACACCAGGCCTGGCCCCTCGGCCAGTAACAACTCCGGGGCAGGCTCCTGCAGCGCCGCCGCTGGCAACACCAGCGGCAACACCGGGCGTAGTTCTTCGACCGGCACCACACCGACCAGAACCGCCAATTTACGGCGCGCGCCGGCGTGGTCGGAGACCAGCTCCAGTTGTACGATCTCGGCATCCAGCAAGCCAGCCTCGGCTTGCTGCGTATCGGCATCCGACAACTTGCCGAGCTCGTTTTGCCGGCGCACCTGCTGCACCAGCCGTTGCACCGCCGCCAGCCGGTCGGCGGCGTGCGGCAAAACGCTTTCCAGACGCAGCAATTCCAGGTAAGCCTCGGCGATACGTTCGCTGGCGTCTTCCCGTGCGCGGCGCAATTCCTCGCTGGCGGCGCGTTCGTCGATGCCGGCGGCGCGCAACTCGGCCGCGTCATTGCCATAGTTGTAGAGGTTCCAGCGCAGCAGCCCTTCGGCGCGCTCGGTGCGGCGATCCAGCGGCCGGCCAAATTCAGTTTCGAGCGATTGACCACGCGCCACGCTCAACCCCAAAGTTGGTCCCAGGCGGGAACGCGCCTGCACCCGGCGCTCGCCGACGGCTTCCAGCAACGCGCGTGCCACTCGCACCTGTGGCTCGAACGGCAACACACGCGCCAACAATGCTGGCAGGCTTTCCGCCTGCCCCGGCGCGGGCGCCGGCCCACCCGCTTGGGCATTGGCCGGCAACGGCAACACCAGGCTGGCAAGCACCAGCGTGGCGATCATGCGGCGCAACAGCCGCGACGCGCGCCAAGCACCGTTCGCAATCCGGCCAGTGGCAATAAACGCAGTCATCAACGCTCCTGCAAGGCGCGCTGTACGCCGCGCAATACGGGCTTTAGCAGGTACTGCATGACGCTGCGCCGGCCGGTGAGAATTCCCACGTCCACCGGCATGCCAGGCGTGATCGATAACGGCTTGCCATTGAGTTGAAGCTGGTCGCGCGCAGCAGCCAGCTGCACCTCGAAATAAGCCTCGCCGCGTTCGTCGACCACCGCATCGGCACCCACCCGCGCCACGCTCGCGTCCATTTTGCCGAAGCTGCTGGCGTCATAAGCCAAAACGCGCACGTTGGCCTGCTGGCCGACCCGGATGAAGCCGATATCGACCGGCTTGACACGCACGTTCATTAGCAGCGTGGCTTCGTCCGGCACCACTTCCAGGATCGGCTTGCCGGCCGCGGCAACACCGCCCAGCGTGGCTACCAATACGCGGTTGACTATGCCGTCCAGCGGCGACACCACCTCGCGCCGCGCCACCCGGTCCTCACGCCCGGACAAAGTACTGGCCAACATGGCCGCCTTGGTCTCGAACTCGCTACGCTGCGCGCCCCATTGCGAGCGGGACCGGGCATCGGTTTCAGCCGCCGCCGCCTGGGCCTCGGACAATCCGGCCGACAGGCGCGGCAGTGACTGCTGCAGCGCATCGAGCTCGGACTGCTGACCCATCAGCCGTTGTTGCGCCGCCAGGTAGTCGGCGCGCGCGCCAGCGCCCTCCTTGAACAGCCGTTCCTCGATGGCGAAGCTTTCTTCACCCACTTTGACCGCCGCCTGCAACGCCTGGATTCGTGACCGCGCCTCGGCGATCTCACCCCGTTTGCGCAGCACCGCTTCGCGCGCCACCTGGCCGTTGGACTGGTACTCACGCAAGGAGTCGCGCCAGAGCTGCGTTTCCTTTTGCACCAGGTCGGGCGCGTCACGACGCCAGGCGTCCTCGAAACGCGGCGCGTTGCCACTCAGCAGCGCCTCCACCCGGGCCCGGCTGGCCAGCGCACCCAGGCGTTGCTGGCGGCTCTCGCCCAGGTCGGCGTTGTACTGCGCGGTGTCGAGCCGGGCCAGCACCTGGCCCTTCTTCACCACATCGCCGGGCGCCACCAGCATCTGCTGCACGATACCGCCCTCCAGGCTTTGCACTTCCTGCAGCCGGCTCGGCGGAACCACGGCTCCGTGGGCGTTGACCGCTACGTCAAGCTCGGCCAGCGTGGCCCAGACCAGCATGACAACCAGGAACAACAGCACCACGCCAACCATCGCCACCACGGTTCGGCGCGGGCCGCTGTCGGGGTCGTAATGCGGCGCGCTTAAGGGGCGCACATCGGCTGCTTCGCTCATGCCGCGGCCCTCGCAACGACTGACATGCCGGCTGCGCCTTTCGATACACCAGCCGGCGCGGCACCCGCGTCGTCGTTGGCGCGCTGCGCCAGGGCGCGCAACACGTCGTCACGCGGGCCGTCGGCCAACACACGGCCGCGGTCCATCACGATCAGCCGGTCCACCAGCGCCAGCATCGCCATGCGGTGTGTCACCAATATCACGGTGGTGCCGTCTAGCGCGCGCAAGCGGGCGATTAGTTTTTGCTCGGTCGCCGGGTCCACCATGCTGCTGGGCTCGTCGAGCAGCAGCAGCCGGGGGCTGGTCAGCAGCGCGCGGGCGATCGCCACGATCTGCTTCTGCCCGCCGGACAGGCGCTCGCCGCGTTCGCCCACCTGGGTGGCCACGCCACCAGGCAACTGCGCCACGATTTCGTCGAGACAAGCGCTGCGCATCGCCGCCAGCAGGACGGCATCGTCGGCCTGCACACGGCCGAGTTCGATGTTCTCGCGCAGCGTGCCATGGAACAACGTCACGTCCTGCGGCACGTAGCCAATCTGGCGGCGCAGGGACAAGGGCTCAAGCTGGGTCGTGACCAGGTCATCCACCAGCACACTGCCCGTAGTGGGGGAGTACTGGTTCAGCACCAGCTTTAGCAGGCTGCTCTTGCCGGAACCGAGTTTTCCGATTATGCCGACGCGCTCGCCAGGTCGGATCTTGACGTTCAAACGCTCGATCACCGGCGGCATCTTCGGGTAGGCGAAGCTCACGTCGCGAAATTCAAGCGCGCCGGACAATACCGGCGCCTGCAAGCTGGTGGCACTGTCGTCAGTGGCGGCGCGCATTATCTTTTCAAGCGCGGTGTAGCTCAGCCGGGTCTGCTCCCAGCGCACCACCAGGTTGGCGATCTGACTGACGGGCGCCAGCGCGCGGCCGGTCAGCAGGGCCACGGCGATGATCTGGCCCAGCGTCAGCGCCTGGTCGCTGATCAGCACCGCGCCCACACCGACCACTGCCACCCCGGCCAACGCCAGCACCGCCGCATTCGCGTAGTTCACCCAGGCGGTGATACCACGCGTTTCCAGGCTGTTGTGCGCTATGGCCTGGGTCAGGCTCTCCCACTTGCGCCGGCTCCAGGCCTCGGCGCCCAAGGTTTTCACGGTGTCGAGGCCATTCATGGTTTCGAACAGGTGGGCGGTGCGCTGCGAACTCTCCTGCATCGATTCGTTAACCTTGCGCGCCAGTGGCCCGCGCGCGATCCAGGCGATGCCCAGCAGCAGCGGTATCGCCAGCAGCGGCACCAGCGCCAGCCAGCCACCCACCAGCGCGATGACAGCCAGGTACAGAAACATGAAAGGCAGATCGCCCAGCACGGTGAGCGTGCCGGTGGCGAAAAACTCGCGCACCGCCTCGAAATCGCGCACCGTATTGGCCAGCACGCCGCCGGAGGCCGGGCGTTCGGCGGCACGCATACGCAGGCACTGGGCGAACACCTGGGCCGACAGAGCGACATCCATGCGCCGCGCCGCCGCCTCCAACAGGTGGCTGCGCAACAGCCGCATCGTCATCTCGAAACCAATTATCAGCACCGCGGCCGTGGTCAACACGCCTAGGCTGCTCATTGCGTTGTTGGGTATTACGCGGTCGTATACCGCCATGGTGTAGAACGGCACCAGCGCACCGAACACATTCAGAACCAGCGTGCCCAGCAGCGCCCAGCCAAACATCCAGCGATTGCGATTGAAGGTATCCCAGAACCAGCGGCCGGCCTGCGGCAAGGTGTAGAGCAGACTGCGTTGGTCGAAATGCAACGCCGGGCGCACCGCCAGCCAGCGCGCTTTCGGCAACTCGCGCGCCAAAGTCGCCTCGTCGAGCCACGAACTGCCCTGTATGCCCGGCAAGTGACATTCGAAACGGCCATCGCGCAGCGTCAGCGCGACCATGGCGCGGCCGTCGTCGCCAACCAGCAACGCAGGTAACTCGGTCGGCCGGCGGGACCGGTCCGATGGCAATGCGGTGCCGACCAAACCGGCGTGCTGCAGCAAGCCCTGCAGTTCCTCGGTCGTCAGCGTCCCCTTATGCATCGGCACCTGCGCGGACAGGCTGTCTCGCAAACGCTCCACTTGCACCGGAGTACCCAGAAAACGGGCCAGGAACACCACACTTTCATGCAATGGCGGGGAATTGAAATCAGTCATCGACAGCATCGGGGGTTGGGGCGTGCTCAAATGTATTTGACCGGGCTAACGTTCAATCGGCGGATCATGCAGGCGAAACCCGGTCATTTGTCGCTTTGCGTGCGGGCCGGGCTACGGCCGTCAAGTGCAGCGACACAACAAAAACGCGCCGCGGAACCTCATGCCTGAGGCGCCGCGGCGCGTTAATAAGACGCACCAGCCGGGGCAGCAGCCCGGCTGCAACGCGCCCTATCAGGCGGCCATCAGTTGCTGGCTTTCGTCACGCGACAGTGCCGCTATGCGACGCAGCACCTCGGCTGCATCAGAGCCGCTTTGCACCTCGGCATCACCCATCAATGCCGCATGCAGAGCAGCCTGGCCATCGGAGCCAAGCAGAGAATCGAGCGAGTATTGGTCGCCCAGCAGCTCCGCCAGAGTGGGCAACTGCACGCCAGCAGCGGCGGCATCGTCAGCCGACACGTTGAAATACACATCGGTCATCGACACCGAGGCGCCGTCCGCCAGCGTGGCCGAACTGCGCTCCAGGTGCAGGTTGCCCTGTCCGTCGAGGAACGGCAGCTCGGTGTAACCCACCGTCAGGCTGGCAACGCCGGCTTGCGCCAGCGTCATCAGCTCGCCGGCACCGGTCGCATGGTCACCGTTGGCATCACGCCAGATCATCAATTGGCCGAAAGCCGCATCCGCGTCGTTTACCAGGCCATCGCCGTTGCTGTCAAAGCCCGCCAGGCTGGCGAAGCCGGCACCCTTGGCCGAGCCGCCGAACAGCTCACCGATTCCATCGATCTTGCCGTTGCCGTTCTTGTCCACGGCCAGGAAACCGTCGCTGCCCGAGATCCAGCCCGATGCGATGGCCGAACCGTTGCCGAACAGATCGAAGCTGCCGCCCGAGTTGTCGCGGCTGACGGTATGGATACCGTTGCCGTCCAGGTCGATGACGATTGGCGTGATAGTGGCATCGCGGGTCCGGTCGTCCTGACCCGACACCAACGTGAATTGGCTGGTTTTGGTGATGTTGGTTTTGGCCACGCCGTCACCAGCCACGTCCGAATCGATCGCGTCGTTGCTGCCAACGTCCTTTACGCCCCACTTCCAGTCGTTCAGGTTGACCGAGCCATACGCGACGCCGGTCTTGTCGAACTGAAGAATATAGTTGCCCGGGTTAAGGTTGCTGAACAGGTAGTTGCCGCCACTGTTGGTAGTGGTGGTGCCCAGCACTGTCAAGCTGGCGGCATCCAGCAACTTGACGCTGATGTTGCCGATGCCGGGTTCGCCGACATCCTGCAGACCGTTGTGGTTCTTGTCCTCCCACACCAGGTCACCCACCTTGGCCTTGCGGTACAGGCCCGCATCCCAGGTGAGGTCGTTCTCACCCGCCGACAGCGTGGTCAGAACGGTGCTGCCGGTGCCGTCGATGTCGCTGTCAGTGGCGTCGTTGGCGCCCTGGTCCTTCTTGGTGACGTAGTAGTTGGCGGGGGCGACCACCTGCACCTTGTAGTCGGCCGGGTTCAGGTTGCCAAACAGATACGCACCATTGGCGCCCGTGGTGGTGGTGGCCAGCACGGCGCCATCGCTGTTGAGCAGCTTGACCATCACGTTGGCAATGCCCGCCTCGCCCGCGTCCTGCACACCGTTGTAGTTCTTGTCTTCCCAGACATAGTTGCCGATGCTGGCCTTGGACACCGGAGTGCCGAGGTCCGGCGCACAGACCACTACCTGCTCCAGCTTGAAGTAGTCCTCCGGCGACAGATCGGTGGTGTCGGCGGCGATGATCAGCACGTTGCCGCTCACCTCGCCCGCGTTCAGGTCGGCCCAGCGCGCGCTGGTCAGCGTGGTAGTGTTCACCTCGCTGAAGCCCATGCTGGCCAGCACGCTGTTGCCCATCGCGGTGATGGTGCTGGCCGAGTTGCCAATCCATATCTGGATATCGCTGTCGCCCACCAC
>JANNGR010000360.1:0-2011 GCA_031403955.1 Betaproteobacteria bacterium
GCACCAATCCGGATGCGTCGCCGGAGTGAATACCCTCGGTCAACACCTCGACCTTCAGGGTACCGCTGGCCATGCCACGCAAGCTGGTTGTCAGCCAGAGCTGGTCATAATTCCCGGCCCCGGAATCCAGGCAAACCACCAGCGCCACGTCACCCAGGCGCGCACGCAGGACGTCGATATAAGGCAGCAAATCGTATGAGCCGCTTTCCTCGCAGGTCTCCACCAGGCCGACAATGCGCGGATGCGCGATGTTCTGGGCCTTCAGGGCCTGCACGGCGGCAATGCTGGCATACACCGCGTAGCCATCATCGGCACCACCACGGCCATACAAGCGGCCGTCTTCATATTTGGGTGTCCAGGGTCCCAAATCCTTGCGCCAGCCGGTGAACTCGGGTTGTTTGTCCAGATGGCCGTACATCAGCACGGTTTGCGTCGACTCGGTCCCGGTCGCGGCGATCTCGAAGAACAACACCGGCGTTCGCCCTTCGAGACGCACCAGCTCGAGTCGCAATCCGGCCACCTTCTGCGCCTCGACCCAAGACGCTGCGTTACGAACCACAGCCTCGATGTAACCGTGCTGCGCCCAACTGGCGTCAAAGCCAGGGGATTTGGCCGGAATCCGGATGTAGTCCTTCAGCTGCCCAACAATGTCGGTGTCCCATAAGTCGCTGGCCTGGGCCAGCGCCAGGGCATCGTTCAGAACACCGGCCGGCATCTCTGTGCGCAAGGGAGCATTCATGGCAGCACCTTTTGGAATTACCTGCATCGTACCAAGTCCCGACCAGGCAACGGTTATCCGCTTGAAGCGCGGCAACCAGCGATACACGTTGCGGCCAACCTCGCCAAAGACCTGGATGCGGTCGCGCGTGTATCTTGTCGGACCGCAAACTGACGATGTGCTGGCTCACCTGCGTCAGGCGCTGGAGATTGCCAGCACCGGGTGAGATTTGGCCCGGATGGTCCGGTGCTGCTGGTCGATGCGCGCTTGCAGCACCCGGCGGAAGTGTGCCAGCGGCGCGTCGGAGACGATGCCGTGCATCTTGAAATCCGGGTCGGCATTCAGCATTTCCTGCTGGCCTTCGATGATGAACTTGTCCTCCATGAAGCCCTGCACCATGCTGTCGTGTAATGACAGCGCAATGCTCGGGTCATGCAGGTCGTAATCGTGCAGGTAGTTCCAGAAGAAATGCGTGCTGGCGCGTGTCTCGGGCGTGAAGAACTGGCAATTGCGGTATTGTTTTGCGCCTTCCAGGTGGCCAGTCTGCGCACCGCTTCCGGCTGGTGAAAACAGCGTCTCCAGAAAAAAGATGCCGGGCACATGCATCAGGCCTATGTTGCGCCGGTCGACGGCGGCGTCGTTGCGCACCACCTTGCGGTGGAACGGCGGCGGCGGGGCATCCATGCTCCATCGCTCGACGCGAAAGCCGTTTTCCAGGCGCTCCACCGCCACCGGTCTGGTCTTGAAGGCGTATTCCTCCGAGCCACCCAGCGTATGGGTATGCACAAACGCCAGGTGCGCGAAGTCGGACAAGTTATCGACGATCAGCCGGTAGTCGGCCTGGTAATGCATGTAGTCAGCGATACCGCGCCAAAGCGGGTCGCGCAGATAGGGTATGTCGACGATATCGGCCGGGTCGGCCTTGGTTACATCACCCATCCAGACCCAGATCAGGTGGTCACGCTCGACCACCGGATAGCTACGCACACCCATCTTCGGCGGCACGACGTCCTGCCCGGGAATCTGCACACATTTGCCGGTCGCGTCGAACTTCAGGCCGTGGTACATGCAGCGCACGCAGTCGCCTTCGCGCCGGCCGAGGTGCAGGGGCGCGCCGCGGTGGCAGCAGCGGTCCTTGAGCGCCACGACCTTGCCGCTCTCGCCCTTGTACATCAGCACCCGCTCGCCCAGCAGGGTGCGCGGCAGCAGCTTGCCGTCGATCAGTTCGTGGTCCCAGGCGGCCACATACCAGCAGTTTTTCAGGAACATCGATCACTCCTTTGGCGGTGGGCA
>JANNGR010000361.1:0-2073 GCA_031403955.1 Betaproteobacteria bacterium
GACCCCGAGATGCCCTGATTCAAGAAAGGGAATCCATGTCTGATCGACGGTTTGCATCGCGACGATCGCTATTGAAACGGGCAAGTCTGTTGGCGACGGCCGGATTTGGCGGCCCGTTTCAGTTGTTTGCGGCGCGCCTCAAGGCCGGAGAGAACGCCCGCCGGACCATGGGTTTTGGTCCTCTGGAACCAGTGCATGACTTGCGAACTGGTCTTCCCTTACTCGGGCTGCCGGCTGGTTTTACGTACACGACGTTTGGCTGGGAAGGAGACCAGTTGACCGAAGGCGGACTGACACCTCCGGCGCACGACGGCATGACCTGTCTCAGGCAGGATGGCTCGCTGGTAACGCTCTGTCGCAACCACGAAGTCGACGATGCAAACGGTTCGTTCGGATCGCCGGACATCACCTACGATTCCAAGGCATCCGCGGGCTGCACGAATCTGGTCTTCGACTTGTCGTCCAAGAAACTCGTTCGCTCGTGGGCCAGTCTTTCTGGCACGTCGCGTAACTGCGCCGGCGGGCGAACTCCTTGGGGAACTTGGATCACCTGTGAAGAAACGGTGAACGGACCGGGATCGAAGGACAAGCTGGGTAAGGTCCTGAACTTCACCAAAGAGCACGGCTGGGCATTCGAGGTTCCAATTGATCGGGCACGAGCGCCGCAGCCTATCAAAGGTATGGGGCGATTCACTCGTGAAGCAATCGCCATTGATCCGCGGTCAGGCATTGCCTATCAGACCGAAGATTTTGCCGCGTGCGGATTCTACCGATACATTCCCCACGCGCCGGGCAAGCTCGCGGCCGGTGGCAAATTGCAAATGATGAAGATGACCGGCAATCCAGACACCCGACAGGTTGACGCGACCGATCGAGCGTTCGAGGTCGCGTGGGTGGACATCGCTGAGCCGGAGGCCGGGCTAATTGAAGGCGAACAGCCTGGATTCAAGCCCGAGCAGGGCGTGTATCGGCAAGGCGTTGAACAAGGGGGCGCGACGTTCGCCGGTTTGGAGGGCGCCTGGTTTGGGGCTGGGAAAGTCCATTTCACAGCCAAAAGCGGCGGTCCCGCGCAGAAAGGTCAAATCTGGGAATACGACGTCGACGATGCGAAGTTGCGGCTGGTCTATGTCTCGAAAGGCCGCGAGGACCTCAACATGCCCGACAATATCTGTGCCAGCCCTCGCGGCGGCCTGGTGGTGTGTGAAGACGGCGACGAGGGAGATCCCCCGATGCGATTGCAGTGCCTGACAAGCGAGGGTTTCCTCGTCCCGTTTTGCATCAATAACATCGACCTGTCGGGAAACCCGATTAACGGCTTTCAGCAAGACTACAAGGACAGCGAATGGGCGGGCGCAACTTTCAGTCCCGATGGAACGACGCTGTTCGTTAACATTCAACGGCCCGGAATGAGCGTCGCCATCACAGGTCCTTGGAAGCAGGGCTTGCTCTAATTAGCGCTCCGGACAAGCCTGCCGCGAGCCGGCGTCCGGCCTTGACAACGGCCACGCGTGCGACCTTTTCGGCATTCTGGAGATATGCGGCGGAAAGGGCCGGCACGAGGTTCTCGGGCGGATTCAACTCGGCATGGGCCGGATGCAAGTCGCCTCGTAGAAAGGCGTGCTCTGTAGCCTGCGCCAGGCCCTCGCGTGCCCATTCGGCGGGACGCTGATGGGCAGTCAGCTCGGCCTCGATGGCGCCCGCCTGGCGCTCGTCGAGCTGATTGAGTTCGACTACCGCGGCATAGACGGCCTCCGGCGAGGCCGTTTCGCCAAGCAGAGCATCCCAGATGAAGTGCAGACGCTCGGGCATCCCGCCGTCGACTCGCACCAAGGACAGGTTGCCCCCACGGTCGCCCTCCGGAAATACTTCGCTCCACAGAGAGGCACAGTGCAGCGGCTGATGGATGTCGCCCACCAGATGGATGAGCCAACATAAATACAACGGCCGTTCGGCCGCCGTGCCTTCACGAATCTTTTCGATGCACTGGGAGATCTGCGTGACGACGTTGGGCACGTCGCAGGGAAAATCGGCCGCTCGAAACTTGGAATGCGGCGGCACGAACGCCACGCTGAT
>JANNGR010000362.1:0-5671 GCA_031403955.1 Betaproteobacteria bacterium
GCCAACGCGCCGTCCAGCGTGGTGATGGTCAGGTAAACGGCGACGAGTTTCTTGCGCGCCATCGGCGCGATCAGATCGAGATCACGCTCCACCCCACTGCCCTTGGTCACTACAGCAAACGGGTGATGGCAGCGGTGCAGCAACTCAATCACGCTGCGTGTCACTTTCAGCTCACGCTCCACCGGCTGATAGGCATCGGTTGCGGAACCAATTATGATTTGGCGCGGCACATAACTGCGTGCCTGCAGTTCGCGTGTCAACACCTGCGCCAGATTGGGCTTGGCTACGATCCTGGTTTCGAAATCGAGCCCCGGGGAAAGATTCAAGTAGCTGTGGGTTGGCCGCGCATAACAATAAATGCAACCGTGTTCACAGCCACGGTAAGGGTTTAGGCCGTAGTCAAAATAAATGTCCGGCGACTGGTTATGGCTGATGGCGCTTTTGGCATCTTCCGGGGTGACCTGGGTCACCGGGGCGATGTGTGGTGCATAAACCGATTCATCCAGGGTGCCCCAGCCGTCGTCGAACGCGGCCCGTGCCACGCTCTCGAAGCGGTGCGCCAAACGGTTTGCCGCACCACGCCCCTTGATCGCATGCACCGGAATTGCCACCTCATTCACAGCTGCGCCTTGTTCCGGAGATGATTCAGGCACATACTGGACATAACTACAGTATAGGTACTCTCCTCGCGGCGTCAAGCGTATTCGCGCTCCAGCAGCCGTGTGCGGGCTCGCAGGTATTCGTCCTTCAGTTGCGCGACAAAATCAGCCGCGCTTTGAATCTTGTCAACGGCGCCAATGCCCTGGCCGCAACCCCAGATGTCTTTCCAGGCCTTCTTGGCGTCGCCACCAAAGTTCATCCTGCTCGGGTCACTTTGGGGCAACTTGTCCGGGTCCAGACCAGCGGCGCGGATGCTGGCGGCCAGGTAGTTGCCGTGCACGCCGGTGAACAGGTTGCTGTAGACGATGTCGTCGGAACTGCTGTTCACAATTGCCTGCTTGTAGGCTTCGATGGCGCGGGCCTCCTGTGTGGCGATGAACGCCGACCCGATGTAGGCGAAGTCCGCGCCCATGGCCTGCGCCGCCAGCACCGCGCTGCCGGTCGCGATGGAGCCCGACAATGCCACCGGCCCGTCGAACCACTGGCGAATCTCCTGTATCAGGGCGAAGGCACTCTTGACACCGGCGTGTCCTCCAGCGCCCGCAGCCACGGCGATCAGTCCGTCGGCGCCTTTTTCGATCGCCTTATGCGCGAACTTGTTGTTGATGATGTCGTGCAACACCACACCGCCATAACCGTGCGCCGCGGCGTTGATATCTTCGCGGGCGCCCAGGCTGGTGATGGTGATCGGCACCTTGTATTTGACACACAGTTGCATGTCGTGCTCGAGCCGGTCGTTACTCTTGTGCACGATCTGGTTGATGGCAAACGGCGCAGCGGGTTGGTCCGGGTTGGCCAGGTTGTATGCGGCCAGCGTCTCGGTGATCTCGGCCAGCCATTCGTCGAGCTGCGACGCGGGCCGGGCGTTTAGCGCCGGCATGGCACCCACCACCCCCGCGATACATTGGGCGATCACCAGCACCGGATTGCTGATGATGAAAAGTGGCGCGCCGATGATCGGCAGTGGCAGCCGGTCGAGTGGGGGTGGCAGTCGTGACATGAAGGTTTTCAACGCCGGCTGGTTCAAAACGCGTCGAGTGCAAGCGCCGTGACGCTGTCTGCGCCCTCGACTATGCTGTCACGCAATCCCGGCGCCTTGATCAACAAGTGCTCGGCAAAAAAGCGGGCGGTGGTGATCTTGGCCTGCATGAAAGCGACATCGTTGCCCAGCGCAATCTGGTCTTGCGCCACCAGCAGGGCACGCGCCATTTGCCAACCGGCCATCAGGTTGCCGGCCAACATCAGGTACGGCACGCTGCCGGCATAGACCGCGTTGGGCGAGGCCTTGGCCTGGCCCACACAATAGTTCACCACGTCGATAAACGCAACACGCGCGGCCTGCAGTCGCCTGGCAACCGCCAACGCCGCCGGCGTGGCACTCGCGGCCAGTTCCTTCTCGGTGGCCTCGATCTGGGCCGCAATGGCCTTCGCCGTCTGGCCGCCGTCGCGCGCCGTCTTGCGGCCTACCAGATCGTTGGCCTGGATCGCGGTGGTGCCTTCGTAGATGGTCAGGATCCTGGCGTCGCGGTAATACTGGGCCGCGCCGGTTTCTTCGATGAAACCCATGCCGCCATGCACCTGCACTCCCAGGCTCGTCACCTCCTGACTCATCTCGGTGCTGTAGCCCTTGATCAGCGGCACCATGTATTCGTAGAAGGCCTGGTTTTGTTTGCGCGCATCCGCCTGCGGGTGGTGGTGCGCGGCGTCATACGCGGCGGCGGCGACCGTTGCCATCGCGCGGCAACCTTCGGTATAGGCGCGCATGGTCATCAGCATGCGTTTGACGTCCGGATGGTGGATGATGGCGGCGCTGGCTTGAAAGGAGCCATCGACTGGACGCGACTGCACACGGTCCTTGGCGAACGTCGCGGCTTTCTGGTAGGCGCGTTGGGCGATTGCGATACCCTGCACACCGACGGCATAACGTGCCGCGTTCATCATGATGAACATGTATTCCAGGCCGCGATTCTCCTGGCCGACGATGTAGCCCACGGCGCCGGCCTGATCTCCGAACTGCAACACGGCGGTGGGCGAGGCCTTGATGCCCAGCTTGTGCTCGATGCTCACGCAGAACACATCGTTGCGCGCACCACATGACCGGTCCTGGTTGACCATGAATTTGGGCACCACAAAAAGGCTGATGCCCTTCACGCCCTCGGGTGCTCCGGCGACGCGGGCCAGCACCAGATGCACGATGTTCTCTGCCATGTCGTGTTCACCATACGTGATGAAAATCTTGGTACCGAATATCTTGTAGGTACCATCGGGCTGCGGTTCGGCGCGGGTGCGCACCATGGCCAGGTCGGAGCCAGCCTGGGGCTCGGTCAGATTCATCGTGCCGGTCCATTTGCCGGTGACGAGTTTTTCCAGATAGGTTGCCTTGAGTGTTTCGGAGCCTGCCGTCAGCAGGGCCTCGATGGCGCCGTCGCTCAGCAACGGGCACAACGCGAAGCTCATGTTGGCGCTGTTTACCATCTCGATACACGCCGCCCCGATTGTCTTGGGCAAACCCTGCCCGCCAAACTCGGCCGGGTGCTGCAGACCCTGCCATCCGCCCTCGGCAAATTGCTGGAACGCCTGCTTGAAACCCGCACTGGTGGTTACCTTGCCGTCCTGCCAGGACGACGGGTTTTTGTCGCCCTCCCAATTGAGCGGGCCCAGTACCGCCTGGTTGAATTTGGCCGCCTCTTCCAGCACCGCCTGCGCGGTCTCGAAGCCCGCGTCTTCAAAACCGGGCATTTGGGCGACCTGATCGATATTGGCCAGATGTTGTATGTTGAACAACATGTCTTTCAGGGGTGCGACGTAACTCACGATAACCTCCAGATACGAGAAAGCCGTTCTACCGGAGTCTTGGTTCCAGGAGAACGGCTGGTGAATGCAAAAAAAAACCAGTGCCGCAAAACTTGCAGCGCAGTACGCGAACGGTTCAGCTCACAACGCGGCCACCAACTCCGGCACGGCCACAAACAGATCGGCTTCCAGGCCGTAATCGGCCACACTGAAGATCGGTGCTTCAGCGTCCTTGTTGATCGCGACGATCACCTTGCTATCCTTCATGCCGGCCAGGTGCTGGATCGCTCCACTGATGCCACACGCCACATACAACTGCGGCGCCACGATTTTGCCGGTCTGGCCAACCTGCCAGTCATTGGGCGCATATCCCGCATCGACGGCGGCGCGCGAAGCACCCATCGCCGCCCCGAGTTTGTCGGCCAGCGGTGTCATGATCTCGGCAAACTTTTCGGCACTGCCAAGTGCCCGCCCGCCACTCACCACAATCTTCGCGGCAGTCAATTCAGGCCGGTCGTTCCTGGCAATCTCGCTGCCGACAAAAGTAGTCTTGACGCTCGCCGCAACCGCCGTCACCACTTCTACAACTGCCGAGCCGCCAGTCGCGGGCGCCGGATCGAAACCGGTGGTACGCACCGTCAGTACCTTGATCGCGTCCAGGCTCTGCACCGTCGCAATCGCATTGCCGGCATAAATCGGGCGCTCAAACGTGTCAGGACTATCCACCTTGGTGATGTCGGAAATCTGCCCTACATCGAGCTTGGCCGCGACCCGCGGCGCAATGTTCTTGCCCGAGGCAGTGGCGGCAAAAAGTAGGTGGCTGTAACCGGCTGCGATCGACAGCACCTGGGCCGCCATGTTTTCCGCCAGTCCGTGCGCGAAGCCCGCATCATCCGCGTGCAGCACCTTGGCCACGCCGACGATCTGACTTGCGGCCGCGGCGGCAGAGGCAGCATTTGCGCCGGCTACCAGCAAATGCACATCGCCACCACATTGGACGGCGGCAGTGACGGCATTGAGGGTCGCGCCACGGACGCTGTGGTTATCGTGTTCGGCTATTACGAGGGAAGTCATGCAAAGCTCCTTAGTCGGTTAGGGACAGAGCTGGTCTGCTGCGCAGACTGCGGTCTGTCCCGCAAGGTTTTCTATTCAGTTGGGGACAGAGCTGGTCTGCTACGCAGCTGGCAGTCTGTCTCGCAAGGTTATTGGATTAGTTGGGGACAGAGCTTCGCGCCAGTGGCGCTACGGTCTGTCCCGCAAGGTTATTGGATTACCTTTGCTTCATTTCTCAATTTTGCAACCAGCGTCGCCACGTCCGGCACCTTGATGCCGGCACTGCGCTGCGGCGGCTCCTTGACTTTCAGGGTCAACAGATGCGCCTTCACATCCACACCGAGGTCAGCTGGCTTGAAGATGTCCATGCGCTTCTTTTTCGCCTTCATTATGTTGGGCAGTGTCACGTAACGCGGCTCGTTCAGGCGCAGGTCGGTGGTAATCACGGCGGGCAACGTGATCGCAATCGTTTCCAGGCCACCATCCACTTCGCGCGTCACCCGGGCCTGCCCGTCGGCGACTTCGACCTTGCTGGCAAACGTGGCCTGCGGCATGTCACACAAGGCCGCCAGCATCTGCCCGGTCTGGTTGCAATCGTCATCGATCGCCTGCTTGCCCAGAATCACCAGGCCGGGTTGCTCTTTCTCGACCAACGCCTTGAGCAACTTGGCGACTGCCAGCGGCTGCAATTCATCCGTTGTCTCCACCAGGATTGCACGATCGGCACCGATTGCCATGGCGGTGCGCAAGGTTTCCTGGCACTGGGTGACACCACAGGAAACCGCGATGACTTCGGTCACGACTCCCTTTTCACGCAATCGAACCGCCTCTTCAATCGCAATTTCGTCAAACGGGTTCATGCTCATCTTGACGTTGGCGATGTCCACGCCGGTTCCGTCTGACTTGACGCGCACCTTGACGTTGTAATCCACCACGCGTTTTACAGGTACCAGTACCTTCATTGCTGCGACTCCATTGAATGGTTGATTTGATGTATTCAGCCCGACGAGTCGATTTTATGCGCCAAGCCAGCCGGGAAACTTCGCCCGCGCGACACAACACGCGGTCAAAGCGACTATCCGGTCGCTGACAGGAGTAAAACAGTGGTGCTTTTTAGCGCTGCCGCTAATGGTCATGGGCCGTCAGCCGGCCGCATGTGGGCCTG
>JANNGR010000363.1:0-2473 GCA_031403955.1 Betaproteobacteria bacterium
CCAGGCCCAGGCGGCGGTGCTGGCCATCATCCTGCTGACCTTCACCGTCGGCGCGTTCTACCTGCAGCAGCGCTGGCTGGGGCGGCGCAGCTACACCTCGGTCAGCGGCAAAGGCGATGGCGGCCAACATCCGCCGCTGCCGCGGCGCATTGCGCTACCGATCACGCTAATCACCGCCTTGTGGGGTGTGTTCACCATCGTGGTCTATCTGATGATCGTCTACGGCAGCTTCGTGCAGTTGTGGGGGCGCGACCATACGCTGACCCTCAGGCACTACATCGGCGCCTTCTCGGTTGCCTTCGGCGAGTTCGGCCTGCGCTGGCAGGGTTCGGCCTGGAACAGTTTCTGGACCACGCTGCAGATCGCCACCCTGTCGGCGCCATTGACGGCCGCCATCGGTCTTCTCACCGCCTGGCTACTGACGCGTCAGAACTTCCGTGGCAAGCAGTTGTTCGAGTTCGGCACCATGCTCAGCTTCGCCATTCCCGGCACCGTCATCGGCGTGAGTTACATAATTGCCTTCAATGTGCCGCCGATCGAACTTACCGGCACCGCCGCCATTCTGGTGATCTGTTTCGTCTTTCGCAACATGCCGGTCGGCGTGCGCTCGGGCATCGCCTCGTTGTCACAAATCGACAAGAGCCTGGACGAGGCCTCGCTGACGCTGGGCGCCAGTTCCTGGACCACCTTCAGGCGCATCACGCTGCCGTTGATTCGTCCGGCCATCCTGTCGGCGCTGGTGTACAGCTTTGTGCGCAGCATGACCGCCATCAGCGCGGTGATCTTCCTGGTCAGCGCCAGACATGACATGGCTACCAGCTACATCATCGGGCGGGTGGAGAACAACGAGTACGGCGTGGCGATCGCCTATTCCACGGTGCTGATTCTGGTGATGCTGTCGGCCATCGGGCTGTTCCAGTGGCTGGTCGGCCAGCGCCGGCTGGGCCGGCGCGGCATCGGCCAGGACTCATCCATACTTGCAGGAGGCGCATGAACACATCGACCCGCAAGGGCCCGGCGCGCGTGGTTTTCGACCAGGTCACCAAACGTTACGGCACCAACGTGACCGCTGTCGACCAGGTGTCGCTGGATTTTCCGTCCGGCACGCTGGTGACGCTGCTCGGCCCGTCAGGTTGCGGCAAGACCACCACGCTGCGCATGATCGCCGGGCTGGAGATGGCCAGCAGCGGGCGCATTTTCATCGGCGAAGAGGACGTCACCAGGCTGCCCGCCACCGCGCGTGACGTATCCATGGTGTTCCAGTCCTATGCGCTGTTTCCGCACATGACGGTGCTGGAAAACGTTTCTTACGGACTGCAGGTGTCCGGGTTCGCGAAGGACGTCGTCGCGACCAAGGCCAACGATGTGCTGAAGCAGTTGGGGCTGGGTGCCTTTAGCGCCCGTTATCCGAACGAACTCTCCGGCGGCCAGCAACAACGCGTGGCGGTGGCGCGCGCCATCGTGCTAGAACCCAGGGTACTGCTGTTCGACGAGCCGCTGTCCAACCTGGACGCCAAGCTCAGGCGTTATGTGCGCCAGGAAATCCGCGACTTGCAGCAGTCGCTGGGACTGACCGTGGTGTACGTCACCCATGACCAGGAAGAAGCGCTCGCCGTCTCCGACACGGTGGTCGTTATGAACAATGCCAGTGTCACGCAAAGCGGCAGCCCGAGGGAGTTGCACGACCGGCCGCGCACCCGCTTCGTGGCCGACTTCATTGGCAGGGCGAATGTGCTGCCGTGTGAGGTGGCATCCACGCAGGGTGACCGCGCCAGTGTGCGCCTGGGCTCCCTGACGCTTCAGACCAACAACTGCGAAGGCACAACGGCGCAGCGCCATGTGGCGGTGCGGCCGAACCGGGTTGCGCTGTTGCCCGCTGGTAGCCCCGATGCGCTACAAGCCGTGGTGCACAAGGCCACCTACGTCGGCGAACACATGGAGTACAGCGTGCAGACGCCCCTCGGTGAGCTGTTTGTGACTTCGTCCGACACCCAGAACCCGGTCGCAACTGGCAGCGCGGTGGCGCTCGGTTTTGGCGCCGGCGATGTGGTGTTGCTGAGCGATTGAGTGCAATTTCGCAGTCACGTCAGGTTCAATCCGCGAGTGCGATACCGGTCAAGACACTTAGCTCATCGGCCAGTGCGCCGTTGGTTGCCAGCACCTGGTTGCCGTTCTTGACGCCGTTTACGGTCCAGAAGTCGTTCACCCTTCCGCCCGCTTCAGTCACCAGCAGCAGCCCGGCGGCTACGTCCCAGGCGTTGATATGTGCCTCGGCGTAGCCTTCAATCCGCCCGGCAGCCACATAGGCCAGTCCCAATGCGCCTGAGCCGGCGCGGCGTACCGAGCAGCCGGCCTGCGCGGCGCGGCTGGTCAGGTTGAGATAGGTCGCCACCGGCGTGCGCGTCGACCAGCCGATCTCGACCGTGGACGCGGTCAATGCTGCGATTGTGCTGACCCGCATCGGCTGGCGATT
>JANNGR010000364.1:0-4148 GCA_031403955.1 Betaproteobacteria bacterium
GAATATACGGCTGAGGATGGCGGTTCACGCTACTACCTGTGGACCTCGGCCATCGCCCTGCGCGCCATCCGGGCCCGCATCCTGGCGGGTGGCCACTTGCCCACCGGTATCTGGGTGAATCACGCGCAGCTCCCTTCCTCCGCCCCCATGGCAGCCCTCGGCAAAGGCGCGAACCCCCTGCTCTTACGCTACGACAAGCCCGGCCGCGGACACTTTTTCCTGGAGGATCCGGCCGCACCCTCGGGTTGGAAGCAAACGTATCCGCTCGCTAGCCCGGATGTTGCACGAGACCTCTTAAGGACCCAATTTCGCAGGGTGAGTCGCCTCTCTATCCCGTCAGCGGCCAACTTTGGCGGCGGAACGTGCCCACCCGGCCTCTCTGGCCCGCCCAGGCAGGTCGCGGGGGACTCATATCGGCGTCAGAGCGTCTCTCCAGACGCACTTTTGCCATACGTTTGCCATTTCTGAAAGATCAGAAATCGTGACTTTGTTTGTTTTCAGCGCTTTCTCAGGCTCTACATCGCAAGGCCTCCCAAGCCTGCCAAAATTGGTGCTTCGCCGCGAACCCGCTCGCCATCGACACCACCAGGCGCCGCACCGTCACACGCACCCGCGCTCCGATCTTCAACAACCGGAGCCGGATCGTATCCACCTGCGCTTCAGCCAGCTCGGTGCCCTTCAGCGCCAGACGCCGCAGTGCCTCCACCAGTACATATGCCGCTGCCGACAGGTACAGCCGCAGTTGGTTGGCGCGCATCGTCTCAGCGCTCATCCGGTCGGCGAACAGGCACATCTGCTCTTTGATCCGGTTCTGTCGGGTAAGGGACTGGCGCGGTGCGCGGATGCCGGCCCGTTTCCAGCCCCTCCCCATAAGAACTGCTCGTGAGGTTTTCCCTCAAGCAGCTCACCCAGTGAGTTTCGTCCAAAGGGTTATGAGTCCTGTGGATTGACCGCTACTTTCACGTAACCTTACTGGCTCCGGGGAGTGGCTGGATCTTCCAGTCCCAATACAGCCCCAGCACTTCGTAGAGGTATTCATTACTCCATCGCAGCCAACCTACACTCGTCTTTCGCCGCCGTTTCCGCCGCGTCAGCAGGGTACGGACCTTCATCTCCACGTAGTTGTGAACCTCGCTAAAGGCCCGACTAGAGTTACCTACCCTGAAGTAGTTGACCCACCCGGCGAGTGCGGCATTGATACGCTTCACCAGAGTCGCCGCTGGGGTTGCTCCCCCGCGGGCAATGATGTCACGAACCTTCGCCTTGATTGCCTTGCGAGCTTTCTTCTTCGGGGTCATCAAGATGAAATGTCCATCCCCGCCTCGCTTACGCACACGGCGCAAGTCAAAACCCAGGAACCCGAAGGCCTCTCCGTTCAGCGTATTCACCAGCCTGGTTTTCTCCTGATTCAGCTCGACACCCAGCGGTGCGATCTGCTCCTGGAGCCGTTGCAGTGCCCGTTCGGCCCAGCCCCGTTTGGTGTGGTGCCCACTGACGGTGATGACAATATCATCGGCGAACCGATGATAGTTGACCGCCTCGTATTCCCCTTCTGCCGTCTTGCGGCGAATCGCATCGAACAACCAGTCCATCTCGTTCAGATAGATGTTCGCCGCCAGCGGGCTGAACGGTCCCCCTTGCGGGACACCGAGCTTTCCGCCGACCTTGATCACCTGCTTCACGAGGTGCATGACTTGTGGGTCCTGGATCCGCTTGGCGATCTTGTTCAGAAGCACCGAATGCCGGATCGTGTCGAAATAGCGCGACAGATCAACATCGATGATCGTGGACATGCGCCGCATTACACTGCGCCTGACTTCCGCCAGGGCGCGATGCGGTGACCGCTTCGGTCGAAATCCGTAGGAGTTCGGGCAAAAGTCCGCCTCGAAGACAGCTTCCAGGATCAGCTTCAGCGCCCCCTGCACCACACGGTCGCGGATACAGGGAATCTGCAGCGTTCGAACTTTGCCATTGCCCTTCGGGATCTCTACCCGGCGGTTCGGCATGGGTTTGTACCTGCCTGTGACGAGGTCTTCCCGCACTGCCGCAAGAAACGCGGTCCGTCCCACGGACTCGATGTCCTGGAAACTTTGGCCGTCGATGCCCGGGGCACCGCCGTTACCTTTGGCAATCCGATAAGCCTCTTCGAGAGTCTCGGTCTTCGTGATGTGCACGAAGAGGCCCCAGAAGCGATGCGTCGATTCAGACTTCGCCTTTCGATAGATCCGCCGTCTCAGTTCCTGCAGGCTGCTGGGTGCCTTTGTCATCTCACCCCTGCCTCCCCTTGACGGACGGAATACTCACCGGTCCGGGCCCTTCCCTCCGGGCGCGTTTTGCTGCACGCCCATCACCAGTACTACGACCCGATCCGTCACCCTGGTGCCTATGCCTGCATTTCCCACTCACGGTTATAGCCGGCATCTCCTCGACGAGATTTCTTCGCCGGGCACCGAGGGCTTCTCCAGTTTCCACATCATCCTTCACACCATGTCGCCGCTGATACCCCGCCGGTGAGAACTGCCGCATCGGACTCATTTCGATCAGTTCTTGCTGCTTTCGCACGTTATGGACCGTCTCAGCCACCGGAAGTTCGGGTAACGAGGCTACATCTGCGTTCACTGCACGTTGCAACCTGGTGCGTTGCGCATACTCCTTTCTGAGTATGTAGTCGGAGGGCTCCACCGTCCCGCTTTCGCTCCACGGCGCCTCCCAAGCTACGAGGCCTGAGTCTTTTGGCCTCGGTTGGTCTTTCACCAACTGGACGATGTGTCCTTGGCTGGACACGCCCATCTCTCCGCGCGCACAGTAGCACTGCTCGTACAACTGACGGGCTTGCCACTTGCTCCCACTCAACGTCGTGACCACATAGCGCGGATTATCCTTGCCGTCGATTCGCTCCGCCTTGGCAATCACTCGCCGGGACCGCGACCAGTTCTTTTGCGTGCGGTAGCGAAACTCCGTATAGACTCGCGCCGCCTTGCCCGTCCGTTTCGCTTCCTCAGCCGCCTCCCACATCGCTTTCCGGCTGAGTCGACGCAGTACCTCGTTGCGGGCCAAGCCGAAGACGTAGTCTACGGACTTCTTCTCGCACCACCTCATCAGGGACTCACGGCAGAAGCCAGAGTCCGCCCGCAGGATAATTTGCACGCCCGGCCAACGCTCGCGAATCTAGGCCACGATGCGCCGCACTGCGTCTATGCTGCCAGCGCTGCCATCCTGGTTGGCCTCGCGGAGCCTTACCCCCAAGATCTGATCGCCGCAAAACGTGTACAGCGGCAGATAGCAATAATGATCATAATAGCCGTGAAAGAAGCGGCCTTCCTGCTGGCCATGCAGTGGAGTGTCGGTGGCGTCGAGGTCGATGATGATCTCGATCGGCGGCGTGGCCTTGGATTGCAGAAACAAGTCCACCAACAGGCGGTCGATGGCTGGTGCTTCGTAACGCACCTTGCGCGAGCGGTCTTGTTCGGCGCCTGTGGCCGGCGTCCGCTCCAAGCGGCAGAGCGTACTCTTGCTGGCCAGCGCCGTGGAAGACTCCCGCTTGCCGGACAGCATCGTCAGTAGCGGATCATGGCGCAACTGGTCATGGTCATTGAGATCCTCGTAGCCGAGCGCCAAGCCATAGATCCGTTGTGACAGCATCTGCTCCACGCTGTGGCGGCAACGATCCTGAGACCGGAAATCGGTAAAGCAGGCCGCCAGTCGTCCAAGCAGATCGATTCGGTGATTGGTCTCCCTCAGCAGCAACGCCCCCGCGTCGGTCGTCAGGGCGCCGCCGTTGAAGTCGGCAACCACGATCCGCGAAAAATGGGCTTCAGATTCGAAGCTGGACTGATTACACTGTGTCATAGCAGAAGCCGCGACCTCCTGGTCCAAAACAGTTGCTGGTACAAATGTTTATGCCAGAGATCGCGGCTTTTTGCTAGACCCCTCGTGAAATATCCGGGCTAGGACGTCCGTTCGACGAAGTAATCATCGGCTGTGCGGAGCCATTCGTCGAAGCCCGGCGAGGTTCGAGGGCATGCGTGAAGCCACTTGTCGTGACAATGCTGAACGTAGTGGATGAGGCGGTGGTAGCGCGGATGGTTCCTGACGTGATAACGCAACGCAGCTCCCCACCCCTCCGAGTGAGAACTGACACGCCAACC
>JANNGR010000365.1:0-7807 GCA_031403955.1 Betaproteobacteria bacterium
GCGGACGATTGATGCTAGCTGCACCCCACGACGTGTTATTGATCCAGATCAACGATAGGCTGGGCCTGGCGATGTCGTTGCCAACATCTTGCGCCCGTTGTGGATCGGCCGTCTGTGCGCTGGCGTACACACAAGCAGGGAACCAGTACGACTCCCTGGTCCTGCCCTTGCAGACCTGGCTACACGCGCAGGGCGTGCGTCTCGTCACGGGGTGCCGCGTGACCGATCTCGAAGCCGCGTTGGCACTGGCTGCCACTTTTGCGGTCGGTGCGGCGCTTTGCGATCGGCCCGGCATGGCGGCGCTCGATCTCGGCGGGCAGGTCCAACTCGGGTTCGTTCTTCTCGGCCTCATCGGTGCCATTGGCTTGCACTCAATGCCGAGATCAATCTTCCTGCCTCGTCAGCGCGTCTGCCGGCCAACCCCATCCGACGCGGTCGTGCGCGTCAGTCACTTCTTCATCATCATCTCGCCCATCATCATCTGCATATCCATCACGCTCACCATGCCGTTGCTGCCCTTTTTCATTTTGTCGTACATCGCCTCGTGATGTTTCATGAACTCGTCTCTGGAGATCATTCCGTCACTATTCGCATCCATCATCTTCATCATTTGCATGCCCATTCCCTCTTTCATTGCCATGTTTCCTTGCATGGAATCTCGCTTCATCATGTTATCTTGCGCGCACCCGGAAACGCCGACCAAAACTATCGCGGCAATGCCCATGGAGAGCAGTTTTTTCATGTTCAACCCCTGTAAGTTAAGAAAGCCGGACCTCAAGGAAAGGTCAATCGCACCGGCAGACAGCGACGCCCCAGGCTGCATACGCAGCTTTAACAAATGCAGCGATCAGTTCCGACCGCGAGGTTATTGTTGTCGTAATCAAAGACGCGCTTCCGTGCGACGCCGTACAGAAGCGCGAAATAACTCGCCGGTGCATCGGCATGTTGGCGAAAGGCAAACTCGCTGAGGGCATGGCGGGGTTGCCGCACTCTGCTCACGCCTTTTTATGTGTCCGTCGCCGCCCACCAGCGTTCCCTTTTCGTCAAAAAGCAATGTCATGAATAGCGCTCGTTGTTTTCATGCAGCAGCAGTTTTTGCCCATTTCCGTCCATCAGCATGTTGCGCTCAGGGAGCTTGCGGGCTTGCAGCCACGCGCCTCTTTCCGGAGCGCTTTCCGTATCCTCCATGGTAGGATATAAATATGCGCGAGACCCACATCAGCCATCCCAAAGTCATCAATCGACTGAAACGCGCCGGGGGTCATCTGCGCAACGTGATCGCTATGCTTGAAGAGGGCCGCCCTTGCCTGGATATCGTCCAGCAGTTGCAGGCAGTGGAAAACGCCATCCACGCGGCAAAGAAGACCTTAATTCACGACCATCTCGACCATTGCCTGGATGCGGCGTTGGAAAAGCGGGCCGAACGCCACGGAGGATCGATGGACGAGTTCAAGACGATTGCGAAATACCTTTGATTCCGGGTTGCGCAACAGCGCACGGTGACGCGCGATCACACAAAGGACCTTGATGAACAGTGAAGCAACGCCCACCCCGGCATCCGCGCGCGATACCGGCGCACCGAATCTGATGGCATTGATGACGCGCGCGCGCTGGGTCGAAGTGGCGCGTATTGTTGTCACTGGCCTCGTTGCGCTGCTTTTCTGGCGAGGCCTCGTCCCCATCCAGCTACTGTGGGTTGCAGTGGCTGTAGGGCTGTATCCGCTTGTGAAGACGGGGTATTTGGACCTAGTCCACGAGCGCAAGGTTGGCACGGAGATCTTCGTAACCATCGCGACCCTTGTCGCGGTGTTTGGGGGCGAAACAGTGGCGGGGGCCGTGTTGATGGTCATTATCCTGATCGCTGAGTTCATTGCAGAACTCAACACGGACCGCGCCCGGGCTTCGATCAAGTCGCTGATAGGCTCGGTGCCGCAAGTCGCGCTGGTGCGAAGTGCGAGCGGTGAGACGACGGTGCCGATCGATACGCTGAAGGTTGGCGATGTCGTGCTGGTGCGACCGGGCGAGAAAATACCGGTCGATGGCCGGGTCGTGGCCGGGCAGGGTTCGGTCAACGAGGCGCCGATCACGGGCGAGAGCATTCCAAATGACAAAGGTATCGACGCGCCGGTGTTCGCCGGCACCGTGGTCGAGTCGGGAGCGCTGGACATACGGACTGAACGGCTGGGTACGGATACCACTTTCGCCCGCATCATTGCGCTGGTGGAGAGTGCCGAGTCCGAGCAGGCGCCGGTGCAAAAACTCGCCGACAAAGTGGCTGCGTGGCTGATCCCGGTGGTGTTTGTATTTCTGATCGTTGTCTACATCGTCACACGCGATGTGCGAACCATTGTTACTTTGATGATCTTCACTTCGCCGGCGGAACTGGGTTTAGCCACGCCTCTGGTGATGATCGCAGCTATCGCACGCGCGGCACGCTCCGGCATCCTGATCAAGGGCGGCATCCATCTGGAAGCCCTGGCCAAAGTCGACGTCATGGTGTTTGACAAGACCGGCACGCTGACGGCGAACCGGCCGCGGGTGGTGGAGGTCGCATCGCATGATCCGCTACTGGATGAGAACGAATTGCTGCGCCTGGCCGCTGCCGCGGACCGGCGTTCGGCGCATCCTCTCGCCAAGGCGGTCGTTGCCGCTGCTAAGGAAAGGGGCATCACCTTGCCGGAGCCCGATGCCTTCGAACAATTGCCGGGTCGCGGTGTCAAAGCCGGCGTCGACGGACACATGGTGCTGGTGGGTAACTCCGCGCTCCTGCGCGAAAGCGGGGTGGAGATCCAGGCCGCGATTGAAGACGCGGGTCGCACCCCGGTGCATGTGGCCGTCGACGGCCGGTTCGCCGGTGTCGTTTTTATCGCCGACACAATACGCCTGGGCGCACGGGAGGCGCTGACGGAACTCAAGGGAAGTGGCATAAAACGCATCGTGATGCTCACGGGTGACAACGCGGCGACCGCTAAGGTCATCGC
The DNA here is from genome assembly GCA_031403955.1 of Betaproteobacteria bacterium. GTDB lineage: Bacteria > Pseudomonadota > Gammaproteobacteria > Burkholderiales > Burkholderiaceae_C > CAISIP01. Next base: position 2,982 of record JANNGR010000365.1, read on the forward strand.
GACGGAACTCGGTATTGACGAGGTGCATTCCGACCTGATGCCCGAAGAAAAGGTCTCGACGATTGCCGAACTTCAGCGCCAAGGGCATCGGGTCGCCATGGTGGGGGACGGAGTGAATGATGCACCCGCGCTGGCGAAAGCCGATGTGGGAATCGCGATGGGTGGAGGTGGCACCCAGGCCGCGCTAGAGGCTGCGGACATTGCATTGATGACAGACGACCTGGGTAAGATCGCGGCGGCGCGTGCCATTGCCCGCCGTGCATACCGCACCGTTCAGGAAAATCTGTTTGTAGGCGTCGGCGTGGTGCATGTGCTCGGTATTGCCGCAGCGCTGCTCGGATGGATCGGCCCGATCGAGGCGGCGATTATTCATCTTGGACCCGACGTGCTGGTATTCATCAACTCCGTCAAGTTACTGAAAGTACGTATCAAGGGCGTTTAGCGGCAGGCTCCGCGCGCACAAACAGGTTGCACAATGAAAGTCCATGGAAAAGAGCGCCGTCGTCTTGACTCCAATCGTCGGAATATGACGATCCTTCCAACGTTGGCGACCCTGAAGGCGCGCACCGCTGTAGTTGTCGCGTTTGTCCTGGCTTTACTGTGGCCCGTATCCAGCGCACCGCTCTCTGCGTCTCACGACCATCTCGCGTCAGCGGTGTTCGCGGAGCGCTCCGAGGACTCGCGGGGTTTGCGGAAGCAGGTTGACCGGGTCTACCTACAAGAAGGCAAAGGGCACGACCAGCAGGCAGAAGATTCTCAAACAGCAGACTTGCACGAACACGATCCGGCCGACTATTCCCACGAGACTGGGGTTACTTCCGCAACCGGTGCTTTCACGCTGGCTCTGTTTCGCTCCAGCAACGTGACGCCCTACTTGCTGTGCAGCGTCGCCGCGCCTTCTTCAAGTTTCGAACGACCTCCAAAAATGCGGCTCTGAATCAAGAAGCCGGCCGCGGCCGTAGTACATTTTTTTAAGGTCCTCGAAATGAAGATGTTTCTCTCAGAGACTCGGCAAATTCATCGCTGCGCGGTGCCTGTCGGGCTGGTTCAAATTTTGACCGCTGGCGCCGCGTTGGCTGCATGCGCATCAGCTCTCGCACATGGAGTCGCCAGTGGCGATAAAGGTTATATCCAGGAGATCAGCGGGGTGCATGTCGTCCCGTTTATCTACCTGGGGGCCAAGCACATGGTCACGGGTTATGACCACCTGCTGTTCCTGCTCGGCGTGATCTTCTTTCTTTATGGGCTACGCCATATCGCCGTGTACGTCAGCTTGTTCGCGTTAGGGCATTCCGCCACGCTGCTGGCGGGGGTTTATTTCAACATTGGCGTGAACACTTATTGGATCGACGCCATCATAGGATTTTCCGTCGTCTACAAGGCGCTCGACAATCTTGGTGCGTTTCAAAGATGGTTCGGCGTTCAGCCCAATACCAAGGCGGCTACGCTTGTCTTCGGCCTGTTTCATGGCTTCGGCCTTGCCACCAAGATTCTCGCCTTTGAAATGTCCCGCGACGGGCTTCTGGCCAACTTGATCGCTTTCAACGTGGGGGTTGAAATCGGCCAGATGCTTGCATTGAGCGCAATCCTTATTGCCATGGGATTCTGGCGTCGAACACAAGGCTTCGCGCGCCATGCTTACACGGCCAATGTGGCGCTGATGAGCGCCGGCTTCCTACTGATCGGATATCAGGTCACTGGTCTGGTCGTTTCGTAACCGCTTTTTTGAAGTATCAATATGTTCAACTCTGACAATCCGCCTGGAGCCAAATTGCCGAGCTCGGCCCAACTCATTCGCTCGACCGCCATTGCCTTGCTGGTAGCCCTTACCTTGCTGATTACCGCCGTAATGCCGGCCGAGTACGGGATCGACCCGACGGGTGTCGGCCGTATGCTGGGCCTGAAGCAGATGGGTGAGGTCAAGATTTCGGCCGTCGTATCGTCTTCCGCTGCCCCGCCGGCCTCGGGCGCAACCTCCAATCGAAGCGATAAGACCTCGGTGCTCCTGAAACCGGGGGAAGGTGCCGAAATCAAGCTTGAGATGGACAAGGGGGCGACGGTCACTTACCGGTGGACGGTCAATGGAGGAGAGGTCGACTTTGACGCCCACGGCGAAGCCAGCTCAGCGAATATTTCCGTTAGTTATAAGAAGGGAAAAGATGCCCAGCAAGACGAAGGTGTTCTTGAAGCCGCGTTCCTGGGTCAGCACGGGTGGTACTGGAAAAACCGCGGTAGGACCCCAGTGAACATTGAACTGAGCACGACCGGCCAGTATTCCTCCATCAAACGATTGCTTTAAGTAGCCGGTATTTGATTTCTGCAAGCAGCAGCAGCGCGGCTACCTGACGGGGGTTTGCCGATCATGCGCACGCCGCGGCCGTCACTGGCGCATGGCTTCGAGTCTTTCGGTCAGCGTGGCAAACGAAAGCTCACCGATTCTCGTGCTCACCAGCCGTCAATTTGAGTCAAAGAAAAGCGTCATGTGAAGGGCTCGTTGTTTGAATGCAGCACCGGTTTCCCCTTTCGTGTCCATCAGCACGTTGCGCACAGGGAGCTTGCGGGCCTGCAGCCACGCGCCCAACTTGGCGGCGGACTCTCCCTGGTTCAGGAAAACGAAGTTCACGCCCGGGTGGTCTACTTGCGCCTGGTTCAGCACTGGCATCTCGCGTACGCACGGGGGACACCAGGTGGCGCACAGGTTCACCACCATCGCTTTCCCCTTGAATTCGGAGAGAGGCACAGTTCTGCCCAGCATTGACGCAAAGCTGAGCGCTGGCAGTTCCTGCCCGATGTCGGGTCGCAAAGACAGCGCAATGGTGCCGTCACGGTAACAGGATCGAGCGCCAATTCTTCGATTACCTGGCGCGCGGTGTGCCGTATGGCCCGGACGACGGCACCCTGGCGCCATTGGCATTGGTGGCGTCGCTTCCCTTCGCGCCCGAGATCGTTTTGCCGGCGCTGGAGTATTGCATTCACCAGGCCAAGCTGACCGAATTCAATTCCTATGGCTTCAAAGCGTCTTTCAATCCCTCCCATCCGGGAGAGCCCGGAAATCCCTATGGTTGGTGGGTCTCGCCGTGGCATTTCGGACTCAACCAGGGGCCCATCATTTTGATGATCGAAAACTATTCTTCCGGCTTGTTGTGGCAACTCATGCGCGCTTGCCCCTACATAGGTGGCGGCTTGCGGCGAGCGGGTTTCACGGGAGGTTGGCTATAAATGCATGGCTACGTACCCTATCGCACAGACCCGTTTGCGACAGCGGCCCAAAAATGTCTTGTACGTGGCATTTGACCCGGCCACTTCAAATGGGTCCGAAAACACCCAACGCAGGACAGCACCATGACGACGATCAATGTTTCACAAGCAGTCTCCCGGGGTTTGCCACAGGGGTTGAGGACAGCCCACGAGGCAATCCAACTTCCGGAAGTCCAGGAGATGCTGCGCCGACTCTCCGAACACAAGCTCGGCATATTCATGCCGCATATGCACGATGAAGAAACCGGTGAATTCCGGCTTCTTCCAGACGACGTCGTGCAGGTGGAATCCGGTTTGGAAGTCTCGTTCCAGTCCATGGGAGTAATTGCCACGCAGACCGAGCGATTTCTGCCCGTAGGTTGGCTTTGGCGCGACGGCGCGGCAACGCCGGTGGCGGCGTGCGAAATGGTGTCCGGGGGCGATCCGCTTGACCCAGGTCGCACCATCAAACACAAGATGCCGGGCGCACAGTAGCGCAGTGCTGCAAGCCGCCCAAGCGGCCTGCCTGCATGCTCGCGGACGATTCGGGCGGACATTTTTGCCTTGAAGACCAGGAAGGAATTGTTATGAAAACCAGCGTAATGGAAGTGCGCGACATGCTCTCGGTATTGAGTGTGCAGGCAGTCGAGGAACGGATTGGCGAAGTGCCGGGAGTTGAAAGCGCCACCGTTAATTACGCGGCCGGAAGCGCCACGGTGCGCTACGACGAAACCCGGCTCGAGATCGCCGATATCCGCTCGGCCGTGCGCCAAAGTGGGTACGAGTCCGATGCGCCCGACGGCGCCGCGGCCGCCAGTGGCCACAAAGACCACGCGGCACCAGTCGCGCCGTCGGCGCCCGCACCCGTTGGGCCGAAAGCTCCTTCGGGTGCAACTGCCCCTGCGGGCGCTCCGCCGCCAAACAAGGCGGCAGCGGAAGGGGCGCCGCCATCGGCACCCAAGCCTCCCGCAGCCACACCCGTCTCCGCAGCGCCGAAATCAGCCTCAGACGCCGCTGCCAGCGCCGCGCCTGCGTCCGACGCAACTGGAGCCGGCAAAGCGGGTCCGGGCAAAAGTTGAGCATTATCCGGGCCTTCGAGATTTGAAGGCCATGGTCGCAGGGCTTCACCGGCTCCGGCGGGCTAGCACGGTGATCGCAGAGGCAACGGGGCATTTGAATCTCGGCAACGCCAGGGAGGCGCGATGAAAACCAGCGTTATTGAAGTGCGCGACATGTTGTCGGTGTTGAGCGTGGCCGGAGTGGAAGAGCGCATTGGCGAGGTCCCGGGTGTCGAGAGCGTCACGGTGAATTTTGCGGCGGCAAGCGCCACGGTGCGCTACGACGAAACGCGACTTGCAGTCGCCGACATCAAGTCGGCCGTGCGCCAACGTGCGTATCAATCCGATACTGCGGCGGTCGCCGCGCCCGGCGCACCAGAACCAACCCCTGGCCCTGCTGTCCCCGCCCCCGCGCCCGCCGATTCAACAAGTGACGGCCAAAAAGACAAAGCGCCCCCAGGCGCGCTGCCCTCAACCCCGGTGGCGATAGGGCCAAAAGCTGACCCCACCGCACCCGTACCAGCTACCACC
>JANNGR010000366.1:0-13344 GCA_031403955.1 Betaproteobacteria bacterium
ACAAGACCACAAACAATGGCACCGGTGGCCGCGCCAAAAATATTCAGTCCGTACAGAATGCCGACAGTGCGGCCAAGGTTTTCAAGTTGCCGTCGGGCAACGTGCACGATCAGCGGGGTGGTCATGCCCATTCCGACGATCGGCAGGGACAGCAACGCCAGGTTGATCAGGAAATCGGCCCAAACCGAGTCGAATGAAGTTTGTGCGAAAGCTTCGTTCACATATCGCAACAGCGGAACCGAAACGACACCGAAAAGGCCTATCGCGATTTCAATGCCGGCATAAGCCGCAGCCATCTTCCTGCGTGAGCGCCGAATCAATCTCTTCGACAGCAGGGCGCCGACTCCGAGCCAAACCATGAAAATGGTCACGACCAGCACCATGGATATGGCGTCGGATCCAATCGCCTGGGTCAATGCGCGTTGCCATACCACCTGGTATGAGAGGGCGGCAAACCCGGACAGCAGTATCGCCAGCGCAAACAGAAGCTGTGTTGGCTGGCCCGAGAACACGGGCGCGAGTGGCTTGACCGTCATCTTCCTCGGTTCACCGTATTCGAGATCAAACTCCAGCCCAACAATCGACGGGTGAAAAAGACCAACATCGTGATTCCGCACAAATAACTCACGGCCGTACCGATCGCGGCACCCTCGATGCCCAATATCGGCAGCAACAAAACGGCAACCAGTGCATTGGCGAAGACCGTCGCCAATTGTTGCGCCGTCTGGAAACCGGGGTGCCCCGATACCATCATCAGATTGTCGAACGGAACGAAGATGGCCACCGCATTCAGCCCTATCGTCAAGACCAGTAGCGAAGGTAATCCTTCCAGCAAGCCTTTGCCTGGCAAGACCCAAGCCGTAAACACGTAGTAAGCCAGCACCAGTGCCGCCGACAGGCCCAACATTACCGGTTGCACGTACTTGCCCGACTGCATGCGCAGGCGCCGCGCCTGGTCCCAATCATTGTCACGGACCGCGGCTACCAGCATCGGATTGAAATTGATGCGGATCATGGCGAGCACGTGGTACAAGCCATCGACCAGCATTGCAGCAAAGCTGTAAATTCCGGTGGCGCGGTCTGACAGGAAATAGCCGATCATCAACACGTCTATCCGGGAATTGACTTCGGCAAACATACCGGCCATCAACCCTTTGGATCCAAACGCGAAGTGTTTGCCGACCCAGTGTCGAGAAAAGTTCAAAGGAGTCGCCAAGCTTCGTCTAGCCAGGAAAACGCAGGCGGCCGCCGCGGTGAATGCTTCGGCGACAAGAAATCCGAAAGTGGCGTATTCAATCGGCAAGTCTGAAGCGGCGACTGCCGAGACGAGCGCCATAACGGTCAGGTAGCGCAGCGCCTGGAGAACAGAAAAAGCCTTCATCTGACGCAAACCATTCAGGTATGCCAGCAGCACCTTGTTCAGTGGAAACAGCAACAGTCCAAAGGCGGAATTGCGGATGGCCCGGCCGGTTTCGTCGCTGGTAAATGCGCGCGCAAACAGCGGTTCTGCCAGGGCGGTCAAACTGGCGGCAGCCAGGCCGAACAGCAACGCCAGGGCCCCGGCAGTCAGCAGCATGCGCCCTCGCTCAACCGGGAACTCCTGGTAGTAGGCCGCATGCCGCAACACCGAATAGTGGATTCCCCACACGGCGAACTGGGAGATCACGATATAAACCGCATAGGCGAGATTGAAAACGCCCAGAGCCGCGGCATCGCGCAATGCCGTGACCACGATATTGATGACGATTCCGCTGATGGCCAGCACCACAAAACTGCCCATCGAATAGGCAATATCGCGCGTCAACTTTTGATGACGCAGGCTATGAAGAGCCCGGGAAACGAAAGACCCGCTCACGCGTCCGGCTTTTTGTTGCGCTTGACGTTGCGATACAGCAACGGCGGATTTAGATGCTTGTTTTCCTCGTAGTCGAACCACATGGCAAAAAATAGTGAGTTAAAGCCAAGAGAGAACGAAAACAGCCAACTCAGGAACGTGATCTCCGGAACATGGCCTTGTCCAATCCATAACAGGATCAAACGGATAAACAGCAAAACGCTCAAGCCGACGCCAAAGAATCCAAACGCGTAAAAGAACACCAGCGGGTGGAAGTTACGAATAATGTATTTCTCTTTGAGTCGCCAGAAAAACAGACGCACCAGCAAGGAGCCAATAGTGAAAACGACCTTTCGAACTTTGATGCCGGACTTCTCGCCGACGTTGTAGACGGGTTCAATCGGAACATCGATCACCCGCATCCCGGCCACATTCAACTTGACCAACAGGTCGTTGGGTTGACCGTATCGCTTGTACATGCCATCCCAGTCGATCGCTTCCAACCCAACCTGATTGATGGCGGTATAACCGGTCTGAGAATCGGCTACATGCCAGTAGCCCGAAGCAATCTTGGTGAATAGCGAAAGGACCGAATTGCCGAAGAAGCGGATCTTCGGGATTTTCTGGAATGCTTCCCCCGTGACCAGGCGGTTGCCCTTGGTGTAGTCGGCTTGACCGTCCACCACCGGATCGAGAATGGCTGGCAGATCGTCAGGGTCCATCTGTCCATCTCCCGCCATCACAACCGCCACGTCAAAGCCCTGATCGCGTGACCACTTGTAGCCGGTGGCAATGGCGCCGCCTACGCCCTGATTGACCGCATGTTCCAGCAGCGTCACGCGGCCGGCGGCAAAGCCAGGGTGCTGGCGGATCACGTCCGAAGTCTTGTCTTTGCTGCAATCGTTGACGATGACAATCATGTCCACCAGATCGGGCATGGTGGCGATTACGCGCGCGATTTGCTGCTCTTCGTTGTAAGCCGGAACTACAACGGCAACGCTTTTTTCCCTGTACATGGCCTGCTTGCCTTATCGGCTGAGGGCTCGAACGACCTGATGCTGAACATCAAGGGCGAGGTAGGGGTGCATGGGCAAACTGACCACCTTCGCCGCGACGGCGTCAGCGTGTTCGAGGCGGCCCGAAATGCGGCATAAGGATTGGTAGGCCGGCTGGCGGTGCAGTGGCACCGGATAGTGCACGGCGGTGGGTATACCGGCTTGCTTGAGTCTCTCCACGACCGCGGCACGGTTCTCAATCTGGATGGTGAACTGGCCCCAAACGCACGATCTATCATTGCGCACGGCCAACAGCTTTACGGCTGGAACATCGCTCAATAGCTTCAGATAACGCGCACCGGCTTCAATGCGTTGCTCAACTTCCCAGTCGAATCGCTCCAGCTTGGCCAGCACCACCGCGCATTGCAGCGTATCCATGCGCCCGCCCACGCCAATACGCGTGTGGTAGTAACGCCGCTCCTGGCCGTGCACTCGAATCTCACCCATGGCCTTGGCCAGCGCGTCGTCATTCGTGAAGATCGCGCCCCCATCCCCATAACAACCCAGGGTCTTGCTTGGAAAGAAGCTGGTACAGCCAATGGTGGACAGGTTGCAACTCTTGAGAGCCTTGTATGTCGCGCCGAAGCTCTGGGCCGCGTCTTCGATAACGGGAATGTTGCCGTGCCGCTTGGCAATGGCATTGATTTCATCCATATCGGCGACCTGGCCATACAGTGAGACCGGCATGATTGCCTTGGTCTTGGACGTGATTGCCGCTTCAATCAAGGTCGGATCGATATTGCACGTATCCGGCTCGACGTCGACGAAGACTGGCACGGCACCGATCAGCGCGATTACTTCCGCCGTAGCAACAAAGGTAAAAGGACTCGTGATGACTTCATCTCCGGGTCTTACGCCGAGCGCCATCAACGCAATCAGCAATGCCTCAGTACCCGACGCCACGGTGAGGCAATGCTTAGCCTCGGTGTATGCCTCCAGCTTTTCTTCAAGCTCACGAACCTCCGGCCCCATGATGTATTGGCCGTGATCCAGGACTCGCTGAATGCGGGCGTCGATTGTTTCTTTCAAGTCGGCATATTGGGCCTTGAGGTCATTGAATTCGATTTTCTTGTTCATAGTGGTCTACAGGTTGCATCGTCAATCTGGTACCTGGCCGCGCAAACGCAGCGCACTTGGCCGCTACCCTGCAACTGCACGCCGCAGTGGCACATCCAGCCGCGTCGCCGGGCCGGCACGCCCAACATGAGGGCATACGCTGGTACATCCCGATTTACCACTGCGCCAGCACCAACAAAAGCATGTTCGCCAATTGTGGTTCCACAGACGATCGTGCAGTTGGCCCCCAGCGTGGCGCCGCGCCGAACGAATGTCTGGCGATACTCGGACTTGCGGGTGATGGCGGAGCGAGGGTTGTATACATTGGTGAAAACCATGCTGGGCCCGCAAAAGACGTCGTCTTCGAGCCGAACCGCGTCATAGACAGAAACGTTATTCTGAATCCGGACGTTGTTGCCGATCACGACATCGTTGCCGACGAAAACGTTCTGACCCAGCGAGCAATCATTGCCGATATGGGCCCCGCCGCAGACGTGAACCCAATGCCAGACACGCGAACCGGCTCCGATCCGCGCCCCTTCGTCCACGATCGCGGTTGGATGAATCGTTGCCGTCATTTCAGTAGTCCAACGGAAGCGCCACGCGTTTGCCGTCTCTTGCGGACAGGTAAGCGGCAATAATGATTTCCAGCGATTTCAATCCTTCACGCCCATCCGTTTCCGGACGGGCCTCCCCCCGCAAGACGTTGATCACGTTATCGAAGTACAAGGGATGGCCAAACCCGTAAACAGAGGTGGTTTCATAGCTGGCGTGCTTGACCTTGTCATCGTCCTCGTGCGGATGGGCAAACTCCCAGTGCTGAATCGCGTTCACCGCGACACCCCCGACCCGCACCGTTCCATTTTCGCCGATGATCGTCATGCTGCCTTCCAGATTCCTCGGATAGGTCAGCATCGTGACGTTCATGGAACCCAGAGCGCCCGAGCGCCACTTGACATTGAGGACACCGGTGTCTTCCACCTCTATGTTGCGCGCAAGCGTGGCGGTATAGGCCTGAATGCTTTCGATCGGTCCAATCAACCAGTCCAGAAGATCGACGTAGTGGCTGGCCTGGTTCATGAAAGCGCCACCGTCGAACTCCCAGGTGCCACGCCATGCCGCGCTGTCGTAATACTCCTGAGGACGGGTCCAGAATACGTTGAGGTTGACCATGTAGATGCGGCCAAAGCGGCCTTGGTTCACGGCCCGCTTGAGCAGTTGCAGGGTCGCGTTGCCACGGTTTTGCTTTACGACGAAAAGGCGCACGTTCGCATCGTCACAGGCCTTGACCATCCGCAAGCCATCGTGCCAGCGTGTTGCCATCGGCTTCTCGGTCATTACGTGCCGGCCGGAGGCAGCTACTTCGATTGCTTGTTCGGCATGCAGACCGCTTGGGGTGGTCAGAACGACAATGTCGGCGTTCGCGTCCTTCAGCATGCTTGTCAGGTTCCGGTAGGGCGTCGCGCCGGTCTCCGCCACGGCCTGATCGAGCGCCTTGGAGTCGATGTCACACACGCCCACCAGGTCGGCACGGTCCGCATGCTCTTTGAGCGCCGCGAAGTGGTTCTTGGCAATACGGCCACATCCCAGCAGGGCAAAGCGAATTTTTCGATCAATGATTGGTGACTGGTAATGGCGCATGTCAAGCCTTTGCGATGTAATTGGCTGGTCTGGAGAAGGCGCCCGGCAACGCGAGGGAGCGCCCCGGAGCGCGCTTCGATATGCCAAAACCGAACTTGCGGGGAATTGTCTCATCCGCGGCGCAGGGCAATCTCCCGGCATCAAGACATGGCTTGCGGACGTGATGAGGCGGCAAGAGCCGCTTCCGGACGCCGCTGCACTGAAGACTTGGAGCCGGCGGAAACAGAGCCGGCCATCGCCAACACTTCCTCCGTTACCTGGCAGGTCCGGGCGATCTCGGCATGGGTCAGGGTCGGATGGACCAGGAACATAAGCGAAGTCTCACCTAATGCACGCGCCACGGGCAAACGCGTGGCAGGCCTCCATCCGCTACCCTCAAATGCCTTCTCCAGATAGACCTCGGAGCAAGACCCCTGATAACAGGGAACTCCCGCCGCGGCGATTGCTTCGATGATGCGGTCACAACTCCAGCCGGCGGAAATTCGTTCCGGTCTGACGTAGACATAACACTTGTAATGCGCGTGCTGGCACCCGGAAGTCCGCGCGCACGGACCGGAGCCGCAGTCGTTGGCGCAACGGAACGTGGGCACCCGAGCGACGGCATGGCGGCGACAGGCGGCCCAGATTGCTTCCGCATGCCGCGTGCGCTTGGCGGTCCACTCGGGCATCCGCTGCAATTGAATCAAGCCGATGGCTGCCTGAACTTCCAGCATGCGCCAATTGGTTCCGAAGCTCTCGTGCAGCCATCGGAAGCCTGCTGAATGCTTGCGCTCATACACCGCTTCATAACTCTTGCCATGGTCCTTGTAGGCCCACATTCGGCGCCACAGCGCTTCGTCGTTAGTGGTGACCATACCGCCCTCGCCACCGGTGGTCACGATCTTGTCCTGGCAAAAGCTCCAGGCGCCAATATGGCCAATGCTGCCCACGCTGCGCCCCCTGTATCGCGCACCATGTGCTTGGGCGCAATCCTCGATCACCGTCAGTCCGCGCTTTTCAGCCAGCGCCATGATGGGGTCCATGTCGCAGGGCCAGCCGGCAAGGTGCACGCAAATGACCGCCTTGCTGCGCGGCGTCAATACACTCTCAATCGTGTTGGCGGAAATATTGCCGCTGTCCGGATCGACGTCCGCGAATACCGGCGTGGCTCCCAAATTAACTACACATGAGACGCTGGCGATGAATGTGCGTGGCGTCACCACCACTTCATCGCCTGGGCCTATGCCCAGCGCGATAAGCGCCAACTCCAGCGCTGCCGTGCCGTTAACCAAGGCAATCGCGCGTCGCGTGCCACACCAAGCCGCGAATGCCTCTTCAAATTGCCGGCACAAATCACCGGTCCAGTAGTTGACCTTGTTGGAAAGGATTACATCCCGCACTGCATCCGCCTCTTCGACGGAGAAACTGGGCCAGGGTGAAAAAGGCGTATTGAGCATCTCAGCCGATCACTTCTTATGCAGTAGTCTGGCAGGATTGCCCACTACCGTTGCGCCTGGCGGCACGCTGCGTGTTACCACGGCGCCCATGCCGACCACCGCATCCTGACCGATCACCAGCGGGTCACCCGGCCGACCCGGCCGCAGGATGGCGCCGGCACCAATAAATGCCCGGTCTTCCACGTGCACATTGCCGTTGCATTGGACTCCCGGCGCAAAAGTAGCATAGTCGCCTATCACGCAATCATGCTCCACGTAGCTGTATAGGTTGGCATGGAAATGTTGACCTATGCGTATGTTCGACGTCAGGCTCACAAAGGGGCTCAACACCGCTCCGGGGCCTATTTGAACTTCGTCCAGTTGAATCACGTTGGCGGCTCGGGCCTCGTAAAAGCCGATGCCCTCGCCACTGCATCGCACAGCGAGTCTTTCGCGAATCGCGCCATTGGCAACCGCCAACACCATATGGCGGGTTTTGGCGGGGTAGTGGAGGAATTGCGAAAAAGTCAGACACTGGTAGCCATTAATATGGGAAATGGATGGATCATCGTCTACAAACACCAACTCCCATGGTCCCTCGGCCCCGGCCAACTGCATGCGTACCAGCGGCATCACGCCCCGGCCGCATCCACCAGCACCAAAAACACCAAAAAGCCTCAAAACCGATTCCCCATGAACTTGGGCATGGTGGCGTCGCCACCCGCACTGATTCCCTCACGCAGCAACACTTTCTTTGCCGTCATCCAGAGAATTCTCATGTCCAGCCCGAGGCCCTGGTTGTCCACATACCAGACGTCAAGCGCAAATTTCTCCTCCCAGGTCAATGCATTGCGGCCATTGACCTGCGCCCATCCGGTGATACCCGGCCGAACGTCATGCCTGCGGGCTTGCTCAGGTGAATAAAGTGGCAGGTATTCCGGCAGCAAGGGTCGAGGTCCCACCAGGCTCATGTCGCCCTTCAGCACATTCCAAAGCTCCGGCAGTTCATCCAAGCTAGTCGACCTAAGGAAGCGACCAATCGGCGTCAAGCGTTCTTTATCGGGAAGCATTTGGCCATTTTCGTGCCGGGCATTGGTCATGGTGCGAAACTTCACTATCTCGAACAACTTGCCTTGCAATCCTGGTCGCGACTGACGATAGAGGACCGGCGGGCCAAGCTTGAAAAATACCACGCACGACAAACATGCCAACATCGGTGATAACGCCACGGAGGCGCACACGGCAATTGCAATGTCAAACAGCCGTTTCACCATCGAGAGCCTGAAAGCGGATAGAAAGCAGGAGTACAAATACGCCCGACAGAAAATGCAGCAACGAGAAAATCGTATCTCCAGACACCAAGACAAACGGGGATAGCGCGATGAGAATAGCGGGAATGCCAGTGACGAATATGGAGCGGCCAGCGGTGACGAAAAGCACGAGAACGCTAATATAGAACCACAACACGAGGGCAAATCCCAAAAACCCTCCAATTAGCCAGGCCGAGAGCATTGGAGCATGCGGATAATCTATGTGGTTGCATTGAACAAACTTGCAGGAGAACACTTTATGGTAAGAAAAACCAACTCCAAAAAATGGCGCGGCCTTAATTTCGTCCACTGCGAAGCTCCATCGTTCTTGTCTCGAATCCGTGCCATACGATGTCGCCGAGTTAACAGTCCCGATCATGACTTCAGCGTAGGCTCGAAAAGGTGGCTTGATAACGGTGTCGCTAGGAGGTTTGGCAAAATCCAAACGCCCGCGATAAACATCAGACAGATGAAGAATCCGCCAAGCCTTGTCACCACTTTGGAACTGGGCGAAACTCTTTTGGTCGGCAACTATGATACTCAATACGTAACCGGCACTCATAGTAAGTAGCGAGGTCAAAATTATCTTGCCGATACGGTGTTTGTTCTGATAAAGCAGCGCCGCCGCAATCCAAAATACCGGAACGAAAATAACGGCAAGCAAGAACCTGCGTGAGCCGGAAAGTAAGCCGGCGGCGATCAGTATCGGTATCAGAAGCGCATATTTCATGTTCCTCTTGACCACCGATAGTGCCGCACACGCGAAAGCCGCGGTGAGCCACAACATACCGGCAGCAGTGTAGTCCGACTTGAGTGAGGTCCCGGGTGGATACGATTTAATACTGAAATGATCGAGCAAAACATCCACCATGATTCCTCGGTCCAGCAATGCGCATTTTACCAAGCCGAGTGAAGCGGTGACGACTGCCAGAGTGATAATGGCAGTATAAAAGCCGTCTACGATGACGGCCCCATTCATGTTCTTGACAAACGAAGATGTTACAAAGACGAAAAGAAGCACAGATGCAAAAACCAGCTCTCGGAACACCTGATACCGGTATGGCGTGTCGGTCAGCGCTGTCGCTGCCAAGTGAATAAGCCCGATCGCAACCAGTATCCATACTTGGCTTGGCAGCCGGCGCCATCGGACGCTAATATCGCGAATCCCTAACGTTCCGACGGCGACCGCGACCAAGAGAGCGAGCAATACCAGGACCACTCTAGCACCAAGCCATTCCAACAAGTATGGGGCGGCGAAAAAACAACCGACCAACAGGCCCAACCAATCTGAGCGTCGAATTGATTCCACATCAACAGGATGGCGTATATCACTTAAGATAGAAGTCATTTGGTCATCTCTGTCATGTACGCGCGCTCGATTGTCAGCATGGAGCGCCCCACATGTTCAACCGAGAAAGTAACGCAGCGGGTATTGGAGAGCATTTTTAATCTACGGGAAAATTGCCTGGTTGGATATCGATCTCCCAAGACCAAGTCACCAATCATCGTTTTGGTCTGGCTTCTCAGATGCTCGCCCTGAATTGGCCCCGTTTTGTCAAACTGTTGCATCCAAATTCTTACCAGTCCATGCCCGACCAGCGTTAAGTCGAGCGCATACTCGCGGCCTCCGGCGGCAGGAAGCGACTCGTCCGGTAGGCTGTTCGAAGTGCACATGCCGGCGCCTACCGTCAGCATGGTTGACAAGTTTCGGTGGAAAAGTCCCCAACGCAATCCACCCTCCGAGGGAGCGTTTCCGCTGAGTAATCGATTATCACCTTCCACGGTGAACAATGCCTTGCGTCCACCGATCAACAAATTCGTACTGCTGGTCCATCTTGATTTGCCCGGCGCGATATCCTGCCGGGAACCATGGGTTAATCCGCTAGCGGACAACTTGTATATTTGGCTACCGTCTGCCTGATAATCGAGCGTAGCCCACTCGGGGTTACGCAGAATCTGTTCCAAGGTACTGTTATAAAGCGGCGGCAAACCGTAGTCGGGCAAGTGGACATGTGTAACCCCCAATCGCTTTAGCATAGCGAGTGCCTGCGCGGGATCAGGCTGTGCATAAAACGGAACAAGGGCCGGATCAAGGTAGCTCAACATCTTGCGAGCTGCATAATACATATCGGCGGGCTTCAGGGAGAAAACCACTGAGTCAGGTGGTGTCGACCTTCTCAGGAATTCCATCACCAAATACTCTGAACGGGCCCGCAAGGTGTCGGTGAATCTCTGCCCAAGTTTCGCCGGCGACAACCCATTCGACACATAGCGAACACTCGTCAGAACCAGCAATTCGGCAGCCAGCACCAAAACTACGGTACCGGCGACCACCCTGCCAAATGGCACGCCAAACAACACTTTCAAGGGAACGCGCCGATTGTTCGGCGAGTATGCTCCGGTTTCGAACAGCGCTGCCAAGCCGGAGCCAGCCAGCAGAGCCGCCAAAGGAAGAATCACGAGCAGGTAGCGCTCGTTCTTTATCATGAGATCAAGTCCCAGGATGGTTGAGGCAACTACACCTGCCAAGTAGCACAACACCAGGCCCGACGCAATCTTTAGGAGCAAATTGGGCCTCGCGGACCATACCATTTTGAAATAGCCGATTGAAGGCAGTGCCGTTAGGCGCGGTTGCCAGGCAACGACTCCCAGCAGCATCAGCCAAAACGTCATGCCATAGGCCTCAATCGCAAACCAGCCTTTCAGCCAGCCGTATTGGACTACCGCGACAAAGTGGTCTATGCCACGGCCAGTCGTAAAGTAATCGTGCCAAGCCAGCGTGGGCAGACCGAAGACAATCGGGTTGTCGCTGATTGGTGAACCAAAAAGTACGGTGTTGCGCCAGTACGGCCAAAACGCCAACACGGTTGCGACAATCAGCAGAATGCCACATTCTTGGGCCAGCGCCCGTATATTCGTGAAGCCGCTTCGAAGCACCACCGCGGCCAGGGTCAGTGGGATGAAAAGAATGGCTTGGGAGTGCGTCCACAACGCCATTCCCAACACCAGCCCGGTAATCGCCCCCCGAATGATCGCGGTTCCATCAAGGTACACCAGTACGACAAATATGAGCAGCAGGCCCAGGACCGGCAGCGCATCGCTCAACGCCGACTCGGCCCCCAGAAAATACAGAGGTGCCGAAATAAAAACCAATGCGGAAAACATCCCGGTCAATCGACCTTGCAATGCGCCAAGCACGTACACGAGCCGCGTTGTGACAATGACTGCCCACGGGGCAACGAGCCGCATCAAGCCGGGTTCATTGGCGTGTCCCTGAATGATCGAAGTCAGATAGATCAGCGAGACATAGAGTGGTGGATGAGTCCAAGGCCCATAAAACCCGGAGGTATTGGTGGCCGAATCCAGTACCGGGTAGGCTTCAAGCGTCCGGGATTCGTAGAGCAGACGTCCTACTGTTGCATATTCCAAAGAATCGTTTTGGGTCAGGGGGATGAAGATCGCATTGACGAGCAAAGCTACGACCCACAACGTCAACAACAAATGCAGCAAATACAATCCTGATTTCGGGGCCTGCTCGTTCTGTCGCGCAATAATTTGTACCGGTACTTTTCGTAGTAGCAGCAAGGACAGCAACAACAGCACGGTAATGACAAAGCCCAAATGAAATGATGGTTCGGCTCGCGGCAAGATCAGCAACGCTAGTACAGTCGCCAAGCCAGCCAGGAATGGGCCAATCGCAATGCCAGTTGAAAATGGCATACCGGCAAGGCGAGCCTGATCGTTCCATGGCATCATTCTGGTTACTGCCGCGCCCGCGAGCGTTGCAAGGCAGACAATGCAAATAAGGCCTGCCCAAGCAGTCGCTGATGTTTCAATCATCGTTCGATTGTTCAGCCGGGTTCTATGCACGCAGGAAGAGCTGCCGCGAAATCCCAAGACGCGGCCGATCGCAGATGTACCGGTAGTTGCTTCGGTCGCCTTGCCGCTGCACGAATAGTCAGGTTGGACACCGGATTTAACTGCATGGTGGATTATTTCGTGGGCAACATCGCCAAAGCCCACGGAGCATTCGAAAGCTCCCAAGGGGACCCAGCACGCGCGTATCGGTGGGCAACATGCTCTCGCAGGCCAGGCACATTCCCCGAGTCCACCAGCAGCCTTGCCGCGAACGGATATACCTCGCCATGCTGTACGCGTTGTAAGGCACTGGCGATCAAACCGCTGCTTTCGATCTCCGGCATGAAATAAAGACCGGACAGTACCGACATGAGGTCAATCGTCCGGAAAGAGATCCATGCGAGCGATTTGTCTCCGGTATATGAAGGCTTATTGACGGATCGGTTGGACACGGTGTCATACCCGTCGTAGGCGTGGCCCCACCAGTAGTACCAGTCCGTCAGAACCGGGAACTTTCCGTTGGATGCAAGGTGCTTGAGGAAGTGCCGGATGATTTCGCGCTGCGGATCCAGATCAGGGACGTTGCTGGAAGCGTGCTGACCGCGCCTGGCCTCGAACACAGAATAAGCCCATTCGTTCTGATGGTTATAAGGCACTGCCAGGCCGTCAAAATAAAAGGCACTGCCGCGTGGCCAACGAAGGTGCCGCACCCCCGGCGCCATCCATTTCCGCGCCTCACCGGAGTCCGCCAGCACCTCAATATGCTTGTCCAGCCGGATGACTTGTTCACGCAGACGATCTAGATTGACCAAAGGACGCGCATCCGGGAACTCCTTTTGGAATCTCAGCAGCAAAAGCAATACGCGGCTGGTCTGGACAGCAAACAGTGCAGGTGTCCTGTCGCGCGTAAATGTGCGTGTGTGTATACCTGTCGGCTCCGACAGCAGTTGGTCAATCAGGCGTACTTCCATGTCGATGCGCAGCCGCATTCTCCTGAGCAGCGGCGAGAAGACGTTGAAAGCCTTGTCGTCGCGCCGGGCCTTGTAGATTGCGTCCATCAGACCATTGATGTAGTAAATCTGTGACCAAGCCAAACGGCCTTGAATGTTGTCGGAACCGAAGTCAAGCATGCCGCTGTTTTGACCGCGTTCGATGTCATATTCAAACAGTTCGGC
>JANNGR010000367.1:0-2726 GCA_031403955.1 Betaproteobacteria bacterium
TCCTGGAAACACAATTCGGGATGGGCGTGGATGTCGCGCCGCACAATGGCAATACCAGCGGCCTGGGTAACGATGGAATCAATTACTTTCATGGAACCTCCTGAAACTTGCGGGACAGACCGCAGCCACACGCAGTGGGCAAGCTCTGTCCCCAACTGACTAAAAACACTTGCGAGACAGACCGCACAGCGCTTGCCCAGAGTCTATTACCAAGCCAGAATCAGCGCTAGGCGGCCTGTCGCCGCCAAGATTGATCCGAACCGATTCACTGGAGCGAACATGAGCGCCGTTGCCACCGCCACCGTATTGGGCGCCTGCCCGCATGATTGCCCGGATACCTGCTCGTTCGTCACCACTGTGCAGGACGGTGTTGCGCTAAAGGTGCAGGGTAATCCGGCGCACCCGCAGACCGACGGCAGCTTGTGTACCAAGGTATCACGGTACACGCAGCGCACCTACCACCCCGAGCGCATCGTGCAGCCACTCAAACGCGCCGGACCCAAAGGCTCGGGACGGTTCGAGCCGGTGAGCTGGGACGCCGCGCTGGGTGACATCGCAACACGTTTGCAAGCCATTGCCACGCGTGGCCCGGGCGCTGCGCAATCGGTTGTGCCCTACAGCTACGCCGGTACCATGGGTCTGGTGCAGGGCGAGAGCATGTCGGCCCGGTTCTTCAACCGATTGGGCGCGTCAAAACTTGACCGCACCATCTGTTCCAGCGCGGGAGCCGAAGGACTGCTTTACACACTGGGCGGCAAGGTTGGCATGCGGGTGGAGTATTTCGCCGAGTCCGATCTGATCCTGATTTGGGGCAGCAACTCGGTCGGCAGCAACCTGCATTTCTGGCGTTATGCGCAGCAGGCCAAACGCAACGGCGCCAAGCTGGTGTGCATCGACCCGAGGCGCAGCGAGACGGCGGACAAATGCCACGAACACATTGCCCTGTTGCCTGGAACCGATGCGGCGCTGGCCCTTGGCCTGATGCATGAGCTGGTTGTCAACGATTGGCTCGACCACGACTACCTCGCACAACACACCCTGGGCTGGGCTCAGCTACGCGAGCGCGCCAAGGCCTGGAGCCCGGAGCGCGCCGCCAACGTCTGCGGCATCCGGCCCGAACAGGTCCGCTCGCTGGCGCGGGACTACGGTCAGTGTTTGACGACTGGAACAGCGGCCGCGATCCGCCTGAACTACGGCATGCAACGGGTACGTGGCGGTGGCAATGCGGTGCGTGCCATCGCATCTTTGCCGGCCCTGATCGGTGCCTGGCGCAAGCGTGCCGGTGGCTTGTTGTTATCGAGCTCGGGCCAGTTTCCGGTCCGGCGCGCCGCGCTGGAGCGACCGGACCTGTTGCAAGGCGAAACCCCCAGAACGATCAACATGATCACCATCGGCGACGACCTGTTGCGCCCGGCTTCGCAAGTATTTGGTCCGGCAATCGAGGCGTTGATCGTTTACAACAGCAACCCGGTAGCGGTAGCGCCCGATTCCGACAAAGTGGTGCGGGGTTTCGCGCGTGAAGACTTGTTCACCGTGGTGCTTGAGCATTTTCAGACCGACACAGCCGACTATGCCGACTATGTGTTGCCGGCCACGACGCAGTTGGAACACTGGGACATTCACCTGAGTTATGGCCACACCGACGTGTTGCTCAATCGCCCGGCGATTGCGCCGCTTGGCGAGGCCAAGCCAAACACACAGATTTTTCGCGAACTGGCGCGACGCATGGGGTTCACCGAGCCATGTTTTGACGAAGACGACGAGTCGCTGTGCCGTGTCGCGTACGGCGATACGGTGGACTTCGACGAGCTGCTGGCGCAAGGTTTCACGTCTCTCAAAGTTCCCGAGGCACCGTTTGCCAGCGGCGGTTTTCCCACACCCTCGGGCAAATGCGAATTCTTCAGCGCGCGCCTGGCCGCACAAGGCCAGGATGGTTTGCCCGACCACGTACCCAACTACGAGGCTTGGGGCAGCTCAAGCGAATTCCCCTTGGCCATGATCTCGCCGCCGGCAAGAAATTTCCTGAACTCAAGTTTCGTCAACGTCAAAAGCCTGCGTGATATCGAGGGTGAGCCGATTCTGGAGATGAACGCGCAAGACGCCAGCCCGCGAGGCCTTGTTTCGGGTGCCGTGGTGCGGGTGTTCAACCAGCGCGGCGACTACCGCTGCAAGCTGCAAGTGTCCAACCGTGCTCGCCCCGGAGTCGTTAATGGCATGGGCATCTGGTGGCGCAAGATGGGGTTGGACGGCAAGAACGTGAACCAGCTCACCAGCCAGAAACTGACCGATATCGGGCGGGCTCCCACGTTTTACGATTGCCTGGTGGAGGTGGAAGCCGTGCCGCTCGCTGCGTAAGAAGCCGAAAGCCGGTTCGCCAACCCGCAGCCGACCGCGCCGGCGCCAACTACCACACGGTCGAAGCAGTCGATTCGGTTTGGAACTGCAGCGCCACGCCGTACTCGAGCGCCGCGTCAGTCAAGGTGGACAACTGGTCGAACGCATAAGTGCTGAACACGTAAAGGTCAAATCGTTCCGGCCCCAGCCGGTGCAACATGCAGGGTACGTGGTGGTGGCCGGTCAGCCGGGCCTGATTCAATGGGAACGCGGGCTCACGCAGATCAAGCGCAAAAAGCTTGAGCAAGGTGTCGCGGCATTTGTCACCCTGGATGCGGATGCGGCAACGCGCATGACTCAAGTCGGTCACCGAGCCGATGTCGGCGGCAATC
>JANNGR010000368.1:0-16107 GCA_031403955.1 Betaproteobacteria bacterium
TCTTGGTGATGGATATGGTGGAGTCTGTTCGATTGATGACTGCCGACGAGGCGGGTACGGTAGGGCGCTGGCACAGCTTTGTGCACCACGCCCAGGCTGAGACCATTGCGGCCCACACGGGCCGGTTGGTCAAGAGCCTCGGTGACGGGATCATGGTCGAGTTCGAGCGGGCGCGCGATGCGGTGAATGCGGCGCTCGCCTTGCACGGCGAGTTGAGCCGCGTCAACCGGGGACTGCCGGCCGAGTTGCATATGCACCTGCGCGCTGGCGTCAACAGCAGCCATGTGTATAGCGACGACCTTGACATTTATGGCGCTGGGGTGAACCTGGCGGCGCGCCTGGCTACCCTGGCCGGTCCCGACGAGACCGTGGTGTCGGCGATCGTGCGCGATGGCCTGACCGACGGCCTGGACGCGAGCATCGAAGACCTGGGCGAGTGTTACCTAAAGCATATTGAGCAGCCGGTAAGAGCCTATCGGGTCGGGCCGGCCGGGTCGCAGCCAGTGGTCACGCCGCAACGCGAGTATGCAGCGCCTTTGCAGCCTACGATTGCGGTCATTCCTTTCACCGCGCGCAGCAATGAGCCGGAACATTTCGCGATCGGAGAGTTGATCGCGGACGGGGTGATCGCGCAGTTGAGTCGTACTGCGGAGGTACGCGTA
This sequence comes from Betaproteobacteria bacterium, assembly GCA_031403955.1. Taxonomy (GTDB): domain Bacteria; phylum Pseudomonadota; class Gammaproteobacteria; order Burkholderiales; family Burkholderiaceae_C; genus CAISIP01. The sequence goes on from JANNGR010000368.1 coordinate 663, forward strand.
ATTTCGCGTCTGAGCAGCACCGCGTTTCGTGGCCGGATTGCATCTCTGGGCGATGTGCAAGCGCATCTCGGAGCCACCTACGTATTGAGCGGCAGTTACAGCGGTAGCGGCTCCAGGCTCTTGGTAAGCACAGAACTGGCCGACGCGCGCAGCAACGAAGTGGTGTGGGCAAATCGTTTGACCGGGAGCATGAAGGACCTGGTGGATGCAGACAGCGCGCTGGTCGGCAGCATTGCGACCGGGGCACACCGACAGGTTGTGAATACCGAAGTTCAACGTGCCATCACCATGCCGTTGCCCAGTCTGGACAGTTGCACGCTGATGCTGGGCGCCATCACGCTGATGCACCGGCTGTCGAAACGTGATTTCACCCATGCCCGCGTAATGCTTGAACATCTGATTGCGCGCCATCCTCAGTACGTGGCACCACGCGCATGGCTAGGCAAATGGTACAGCCTGGCGGTGGCGCAAGGCTGGAGCGATGACGCCAGGAAAGACACCGCCAAGGCTTTGGGCATTATTCACGTCGCGCTCGACATCGACTCGAGAAACGCACTGGCGCTCACCATCAAAGCCTTGGTGCATGGGTACGTTGAGAAAAAATTCGATCTGGCGCATGCGATCTATGCCGACGCATTGACTTCCAACCCCAACGAGCCATTGGCATGGATTGGGACTGCAACCCTGCACGCCTGGCAAGGACAAAGCGAAGCAGCAGTGCATGCGGCGGAAACGGCTTTGGCCCTTTCACCCATTGACCCGATGAAGTATTACTTCGATTCACTTGCCTCGCTTGCAATGTTGTCGGCTGGTAAATACCTTAAGGCGGTGGAATTGGCATCACGATCGCTGCGAATGAACCGTGCTTTGTCGTCCACCCACAAGACTCTTGCTACCGCTCAGTATTTGAGCGGCAGTTTTGAGGATGCCAAAAATACTGTCAAAGGACTGATGCAGATCGAGCCAAATTTTTCTGTCGATCTTTATCAAAGAACGTCCCCAGCCTTTCAGTCGCCTCAAGGCCAACAGTATGCTGCCGCCTTACTCAGTGCCGGCGTGCCGGCCCGATAACCTGCCAAAACGTCTGCCTCAACCACCTAAAGGAGCCCACATGAGCCGTATTTCTCCGCAGTCAGGCATGCAGGCTATGCAGGGTATGCAAGCGATGCAAGGCATGCAAGGCATGCAAGCGATGCAAGCCATGCAAGCGATGCAAGGCATGCAAGCGATGCAAGGCATGCAAAGCTACTCTGGCGCTGTGAGCAATCCCCAGCTCGCCTACGCGATGAACCTTACGCGGCAAGACAACCAGACCGGCTTGGACATCCTGGATGAAAAGTCATGGCTTACGGCGCCGCTCAAGTGGAGCGGTTCAGAGGACAAGCTGCCGCAGCTCAATGGCGCGCAGCACCTAAAGCGTTGGGAGTCCTCTTACCGCAGCGTGCTGATCAGTACCGACCTGGTTGGCAGTCTTTCTTTTGCTGATGATGGGGTAGACACCGCCCTGGTCAACTACAGGCCCGCAAACGGCAAACCCGCAACTCTCGCAAAGCTGACTCGCCCAAATCGGGATCAGTTCGTCGAGCAAATGAATGTGGTTTTTTCCCGCGCCAAGCAGCGGGAAGCCCGCACCGCGGAAATTTTGACCCAGACCGTACCGCAATACGCGTATTGGTCCGCCATTTGCAACCTGCATCCGGAGCGCACACCGAAGACGATGGAGTTGCTTGCGACTTTGTTGCAGTTCGTGCTGATGGTCACGCAAAGGGTCAAACACACGTTAGCCTGCCCACGCCCGATCGAATATTCCACCTTGACCCAGCCCATCATCCTGACACCGGGTCACGCCGCATTGCCCAGCGGCCATTCCACCGAAGCGTTCTTTGCCGCACACATCATGGCCGCCCTAATCGGTGGCAGCGAAAGCGGAGCACGCAAAGAATCTCAAATGTTTCAATTGGCGCGGCGAATAGCGGACAACCGGGTGATAGCGGGTCTGCACTTTCCGGTTGACAGCGCGGCGGGGTTTGTGTTGGCCGATGCTTTGGCCGCGTACGTGATGGCGCGAGCCAAAGGCGGCGGCAGAGTTAAACGGACCCGTGTTTTTTCGGTAAAACACTTGAAGGCCGGCGCCCTGGCACAACTGGACTTTTTACCGAGCAATCCGTTATGGCAAGCGCGAGATGTTTCTGTACCGAAAGGTCCGGCAATCGCCAAGTCGGACCTGCTCGAGTGGCTTTGGCAACAGGCCGAGGCCGAATGGAGCTACTGAACCGTTTCGGCAGGCGTGAACACCGGGAGACTTGAATGGCTAACCGTGCGCCCGATATCCGAATTCCTTCCATAGACTGGAGCCAGCATTTGCCGGGAGCAGACCCTTATCTGGTCTGGGCGCACCTGTCAAAGTTTCAAGGTTACAGCCATGGGCCGTTACAAGTGACTGTGGAGACTTTGGATGCGCGACCGCCCTGGAAGGCGTCAAAGCGAGACCGTAAATTACTCTACGCACCGACTCTCATTTGCCGAACTGGAATAGGAGACGGCCAGTTCTGGACCGGCACGCTCGCATCAGGATCCGTGTTGGCGCACCTGTTGAAAAGGCGGGACATAAAAATCGAATTGAACCTGGCCCGGAAAAACTTGCTTGCGAACGGTGCTGAAGTGGCTCAGGCCGACGCAAAGGCCCCGTCACTTGGCGCGAACGTAGTCGCGGTAATCGACTCCGGTTGCCCGTTTGCGCACCGGCAGTTTCTTGACCGTGCCAACGGGGGATTGTGTTCTCGGGTTCGATACTTGTGGGATCAAGACCGTGTTAAGCCCGCACCCGAATCGGGCGGCGCGGAGAAAACCGAATGCTGGTACGCGGTCGAGAAATTTGGATATGGCCGTGAAATGACGACCGACGGAATGACGCGGCTGATGGCGAAATGCACCAACAAAAATGGAGAAGTTGACGAGGACCTGGTGTACACGAAAGCCAAGTATGAAGTGCTCGAATCCCGCGCGACCCACGGCGCACATGTGTTGGATGTGGCTGCTGGCAAGGTCAACCCCTTAACCGGCGCAGAAGATGCTGCATCACACGCCGACATAATTTTTGTTCAACTGCCCCGCGATACCGTCGCTGATACCTCGGGCCGCTCCATGACCAAGTATGTGCTTGATGCGTTGAAGTACATATTTGAGAAGACCACCAATGCCCAGCACCTGGTCATCAATCTCTCCTACGGCTCCAGCGCGGGCCCGCATGACGGGTCTAGCATTTTGGAACGCGCCATGGACCGGCTGATCGAGACTGAAAGGGCCGCACATCCAAATCGCAAATTGGAGCTTGTTCTGCCTGCCGGTAACCACTTTTTGGGCCAAGGACACGGCTCGATCAGCCTCAAAGAAAAAACACCGTCCGGTACCCTGTATTGGCAGGTCATGCCGGATGACTATACAGACAGCTTTTTGGAGCTTTGGTATCCCAAACGGCGGGCCGGTTCGATCAAGGTCGAGGTTCGCAGCCCCGGTGGTCAAACCAGGACTGTGACTGGCCTTGACAGTTACACGCGTCTCGACAATCGCGCTGGCAAACTCGTCGGTGCCGTCGTTCATTCCCAAAAAACTCCTAATGGCCAAGACGTGATGGTCTTGATTGCCCTGGGACCAACCCACCCTGACTCTTGGGCAAAAACGGAACACGGCATTTGGCAAGTGGAAGTTCACCTGCAAGACAAGTCGGCGCTGGAAGTACGAGCTTGGGTTGAGCGTGATGACCCTCTGCCTGGGCAAGGTAGCCAACACCAGTCGTACCTGTTGTCAAGAAAGCTTGAGCGCGGTATCGATGATGAGGATGTCCCCGGCGATACCGTGAAGCGCAAGACCACTGGCAACAGCTTGGCCAATGGGCAACGTCCGATTGTGGTTGGTGCCTACGTGGCTGCAAGCGGGCAAATTAGCAGCTATTCGGCGGCTGGGCCGACAGGAAATGCTGCACGTTGCGCTGCTTGGCCAGACTACTTGGCGGTCGGTGACGAGGCTGACGACTTGCTCGGAGTCCTGGCTGCAGGAACACGCAGTGGCGTTCATGTGCGAATGAATGGCACCAGTGTGGCAGCTCCGCAGATTGCCAGAGCGATACTGCAAGAATGGGTGAACAAGCATAGTTACCCGGCTGCGTCACCAAAGTCGCTCACTCCCTATCCTAGGGCGCAAGGGAGCATTCGTGACGCGCGTTTAGGCTCGGGCATTCGGTTGACTTATCCAATAGTGGTCTCGTAAATCCAAGCTCCCGGCGGCGGTTGGTCCGTCGGGACAGCGGGCGCATGCTCCATTGGTATAGGTTATGCAGGCCCTCCGTCTTGATTACAATGTCATTCAAGTATTAGGGAGTTTTCATGGCTGCAAACGCGCTGGTTCAGGCCCGGATTGACAGTGTCGTGAAGGAAGAGGCGGCTGCCGTCCTGGCTGCGATGGGGCTTACAGTGTCCGATGCCGTGCGCTTGCTGCTGACAAAGGTGGCTCGTGATCACACCCTGCCCTTCGATCTATTGAATCCCAACGCAGAAACTATCAAGGCGATGAAGCAAGCGCGGCGGGGTAACTTGCCTTCTTTCACTACCGTAAAGGGATTGATGGCCGATTTGAATGCGCCGGATTGAGCCTACCAGCGCATTCAAGCGTGACTTCAAGCGCGAGGCTAAGGGGCGCCATAGGGCCGCATTGGATGCCGACTTGGTCGATGTTTTGCACACCTTGGCAAACGACGAACCTCTGGCCGCGCGTTATCGAGACCACCCACTGACCGGCGAATGGAACGACCATCGGGACTGCCACATCAAGCCAGACCTGATACTGATCTACTGGGATACCTGACGCACAGCGCTTGCAACTGGTGCGGCTTGACTCGGATTCTGAATTGGGTCTATCGAGTTGAGTGTGCCAACGCTTCTAGACGGCAGCAGGAACTAAGTCGTTCTCACGGCGGAACTCAAAACCCATGACCCCTGAACTCTCTCAAAAGCTCGCAGCCGCGGTCGACCGCATGCCTGCGTTCCCCAAAAGTGTGCAAAAGGTATTGGAGCTGACGCGCGACGTAAATTGTTCTCCCAAGGATCTGGTGCAGGTGATTGACAAGGACCCGGTGGTCACCGTCAAGATTCTCAAGGTTGTCAACTCGGCCTATTACGGTCTGCCCAAACGCATCACCTCGATCAGCCATGCGGTGGTGTACCTGGGGTTCAACAGCATCAAGAACCTGGCTTTGAGTATTGCCTCGATTGGCATGTTGCCCAAAGACAATACGGCCGGTTTCGATGGCCAGCAATACCTGCTGCATTCACTGGCTACCGCTGGCATAGCCAAACAACTGGCGGCGCGGACCGGCGACGCCGACCCGACCGACTGCTTCATTGCCGGTTTGCTGCATGATTTCGGCAAGGTGGTTCTGGCCCAGTCCATGCCGACGCAGTTTCGTGCCGCGTTGCAGCGCAGCCAATCCGACGAGAGTTCCCTGCATCTGGCGCTGCGCGAAGTGCTTGGCGTGGACCATGCGGTGGTCGGCGCGATGCTGGTGGAGAAATGGCGTTTCGACCCCATGCTGGTCGAGACCATCCGGCACCAGTACGGCGAAGACGTGAAAGACACCGGCATGGTTGCATGTGTCTTCGCCGCCAACCAGATCAGCAAGAAGCTCAAGTTCGGATTTGCTGGCAACCCGTTGGTGGAGGAGCTTCCACCTACGCTGGCGCAGCGCCTGGGTGGTTCGCTGGACGACGTGATTGCGTCGCTGGGCGATATGACGCCGCTATTCGAAGAGGCCAAGATTTTCGCCAAGTTGTAGTGCGGTTGTAGCTGCTAGGAAATGGCACGAACCCACTATATAAGTACTTTCCCTAGGTTTTGCCATGGGATAGAACTTCTGCACCGAATGGAAACTCTACCGGTCGTCCCCCATCTTTCAACCTACGCAGGAACACCCATGAAATCAATTGCCTCGCTCGTTCTCGCGGCTGCTGCTGTCACGCTTGCCGTGCCGGCCCAAGCCCAGTTCGCCAAGCCTGAAGATGCCATCAAATACCGCAAGTCGGCATTTACCGTCATGGCCACGCATTTTGGCCGAGTGGCGGCCATGGCCAACGGACGCATGCCATTTGATGCCGCGGCGGCTGCCAACAATGCGGCGATTGCCGAGGCGATGTCCAAACTACCATACGCCGCTTTTGTGGACGGTACGGATAAGGGCGATACCAAGGCCAAGCCAGAAATCTGGAGCGACAACGCCAAGTTCAGGGCTGCCGCCGAAAAGATGCAGGGCGAGATGAGCAAGCTGGCGGTGGTATCGAAAGGCGGCAACATCGACGCCATCAAGGCCCAAGCCGGCGCAACCGGCGGCGCCTGCAAGGCCTGCCACGACGACTTCCGCAAGGAATAGGTTAAACGCAGGACGACTGCGGCGTCAGGCCGCGGCCACGCGCCCGTCCCGGCCGATGCCTGCAACGTTGCCGTCAACAACTGGTAACTGGACCGGCAGAAACCCGCCCGACTGGTGCCGCCAGAGTTCGAAGTAATGCCCGCGCAAAGCCAGCAACTCGTCGTGTGACCCGGCTTCGACGATCTGCCCATCGTCGAGCACGATTAGCCGGTCCAGTCGCGCAATCGTCGACAAACGGTGGGCGATCGCTATCACCGTCTTGCCGTCCATCAGCCCGAGCAACTGCTCCTGAATCGCCAGTTCAACTTCGCTGTCCAGCGCCGAGGTGGCTTCGTCCAGCACCAGTATCGGCGCGTCTTTCAGCACCACGCGGGCGATGGCGATGCGCTGGCGCTGGCCACCCGACAACTTGACGCCGCGTTCACCCACATGTGCGTCGAACCCTTCGCGGCCCTTCCAGTCGCGCAGGCCGAGCACAAATTCGCACGCCTGCGCCTTGCGCGCGGCTTGAATGACTTCGTCCATGCTGGCCTGCGGTTTGCCGTAACGGATATTGGCGGCGATGGATCGGTGCAGCAGCGACGTGTCCTGCGTCACCATGCCGATTTGGCTGCGCACGCTGTCTTGTGTGGCATGCGCCAGATCCTGGCCGTCGATCAGGATCCGGCCACTGCCGGCATCGAAAAACCGCAGCAGCAGGTTGACCAGCGTCGACTTGCCCGCGCCGGATCGCCCGACCAGGCCAATGCGTTCGCCGGGCCGCACCGTGAGGGTGATGCCCTTGAGCACCGGGCGTTGCGGGTCATAGGCAAAACTCAAATGCTCGAAACGGATCTCGCCGCGTGTGACATGTAGTGGCCTGGCGTCGCGGTGGTCGCTCATGCGATGTGGCACCGCGATGGTTTCCATGCCTTCCTGCACCACGCCAATGTTCTCGAAGATGCCGGCCACTTCCCACGACACCCAGCCGGCCGCGCTGGTGATCTGCCACGCCAGCGGCAAAGCCATGGCGAATACACCGACCTCCAGCGCGGATGCCTGCCACAACGTCAGACCAACGGCGGCTGTAGCCACCAGTAACAGCGCATTCAGCAGCCACAGAATCCAGATGAACTGCGTCACCAGCCGCATATGGCGCGCCATTGCGTTTTGGTGTGAATCGATCACTTCTTGCACGTACCGGTCTTCGTCGCTCGGGCGCGCAAACAGTTTCACCGTGAGGATATTGGTGTAGGTGTCCACCACCCTGGCCACGACGCGCGAGCGCACCTCGGAACTGGCTTTGGCAAGGTCGCGCATGCGCGGCACGAAATATCGCAGAAACAGCATGTAGCCGGCAAACCAGCACACGGTCGGAATCGCTAGCCGCCAATCGGCCAGGCACATCAACACAATCGTGGTCAGGCCATAAATCAGGATGTACCAGACCGCGCGCACACCGGAGACGGCGCTTTCGCGCAAGGCATTGCCGGTTTGCATGACACGGTTGGCAATTCTTCCCGCGAAGTCGTCCTGAAAAAAAGGCCAGCTCTGGCGCACCACGTGCCAGTGGTTTTGCCAGCGCACCATGCTGGTCAGCCCCGGCATCACGGCGTTGAAACGCAACAGGCTGTCGAACAACAGTATCAGCGGGCGCAGCACCAGCATGAAGCCCAGCATCATCATCAACATCGGCCACGCGTCGCGCAGGGCGGCCTGGCGCTCGGTAGCCGTCATCAGGCTCACCAGCTTGCCAATCAGTACCGGTGTGACGGTGTCGCTCAGCGCCACCAGCAGGCAGCTCAGCAACATGGCGAGGAACAATCCGCGGGTCTGGCGAATGAAGTGCCAGTAAAAGGCCAGCAAGCCATCCGGCGGCGCGCCGCCCGGGGGCAAGGCAGTGGCCTTTACGCGCGACTCAAAGGCGCGAAATAGGGCGTCAAACATGCGGTCACTGTAGCGGACGCTGGCAGTCGCTGCTGCACCGGACGCGCCCAATCACCCGAATTCAAGCTGCCGTAGCAAATTACGGATCGGTAAAATTGTCCGATCTTCAGGAGTAGTTCATGTCCAACCCCAGCGCCCCCAAAACCTTCGCCTCCCAGGCTGACCTGGAAGACAAGAAAATCACCTTCGAGCAACTCAGTGACCATTGCTGGGCCTACACCGCCGAGGGCGACCCTAATTCAGGTGTGATCATCGGCGACAAGTTCGTCATGGTCAGCGACGCGACCGCCACGCCGGCGATGGCGCGCGACCTGATCGCCAGGATTCGCGGCGTCAGCGACAAACCGATCAAATACGTGTTGCTGACCCACTACCACGCGGTGCGGGTGCTTGGCGCCAGTGCTTATTTTGCCGAAGGCGCGACCGAAATCATCGCCAGCCAGGGCACGCTGGAACTGATACAGGAGCGTGGTGCGCAAGACATGCAAAGCGAGATGGAGCGTTTTCCGCGCCTGTTTCGCAATTCGGAATCGGTGCCGGGTTTGACCTGGCCCACGCTGGTGATCGGTGGTGGCGACCCGACGAAAAATGAAATTCCGGGCAAACTCACGCTCGATCTGGGCGGTGTCACGGTGCAGGTCTGGCATCCGGGGCCGGGCCATACGCGTGGCGACACGATAGCGTGGGTGGAACAGGAAAAAGTACTGTTCAGCGGCGACCTGGTGGAATATCGGGCCGGCGTCTACACCGGCGACGCCCAACTACAGGAGTGGCCGGCCACGCTCGAGGCACTTCGTGCCTTGAACGCCGAAGCGATTGTGCCCGGTCGTGGCGAAGCGATGCGCGGCAAAACCGACGTCAACAAGGCGCTGGACTACACCAGGTTGTGGGTGGAAACCCTGTTTCGTTGCGGCAAGGAAGCGGCCGGCGCGAATATGGATCTCAAGGCCGCGATGCAACATACGCGCAACAGCATGGACCCGGTTTTTGGCGACGTGTTCATTTACGAACACTGCCTTCCATTTGATGTCAGCCGCGCCTACGACGAAGCCAAAGGCATCAAGAACCCGCGTATCTGGACCGCTGCGCGCGACCAGGAAATGTGGGCCGCGCTGCAGTCCTGAGCCAAACCGGCACCCTCAAAACGCCGTTTCACGCGGCAACATGGGCCGAAAGATGGCGCGCCATCGGCGGCAGTACCGATACCTTTTGCACCAGTTCGCGAATCGTGTCGGTACAGGTTTTCAGACGGATGCTGCGCAGTTGGGTACGCACGGTGGAAATTTGCACGCCGTGGTGGTCGGCGATCTGGGCCGGCCGCAGACCGCGGCAGACCTGCGCCAGCACTTGCCCTTCCGCATTGGTGAGGCCGCGTTCGCGCGCAAACAGCGCCATCGTCGAGTCGTCGCATAACTGTTGTTTGGCAAACACCAGCAAGGCATGGCAAGGCGCGTCCGCGTCCGCGTTTTCTTCAGCCTGAGTGCCGGCTGCCGGGCCCGCCTGGGGCGCAGACAGCGGCACCACGGCCACCGCCGAGGTCTGGTCGCCCGCTCCCAGACTGAGCAGCCCGCGCAAGCCAGCTCGGGTGCGCGCCAACGTATGGCGCAACAGGTCAGCGTGGATCGGCCGGCGCGTCATCACACGCCCATTCACCAGGCACAGGCCGGTGTCGCACCGCTTGCCGCCGGTGTCATCGGCGATATCATCCAGCACATCGCGCCCCAGCGCGTTGGCAAACTGGACCGCGCCGGTGTCGACGTCCACGACCACCAGGCCATAGTCGACCTGGTTCAGCGCCAGGCGCAGCAACCCCAGCTCAGAAAATCCGTCTGGTTGCGGTTTCATGGCAATCGCTCCGTTCGCGCACCGGGCCTGCGAATGCGGACCGCTCTTAAGTGCGTTGCCGCAAGCGTACGAGCCGGGCGCACCAATCGGCGGTAAACCTGGGCAGCCAGTCTTGTGACATATGCACACAATAACCTGTTGACTTGACCGGTGAATTCTGCTAGTTACCAGCGTTGCGGAAGTTTTCCCGCCAGCACGATGCGGTGGTCTGTCACCCGCACGTAACCACCAACTTCCAGGTCTTTCAGGATCCGGCTCACCATTTCGCGGCTGCAGCCAAGTCGGCTGGCAATCTCCTGGTGCGTGATGCGCTCGGCGATCAGTCGGGTGCCGTCCGGCTGCGGCGTGGCCAGTTGGTCCAGACAGCCGGTCAGGCGTCCATAGACATCGATGAACGCGAGGTTGCGTGCGTCCCGGGTCACCATGCGCAGGCGGTGGATTACCTTGGCCAATAACTGCAGCGCAAATTCCGGATGCTGGGCAATGAACGCGAGCAAGGTGGCGCGTGTGACCACCGCGCAAACGCACGGCTGCTGGGTTATCACGCTGGCCGAGCGCGCTCCGCCATCCAGCGCCAGCTCGCCGAAATATTCACCAGCACCGAACGTGCCGAAAGTGATTTCCTTATCGTTGGCGTCCGTGCTGAACACTTTTACCCGTCCGCTGAGCACGATGAACACCGTGTCGCCCGTGTCCCCCTCATGAATCAGGATGGTTCCCTTGCGGAAACGCCGCACTTCACCACGCTCCGCCAGCGCGCGCACGGAAGACCCGTATTGCTCGTCAGCGACAAAGCTGTCCAGTTCGTTGGGCATGTGAAGTTTTTTCTTCGCGCCAGCGGCGTGTTGTGCCGCCACTGTAACAAGAACCGCATGGTCTGCCGGGCTCCGGAAGCATTTGGTCAGCAGTTCGAACTTTGTCCATAATTTGGGGGATGACAGTGGTGCCGCAGAGTCGTAAAGTGGTTGCCTGACAGCAGCCATTCCAGCAATAGGAGCGGATATGAAACAGCTTGAATTTCCAATCAGTGCAGCCGCCGTTCATCTCCACGGGCGGGAATTCCATGCGCAGGACTTTTATGACACCGCCCGTGCCCCGGCAGATCAGGAGAACAGCATGAGCCCCAAAGGTGCATCGCCCCCGGCGAGGGACGATGCGGATCTGGGGTTGAAACCGTCCGCCGGGCAACCGGCGGCAAAACTGCTGCGCTGGACCCTGACCTGCATCGCGCTGGCTTTGGCCGTGGCCGTCGTGTTGTCGTGGCTGGTCCGGCCCGATCTGAAACAAGTCAAATGGGTGGACTCGGCCGCCGCCATCAGTTTTTCAAGCCACGCCTGAGGCGGCGGTGCCAGCCTGGTGACGCCTGCACCAGGCCGTCTACCGCTGTGCGGCGAGTTCGCGCGCGTCGCGTTCGTAAGCGGCCAGGCGGCGCATCGCCCGTTCGCGTTGCTCGGGCGTGGTGCTGTTGTGCAGTTGGGCAAAGGTCTTGCAGCTATCCAGAATCGCTTTGTCGGAGTAGGCGCGGTAGGCGGGATTGGGCGAGTGGGTCGAACGTTCCAGGTAAGCGCGCAGCGCGGTGGTGGCCTGGTACATATTGACCGCGGACCCATTGGAAGCGCTGTTGATCTGGCGCAGCGTTTGCAACAGGTCCTGCTGGCGGCGCAGCCGCTCGGTGTAACTGCGCTGGGGGTCGAAGTCCGAGCGGGTGATGGCGTTGCGTAAAACGGCGAGTTGGCGCTCGTCCAATGAGCCGTAGAACTGCTCGCTGCGCTCCACCGCCGTCTTCAACCGTTTGGCCTGGCGCTCTGACGGGTTGCCTGTGCTCCATTCGTCGCGCCATTCGGCATTGGTCTTGGCGAATTTGGTTTCAATGTGAGTCAGTTGCGCGGCGCTCAGGCCCATGGCGATGGTGACCGCCGGCGGTTCGGCTTGTGAGGCGAGCGCGTCGAAGCGGTTGCGGGCGTCCGCGAATAGCCCGCAGACCTGCTCTGGCGTGGCGTCCAAGGTCGCGAGCTGCTGGATTTTTTGCAATAACTCCGCAACCCTTGGCAACTCGACCGTGCGGTGCCACTGGTGCAGCCGGGCCAGTTCCCCGCGCACCTTGAGCGACTGGGCTTCATTCAGGTCTGCATAACCGTCCAGCCACCAGTACCCTAACTCGGGAACATTGTTGTAGGCCAGCTTGACCGCGCTGCAAGCCTGCAACAGCGTCAGCGCCGCGATCGCAGCCAGCAGACCGATAATCCGGGACCAGCAGACAACCAGGCGATCGGATCGAGACATGGCAACAGGCAATGCAGCGGTAGACGTGGTCATCATGGCGGCGGGCAAGGGTACCCGCATGAAAAGCAAACTGCCCAAAGTATTGCACCCCTTGGCCGGTCGTGCACTGGTGCACCATGTGTTGGCTACCGCCGCCGCCCTTGGGGCGCGCAGCGCGGTGCTGATCACCGGCCATGCAGCCGAGGCGGTGGAAAAGGCCTGTATGCCGGTCGACGGCGCGGCACCCGCGCTGAAATTGCAGTTTGTGCGGCAGCAGCCCCAGTTGGGGACGGGTCATGCCGTGTTGCAGGCAGTGCCGCTATTGCCCGATGACGGTGTGGTGGTGGTGCTGAGCGCTGACGTGCCGCTGACCGAGGTACAGACATTGCGCCGCCTGGTCGCGTTGTGTGATGGCTCCAACCTGGCATTACTCACACTCGAATTGCCGGACCCGGCTGGTTACGGCCGGATTGTTCGTGTTGCTGGTCATGACGCAGTGGTGGCCATCGTCGAGCAAAAGGACGCCAGCGCCGAACAACTGGCGATCAAGGAGATCTACAGCGGCATCATGGCCGTGCCGGCACGGCTGCTAAGGGGCTGGCTGGCACGACTGGACAACACCAACGCGCAAGCTGAGTACTACTTGACCGACATCGTCAAATTCGCGGTAGCCGACGGCGTCACTGTATTGGCGCACAAGATCACCGACCCGGTGCAGGTGGCGGGGGTCAATAGCCCGCTGCAACTGGCCGAGCTGGAGCGGGCCTACCAGCACCGGCTGGCCCGGCATTTGATGGAGCAGGGCGTGCGCATAGCCGATCCGGCGCGTTTTGACGTGCGTGGCAGCTTGCAATGCGGGCAAGACGTGGCGATCGACGTCAATTGTGTGTTTGAAGGCTCGGTGTTTTTGGGTGACGACGTGTCGATCGGCGCCAACTGCGTGATCGCCAATGCCACCATTGCCACCGGTGCCGTGATCCATCCGTTTACCCATATCGAAGGCGAGAAAGCCGGTGTCACGGTGGGTGAGGGCGCGCTGGTCGGGCCGTTTGCCCGTCTGCGTCCGGGCGCGGTACTCGGCGCGCAAGTGCATGTTGGCAACTTTGTCGAAATCAAGAATTCGACCCTGGCCCGCGGCGCCAAGGCCAATCATCTGGCCTATCTGGGTGACGCCACGGTGGGCGAACGGGTGAACTACGGCGCCGGCAGCATTACCGCCAATTACGACGGCGCGCACAAACACCGCACGGTGATTGAAGCCGACGTACATGTGGGCAGCAACTGCGTGCTGGTGGCCCCAGTCACGATCGGCGCCGGCGGCACGGTGGGCGGTGGCTCGACCATCACCAAGGACACGCCGCCGGGCGCCCTGAGTGTGGCGCGCGGCAGGCAAAGCGTGATTGCAAACTGGAAGCGTCCGGCGAAATGAGCACCGAGCTGGAGGCGGCGCGCCAGCAGATCGAACAACTTCAGTCGGAGTTGGCGCAGTCCCGACTGGCGCTGGAAGACTTCACCTATTCGGTCTCGCACGATCTGCGCGCGTCTTTGCGGCATGTGAGCGAATACCTAAAAATAGTGCGGGAGGAACTGGGCGACGGCGTCGACGACGCCATTCAGTCGTACCTGAACAGGGCCGGTGCGGCGGCGGCCCATATGGCGCGGCTGATGGATGGTTTGATGGAGTTGTCAAGGGTCGGTCGGGTTGAGTTGCAGGTCTGCGACGTCGACCTGGCGCGGCTGATTTCCGATTTGCGCCACCAACTTGAGCCCGACACGTCGACGCGCCGGATTGAATGGCGCGTTGCCCCCAATCTACCTGCCGTGCGCGGTGACATGGCGTTGCTGAGTCAAATGCTGGCGAGCCTGCTGGACAACGCCTTGAAGTTCACGTGTGACTGCCCGCTGGCTACGATCGACGTTGGCTGGACCCAAGGCGAAGCCGGCGTCTGTGAATTGCACATTCGCGACAACGGGGTCGGCTTCGACCCCCGGTTTCAGGACCGGCTGTTTCGCGTTTTCCAGCACCTGCACAGTGCCAGGCAATTCGAAGGCATTGGCATCGGCCTGGCCTTGGCGCGCCGGGTGGTGGAGCGCCATGGTGGCACGATCTGGGCGCGTGGTGATATGGCACCGGGGTGCCAGATCAGTCTGACGCTGCCAATGGCTAGCAGCCTGCCGGGGTCTGGCAAGGGCCCGTGCCGGGGCGAGTCGTGGCACTCGCCTTGCTAGGCCGTTTGGCCCGTTGAAAGCAAACGCCCGCCGGCAATAGCGACCTGCCAACTCATGCGGACCGGCGCCTCGCGCTAAACGCCAACGCAAGCAAACCAACGACTACCAACGGCAGCGTCGCAGGCACGGGCACCGCTGCCGAAGAAATTTGGGTAACGCTTAATTCCGTAAAGTCAAATGCGGTGTAAGGCTCGTTCGGTGCAATGAAATCAACCTTCAAAAAGCCGTTCCACCCTCCAACTCCGTCATTCGTGAAGACTTCGTTAAAGTCCAGCAGCGCAGACGTTGCCTGAATCAGACCATCTGCGGCACCTGGCTGTGTGGCTAACACCACCGTTCTTCCCGGTGCTGACGCAAACGTAAGGTTCACGTTCGCCGGAACAACGTCATAGTCCCCGAAGATAAGATTGAAAAACAGCTTCGTGGTCGGCAATACGGCACTAGCCAAAACGTTGAAGTCGTAGACGAAACTGGGCTGGTTTGGAATCCCAGGACCGCCAGGGTCTGGGAAATTCGGGCCGGTAAAACTTGTCGATAGCGAGATGTCCGTCCATTTGGCACCGGAGGAACCCTTATCGGCGAATCCATTGCCGCCGATCCCGATGTTGGTTTTCTCGGCTGCTGATCGGTTGTCGAAATCGTCTCCGTTGCCCGTGGCGACGAAACCGTTTTTGTTCAAGTCGGGAAGAAACTCAGTCTGCTGCAGCACGCCGTTTCCATTCGTGTCGGCAGGCGTCGAATGCGGTATGCCCGTCGCCCGTTCTT